>DASXOR010000179.1:0-16207 GCA_036494095.1 Gaiellales bacterium | reverse complement strand
TCTTCGCGGCCGCCGCGGCGGCCGCGGCGAGCGCCGCCCCCAGCTCGATCAGCGCGATCCGGCGGGTGTGCCACGGAGCGGCCGGCTCGGGCAGGTCGAGCTCGCGCGCGTACAACCGCACCACATCGCCGCCGCGCGTGCCGAGTACCTGCAGCGAGCCGACGGCCCCGCCGAGCTGCGCGCACAGCCGCCGGTCGCGCACATGGGTGACCAGCGCGCGGGCCTCGCGTACGCCCAGGAGCCAGCCGGCCGCCTTCAGGCCGAAGGTCGTCGGCACGGCCTGCTGCAGCAGCGTGCGGCCGGCGATCGGCGTCGCCCGGTGCGCCCGGGCGAGCGCGGCGCAGCGCCCGGCCGTCTCGCCCAGCCAGCCGTCGATCAGCCGCAGCGCGTGCCGTGCGATCAGCATCGCCGCGGTGTCGACGATGTCCTGGCTGGTGGCGCCCCAGTGCACGAAGCCCGCCGCCTCGGCGGGCAGGCCGGCCCGCAGCGCCCGCACCAGCGGCTCTGCCGGGTTGGCGACGGCGCGGCCCTCGCGGCACAGCGCCTCGATGTCGTACAGGTCGGCGCGGCAGCGATCGGAGATGGCGCCCGCCAGGTGCGCGGGCACGACACCGGCGATGGCCTCGGCGTTCACGAGCGCCCGCTCCGCCTCGAGCATCCCGGCGAGCCAGGCCTGATCCGACACCGCGCGCTCGAGCTCGGGAGGGACGAAGAGGGGGGCGAAGGCGTTCACAGCGCCAGGAACGTCGTCTGTCGGCCGCCCTGCAGGTGGATGTCGAAGCGGATCTCGCCGTCCTCGGCAGCGCTGCCCATGAGCCCCGCCCGCTCCTCGTCGGTGAGCGCCGCGAGCAGCGGGTCGGCCGCGTTTGCGGGCTCGTCCGGGAAGTAGACCCGGGTCATGACCGGCTTCAGCAGACCGCGGGCGAAGACGAGCATCGCGATGTGCGCCGCGCCCTGGCCGCCCGGCTTGACGGTGACGAAGCCGTACCGGCCGTCCACGTCGGTGCCGCAGCGGCCCCACCCGAAGCCGTCCGCCCGCCCGCCGCGCTCGTCGAGCTGCCAGATTTCGACCATCGCGTCGAAGACGGGCGCGCCCTCGCCGTCGAGCACGCGGCCGCCGACCCGGATCGCGTCGGGCCGGGCCGGATCGACCAGGCGGCTGTGGTCGGTCGTGCACAGGCCGAACGCGAAGAACGGCCCCACGGTCTGTGACGGCGTCGCCCCTGCCATCCGGGTCACGCCTCGACCGGGGTCGGGTCGCGGCCGCCGAGCACGATGTCGAAGCGGTAGCCGAGCGCCCACTCCGGCGTGGTTGTCTCCCAGTCGAGCGCCGAGATCAGCCGCTCGCGTGCCCGCGGGTCACGGATCGACTGGAAGATCGGGTCGGCGGCGAAGAGCGGATCGCCCGGAAAGTACATCTGGGTCACCAGGCGGTCGGTGAACGCACGCCCGAAGATCGAGAAGTGGATGTGGGCCGGCCGCCACGCGTTGGGATGGTTCTGCCACGGGTAGGCACCGGGCTTCACCGTCGTGAACCGGTACGCGCCGCCGCCGTCGGTGAGACAGCGGCCGGCCCCGGTGAAGTTGGGATCGAGCGGCGCCGGGTGCCGGTCGCGCTGGTGGATGTAGCGGCCGGCGGCGTTCGCCTGCCACAGCTCGATCAGCGCGCCCGGCACCGGCTTGCCGCCCCCGTCCAGCACCCGGCCGGTGACGATGATCCGCTCGCCCAGCGGCTCGCCGGCGTGCTGACGGGTGAGGTCGGAGTCGGTCTCGGCCGGCGGCCCGTCGCCGTACACGGGGCCCGAAGAGTCGTGCATCGACTCCGGCAGCATGATCAGCGGCCGAAGCGGCGCGCGCAGGCGCGTCGAGCGATAGCCGGGGTACAGGTAGGGCGGATCCACCGTTCCGTCGGCGCCGTCCGCGGCCCGCTCGATCGCCGTTCCGCTCATCCGGCCGGCTCCCGCTCCTCGACGGTGCGCAGCGAGCGCAGCGCCTCGAGCTCGCGCTCGCCCGGCGGCGTGCTCGTGACGAGGCCGGCGGCGACCCGCAGCGGCCAGCCGGTCGCCTCGACCACCTGCTCGGCGGTCACGCCCGGGTGGATGCGGGTGAGCGTGAGCTCGCAGCTCTCGGGGTCGGGCGCGAGCTCGCCGAGGTCGGTGATGACGGCGCTCACGCCGCCGCCGGTCAGGCCGAGCCGCTCCCGCGACCCGGGGCCTTCGCCGAACCCGACCGACGTGCGGAAGTCGAGCGTCTCGACGAACGTGCGGCGGGACTGCCTCAGGATCACCAGCGTCTCCTTGCAGGAGGCCGCGATCTCGGGCGCGCCGCCGCCCCCGGGCAGGCGCACCCTGGGATGGTCGTAGTCGCCGATCACGGTGCTGTTCAGGTTGGCGTAGCGGTCGATCTGGGCGGCGCCGAGGAAGCCGACGTCGATGCGTCCGCCCTGCAGCCAGTAGCTGAAGATCTCGGGCACCGAGACGACCGTGTCGGCGGTCTCGGCCAGCTCGCCGTCGCCGATCGAGAGGGGCAGGTTGAGGGGCTTCGCGCCGATCGTGCCGCTCTCGTAGATGAGCACGCAGCCGGGGGCGTGGGTGGCGCGGGCGAGGTTCGCCGCGCGGCTCGGGAGCCCGATGCCGACGAAGCAGGCGGCGCCGTCGCGCAACTTGCGGGCGGCGGCCACGGCCATCATCTCCTCCGCGGTGTACCCGTTCACCCGGCCGCCTCCAGCACGTGCTCGCGGATCCAGTCGGCGAACGCGTCGCGGTCGCGGCTGATCCCGTCCCAGCGGCGATAGAAGGCGTTGTCGCGCTCGTAGTAGCCGTGGACGTAGGAGGGATGGGCGCCGCCGGCTGCGACCGCCACCGCGCTCACCACCCAGGTCGGCAGGATCACGGCGCCTGGCACCGGCTCGAGCTCGTCCACGACCTCCTCGACCGTGACGAGCGACCGGGCCGCCGCCAGCACCGCCTCCTTCTGCACGCCGCTGATCCCCCACAGCTGCACGTTTCCGTCCCGGTCGGCGCGCTGGGCGTGGATGATGCCGACGTCGGGCCGCAGCGCCCGCACGGCCGCCAGCCGCTCGCCGGTGAACGGGCACTCGATCCAGGCCGCCTGCGTGTGCGCGGGCAGATCGGTGCCGGCATATCCGCGCAGCACGGCGAACGGCAGGTTGGCCGCTCCGGCCGCGTATGCCGCCGCCATGCCGGCGTGAGAGTGCTCCTCGAGCTCGAGCGGCACCGGCCAGCCGTGCTCGACCGCCTCGCGCAGGCGGTGGAGGGAGCCGACGCCGGGGTTCCCGCCCCACGAGAACACGAGCTTCGCGGCGCACCCGGTGCCGATCAGCTGGTCGTAGACGACATCGGGCGTGAGCCGGATCAGCGTGAGGTCGCGGCGGCCCTGCCGGATCAGCTCGTGGCCGGCGGCGTGCGGGATCAGGTGCGTGAACCCCTCGAGCGCCACCGCGTCGCCGTCCGAGACGAGCTCGGCCACGGCCTCCTCCAGGCTGACTATCTCCGCCATCGCACTCCCTCGATCGACCTGCTCAGAACGGGAACGGCCGCGTCCCGCTCTGCACGGTCACCCACTGCAGGTCGGTGAACTCGTCCATCGCAAACGTCCCGCCGAAGCGGCCCCAGCCGCTGTCCTTGACCCCGCCGAACGGCATCTGCGGCTCGTCGTGCACCGGCTGGTCGTTCACATGCACGATGCCCGCCTCGAGCCGGGCGGCGATCGCGAGGCCCTTGTCCGGGTCGGTGGTGATGATGCCGGAGGCGAGCCCGTAGCTGGTCGCGTTGGCGGCAGTCACGGCCTCGTCGGCGCTTTCGACCACCTCGATCGAGGCCACCGGGCCAAACGTCTCGACCTGGGCGAACTCGCTGTCGCGGGGCACGTCGGTGAGCAACGTCGCCCGGTAGCAGGTGCCCTCGGCGCCTCCGCCCGCAAGCACCTTCGCGCCCGCCTTGACGACGTCGTCGACCCGTCGGCTGACCGTCTCGAGCGCGGCCGGGTTGATGAGCGGGCCGATGATCGTCGTGTGCTCGCGCGGGTCGCCCACGCCGAGTCCCGCGACCTTGGCCGCGAGCGCGGCCGTGAACTCCTCGGCGATCGGCCGCTCGACGATGATGCGACGCGCCGACATGCAGATCTGGCCCTGGTGCAGGTAGGCGCCGAACGTGGCGGCGTCGACCGCGTACGTGAGGTCGGCGTCGGCCAGCACGATCAGCGGGTTCTGGCCTCCGAGCTCGAGCACGACGCGCTTGAGGTTGCGGCCGGCGGCCTCCGCGAGCTTGCGGCCGGTGGCGGTCGAGCCGGTGAAGTTGATCCGCCGCACCCGCGGGTTGGAGACGAGCTCCTCTCCGATCGCGGGAGCGCCGGCGCGGTCGTGGGTGACGATGTTCAGCACGCCGTCGGGCAGCCCCGCCTGGGCGAAGATCTCGCCCCACAGCAGGCCGCCCACGTACGGCGACTCCTCGGACGGGGAAAGGACAACCGTGTTTCCGAACACGAGCGGCGCGGCGATCGCGCGGGCCGACAGGATCAGGGCGGCGTTCCACGGCGAGATCGCTCCGACCACACCGACGGGCCTCCGTACGCCCATCGCAAACGCGCCGGGCATGTCGGAGGGGATGACCTGGCCGAGGGGTGCGTACGCCGCCCCGGCGGCCTGGCGGAACAGGCCGGCGACGAAGCCCATCTGGAACATGCCGAAGCCGAAGCTGCAGCCCGTCTCCTTCGCCAGCCACTCGACCACCTCGTCGCGGCGAGACTCGAGCACGTCGGCGGCCTTCAGGAAGACGGCCTGGCGCTGGCCCGGGCCGGCCTGCGACCAGACGGCAAACGCCTGGTGCGCGGCCTCGATCGCCCGGCGGGCGTCCTCGCTCCCGCCCGCCGCGACGCTCGCGACCACGTCGCCCGTGTAGGGATCGAGATCGTCGAAGCGGCCACCCCCGGCCGAGTCGACCCACTGCCCCCCGATCAGGTGGCGGCAATCCTTCGCTCGAGTGTCCGTTGCGCTCATCTGCTCCTCCTCGTCTCAGCTTCCGGTGCGCAGCACCGGCTTGATCACCTCGCCGGCCTCGGCGTCGCGGGCGGCGCGCTCGATCTGGTCGAAGTCGTAGAAGGTCATGAACCGCTCCACCGGGAAGCGACCCTGCCGCCACAGCTCGATCAGCCGCGGCAGGAACACCGACGGCACGCTATCGCCTTCGACGATCCCGCGTATCGTCCGACCGCAGACGAGGATGCTGTTCATGTCGAGCGCCACCTCGGTGCCGAAGGCCGGAGCGCCGATCAGGCCGCACACCCCGGTCGGCGCGGTGCACTCGACCGCCTGCCGGAACACCTGCGGCGAGGCCGTCACCTCGAGGCTGAAATCGGCGCCGGCGCCGGTGATGCGCATGATCGCCGCGACCGCGTCCTCGCTCCCGGCGACGACCGTGTGGGTCGCTCCCAGCTCGCGGGCCGTTTCGAGCCGCGCGGCGTGCTTGTCGACGCCGATGATCGTCGTGCACCCGGCGATGCGGGCGGCCAGCACGGCCGCGAGGCCGACCGAGCCCGTGCCGAACACGGCGATCGCTGTCCCGGCCTGCGGCCGCAGCACGTTCAGCACCGCGCCCGCGCCCGTCTGGATGCCGCAGCCGAACGGGGCCACGATCTCGAGCGGGATGCCGGGGTCGAGCTTGACCACGTTGCGCGCGTTTGCCACCGAGTGGGTGGCGAAGCTCGACTGCCCGAAGAAGTGCGCGTGCAGGGGCGCGCCGTCGCGCTCGAGGGCACTCGTGCCGTCAGGGCGGGCCGCGCCGAAGTTGAGCGTGAAGAACGCGTGGCAGTACGCCGGCAGGCCGGTGGCGCAACACGGGCAGTGGCCGCACGAGTGGTAGCTCAGGGCGACGTGGTCGCCCGGCCCGACGGCGGTCACGCCCGCCCCGACCTGCTCGACGACGCCGGCACCCTCGTGGCCGAGCACCGCGGGCAGCGGCACCGGATACCACTGGTCGCGGACGATCAGGTCGGTGTGGCAGATCCCGGCCGCGGCGATCCGCACGAGCACCTCGTCCGCCCGCAGCGGTCCGAGCTCGACCTGCTCGAGAGTGAACGGGGCGCCCTTGTGCGCCGTTACGGCCGCGGTGATCCTCACGGGCCGGGCTCCTGCTCCTGCTCCTCCGAGACGACGAGCTCACGCCCCACCGGCAGCAGCTGGATGCCGAAGCGGTCGGTGACGGCCCCCCACACTCCGCGCGGCAGGAAGATGGCAAACAGGATCGCCGTCGCGCCGATGCCCGTGAGGTAGACAGTGCCGTTGGAGATGAACTCCGTCTGGATGACGAAGAGCACGATCGCGCCCAGGATCGGCCCCTCGAAGCTGCCGAGGCCGCCGACGAGCACCATGAAGATCATGTAGGCGGTGTACTGGATCGAGAAGATCGAGGTCGGCTCGATGAAGAGCGTGTTCGCGAGCGTCGCGGCGCCCGCCGCGCCGCAGCCGAGCGCCGCGAGCACGAACAGCACCGTCTTTACCTCGGTCACCCGCACACCCAGCGAGCGGGCCGCCTCCTCGTCGTCGCGGATCGCCTGCAGCGACGCCCCCAGCGGGCTGCGCAGCAGCGCGAACACGACCACGAGCGAGATCACCGCGGCCCCGAGCGCCCACCAGTACGTGTAGTTCTGGCGCTGGGTGGGCTCGTAGAAGTTGAACTCGATCAGCGACGTGCCCGTGCCGGCGCCGAGGCTCGAGTCGAGCGTGACCAGGATCGCGAGCGTCTCGGCGACCACCCACATCGCGATCGCGAACTGGGCCGCGCGCAGACGCAGCATGAAGACCGACAGGGGCAGCGCGAAAATGCCGCAGAAGATGGTGGCCTCGAGCATCGCGATGTACGGGTGCTGGCCGTGGTGCACGAGATAGACCGTGCCGTAGGCGCCGAGGCCGATGAATGCCTGCTGACCGATCGAGACCATCCCGCCGAAGCCGGCGAGCGCGTTCCACATCACGGCCAGGATCACGAGGATGACCAGGTTGGTCAGGTCGAGCACGACGTTCGAGCCCGCGAACTCCGGTGCGAGCGCAAGCACGCCGAGGATCGCGACCGCGGCGGCCGTGGACGCCGCCGAGAGCCGCGACCAGCGCCGGATCCGGCCGCGCGGGGGCGTGCGCGGGACGGCCACGTCGGTCACGACGACTCCCCGCTCGACCCGAGCAGCCCGCCGCGGCGCACCGCGATCACGGCCAGGAACACCAGGTTCCCCGCCAGGATCGAGTAGTTGGGGTCGATCTGGGCGCCGGTGGTCTGCGACACGCCGAGCACGATCCCGCCGGCCAGCGTCCCCCACAGCGATCCCAGGCCGCCGATCACGACCGCCTCGAAGGCGAAGATCAGCTGGGTCGGGCCGGCCGTCGGGTCGAACGTCGAGCGGATGCCCAGGAAGAGGCCGCCGAGGGCCGCGATGGCGACGGCGAGCGCGGTCGCCCAGGCGTACACGCGGCGCGAGTTGATCCCCACGAGCTCCGCCGAGCCGACATCCTGGGCGGTCGCGCGCATCATCGAGCCGTAGCGGGTGCGGTGCAGGAACAGGTGCAGGCCGCCGATCACGCCGATCGCCACTGCCAGCGTGAGCGCCCCGATCGCCGAGATCGAGAGCTGGCTCGTGATCTTCCAGCTCGCGGTCGTGAGCGAGCCGGCGTTCCCGCCGAGCGACTTGACGTCGGGCGAGAACTGGCGCAGGAGGATGTTCTGGATCGCGATCGAGAGCCCGAACGTGGCCAGGATCGGCGTCAGGATGCCCGCGCGCAGGCTGCGGTCGAGGATCGTCCGCTGCAGCACGTAGCCGATCGCGAGCATCACCGGCAGGACGGCGATGAACGCGATGAACGGCGAGACGCCCTCGTGGTCGAGGACGACCGTGACCAGGTAGGCGCCGACCACCGCCAGGTCGCCGTGGGCGAGGTTGATGATGCGCATGACGCCGTACATGAGCGAGAGCCCGCAGGCGAGCAGGGCGTAGACGCCGCCCAGGAGCACCCCTTGCACGACCACGTTCACCCAGGTCATGCCGCCGCACCTCCCCCGGCGGCCGCGCTCAGGCCGAAGTACGCCGCGGTGATCTGCTCGCGCGCGGCGGGCGCGGCCGGGCCCTCGAGCACGACCCGGCCCTCGAGCATGCACACGACGCGATCGGCGAAGCCGAGCGCCCGGTCGAGATCCTGCTCGACCAGGAGCGCCGTCGTGCCCTCGGAGACGACGGTGCGAAGCGACTCGTACACCGCCTCGACGGCGATCGGCGAGAGCCCGAGCGACACCTCGTCGAGGAGCAGCACGACCGGGTTGCTCATGAGGGCCCGGCCGATCGCGGTCGCCTGCTGCTCACCGCCGGAGAGGTTACCGGCCCGCCGGCGCCGCAGCGGCTGCAGCAGCGGGAAGGCCTCGAGCACCGCGTCGACGTCCCAGCGGCCGGCCCGGCGCGTGGCCGCACCCATTCGCAGGTTCTCCTCGACCGTCAGGCCGGGGAAGAGCCGCCGCCCCTCCGGCACGAGCGCGATGCCCAGCCCCACGCGCCGGTAGGCGGGGACGCGGGTGACGTCCCTGCCGTCGAGCGAGACCGCCCCGGCGGCCGGCTCGTGGGCGCCGGCGATGGTGCGCAGGAGCGTCGTCTTGCCGGCGCCGTTTGCGCCCACGAGGGCGACCGTCTCGCCCACGGCGAGCGTGAGCGACACGCCCCGCACGGCCTGCAGCAGCCCGTAGCCCGCCTCGACCGAGTCGACTGCGAGCAGGCTCATGCGACCCGTGTCCCCAGGTAGGCGTCGATCACACGGGCGTCGCTCATCACGGTGGCCGGGTCGCCCTCGGCCAGGACTCGGCCCGCGTCCATGCACACCAGCCGGTCGATCGCCCGCACGAGCATGTGCACCACGTGCTCGATCCAGACGATCGCGACGCCCTCGGCCCGGATCCCCGCGATCGTCTGCAGGAGCACGACGGCCTCGGCGTCAGTCAGGCCGGCGCCGATCTCGTCGAGCAGGAGCAGCCGCGGCCGCGTCGCCAGAGCGCGGGCCATCTCGAGCCGCTTGCGGTCGAGCAGGCCGAGGCTCTCAGCCCGCCGGTTGGCCACGCGCAGCAGGCCACACGCGTCGAGCACCTCGGTGCACGTGTCGCACGCCGCCTGCCCGCCGCGGCGGGCGCCCGCGCTCGCCCCCACGAACACGTTCTCGAACACGCTCATGCCGGTGAAGGGCTTGGGCACCTGGTGGGCACGGCCGATCCCGAGCCGGCAGCGCTTGTCGGCGCCCGCGCGGGTGACGTCGGCGCCGGCGAAGCGGACGGTGCCCGCGTCGGCCCGGAGCGAGCCGGAGATGATGTTGAGAAGCGTCGTCTTGCCGGCGCCGTTGGGACCGACGATGCCGACGGCGTCTCCGTCGTTCAGCACGAAGTCGACGCCGTCGATCACCGTCAGGGCCCCAAAGCGCTTTCGGACTCCCACCGCCTCTACGAGCGCTGCGGATACCTGGTCTTGCACTATGCGTTGTACGGAACCAGCTTGGCTGCCACCGGGATGTTCGGGTCGTCCGAATTCTCGCAGAAACGGAACTCGAGCGGCCATTTGGTGCCCTTCACCCACTGGCCGCCCGGGATCGGGGTCGCGACCACGTTTGGCACCGGCCCCTTGCCCCACGCCAGCGTCCCCAGGGGGGTGTCGACCGTGAGCGTCTTCATCGCGTTTGCGACCTTGACCTTGTCCTTGGGGTCGCCGCTCGCCTTGAGCGCGGCGTTGGCGACGTCGAACAGGGCCAGGCTGGGACCGAGCTGCTGGTTCCACTGCTTGTTCGCCTCGGCCTCGTAACCCGATGCCAGGTCGGCGTTGGCGATGCCCGTGAGCGACGACTTGTACGGCCACGTCGGGCCCCAGTAGAACCCGGTCGCGAGGTTCTTGCCGAGGCTGCCCAGGGCGTCGACCTGCGACTCGAAGAGGCCGGTCTTGGCGATCTGGGCGATCTTCACCATCTGGGTGTACCCCTGCTGCGCGGCCTGGCGCCAGAAGGTGGCGAAGTCGGGCGGGATCGGGAAGGTGTTGAAGATCTCGCAGTTGTGCTTCTTGAAAGTCGCGATCTGGGACGAGTAGTCGTTCGTGCCGTCCTGATACGCGCCCGGGTCGACGATCGTGTAGCCGGCCTTCTTCAGCAGAGGCCCGAGGGCGGCCCGGATCGCGTTGCCGTCGGCGTCGTTCGGCCACATCACGCCGACGGTCTTGTTCGTCGGCACCTGCGGCCACAGGTGGCTGTAGTTGTCGGCGAACTGCTGCACGCCGAAGCAGAAGTGGTAGGTGAAGCGGAAGGGCGAGGGCGCGCCGGGCTTGGCCCCGCGGCCGAAGTACCACGCCTCCCACGGCACCACCGTCGAGACGCACGGGACGCCCGCGGCCTCGGCCGCGTCGGAGGCGGGGTTGACCGACTCCGGGGTCGATGTGGCCAGGAGCAGGTCGACGCCCTCGGAGTGGATCAGGTCGTTGGCGACCTGGGCGCTCACCGACGGCGTCGCCTGGTTGTCCTTCGCGATGATCTGGACGTCCCAGGTCTTGCCGCCGACCACGATGCCCTTGGCAAACGCCTTCTTGGCGAGGCCGACGACGTAGGGATCGGGCTCGCCGAATCCGGCCGCTGGGCCCGTCAGCGGGCTGACGAAGCCGATCTTGATGGTGCCCGCCGCGCCCCCGGCACCCGAGCTGCCGCCCGAGCTCGAGCTGCCGCACGCGGCGGCGGTACCGGCGATGAGGAGGCCGCCGGCACCGGCACCTCCCCGTAGAACGAGCTGCCGCCGGCTGAGCCGGCCGCTGCGGTCGTTCCCCTCATCTTGCGCCATGAGAGTCCCCTTCTCGACGGTGGTCGTTGGCGGCCGATGATGGCACCGCGCTGTGCTCATGTCAACACAGCGTTTCAACATGCGGAACAGAACTGTGATCTAATGGCGAAGATGAGCAGCGTCGAACGCCGGGGCCAGACGCAGTCGCTCGAGCGGGGGCTCATGATCCTGTCGGCGTTCCGGCCGGAGGAGCCCCTGATCGGCATCAGCGAGCTGGCCCGGATGCTCGACCTGAACCGCAGCACCGTGCACCGCTACGTGGCCACGCTGCACCGGCTCGGCTACCTGCAGCAGGACCCGGCCACGCGCAAGTACCGGCTGGGGATGCGCGTGCTCGACCTGGGCTTCTCGGCGATCAACTCGATGGAGCTGCGCGAGATCGCGGCGCCGCACCTGCAGGAGCTCTCCGACAAGACCGGCCACACCGTGAACATGGCCATCCTCGACGACGCCGACATCGTCTACATCGACCGCGTCCGCAGCCCCCGCCCCGGGCAGAGCCAGATCGACCTGAACCTCCACATAGGCGCGCGCCTGCCCGCCTACTGCACCTCGATGGGCAAGGTCATGCTGGCCTACCTGCCAGAGCCGGCGCTGCGCGACGTCGTCGACGGCACCGACCTGGTGCAGCGCGGCCCGAATACGCTCACCCGGCGCGAGGCTCTCGTGGACGAGCTGCAGCGGATCCGCATCTCAGGGCTCGCGGTGAACAACGAGGAGCTCGCCTACGGCCTGCGCTCGATCGCGGTCGCCGTGCGGACGCCCGCGGGCGAGCCGGTGGCCGCCGTCAACCTGGCCGTGCACCGGTCGATGGTCTCGATGGACGACCTGATCGCGCGCCTCGGCCCGGCCCTGCGCTCGACGGCCGAGGAGATCTCGCGCCGCATCGGCCACCGCACGCCGGCCCGGTGACCGGGGTCAGACCCCGAACGGAGGGCGTGACACTTCTGCGCTCAATGCCGCGCCGCGAGGAACCGGCGCGTCTCCGCCTCGTACAGATCGAGATGGGCGCCGACGAGCCGGCCGGCCAGCCAGAGCACCGGCGCGAACATCGCGCTCGCCTACGCGCTGACGTTCGCGCTCTGCGTCCCCCACTTCGTGACCTACGGCTGGCTCTCGAGCGCGATGCCGCGCTCCGGCGGCGACTATCTGTTCCTGAGCCGGGTCGTGCATCCGCTGGCGGGGTTCGTCGTGAACGGATCATCTCGCTGGTCTTCATCGCGGGGCTCGGCAACGTGGCACTGACCGTGCTCGCGTTCATCACCGGGAACGACCGCTGGCTCAACTACACGTCGGACGTGACGTCCCGGGCGGGGCAGGTCTGGATCGCCGGCGCCCTGATCGTGATCACCGGCCTCATGATCCTCTTCAGCGTCCGGGCGGTCACCGAGATGGGCAGCGGACCGCACAGCCCTGGGCACGTCCCCGCCCGGAGGCCGGAGGCTGACCGCCGGCGAGTTCGCCGTGCTGGGCGCCTAACGATCCTCGGCGCGCAGCCCGCGCGCGGCGAGCAGCGCCCCGGCGACGCAGAGCGCCACGGCGACGCCGATCCCGGCCCGGAACGCCTCCACCGTCGCATCGCGCTGGTCGGCGGAGACGGCATGGGTGGCGAACGGCCCGGCGTCGGGGTGCGGCGCGGCCGCGGCGAACGCGAGCGTGATCGCAACGCCGATCAGCGGCGTCGCGATCAGCCCGCCCAGGCGCGAGACGGTCGTGTTCACGCCCGCAGCCAGTCCTCCGTAGCGATCGGGAGCGGCCCGCAGGGCGGTGGCTGTGATCGGCGCGACCAGCATCGCCAGGCCAACGGCCATCACCAGGACGCCCGGCAGCGGCACGAGCGGGTTCGTGCTGGTGACGAGCGTGAGCAGCGCGAGCCCCGCCGCCATCACCAGCGGCGCGATCGTCAGGTAGCGGCGGGGCCCATCGCGGTCGGCCAGGCGGCCGAACCGGGCCGCGAGCACGAACATGACGATGGCGATCGGCAGGAAGACGAGCGACGCGCGCGCCGGCGTGTAGCCCACGGCCCCCGACTGCAGGTACAGGGCGAGGTAGAACGTCGAGCCGCCGAGAGCCGCGTACACGAGCAGGGTGTAGGTGTTGGCCACGACGAACACGCGCTCGCGCAGAAGCTGCGGTGGCAGGAGCGGGCTGCTCGACCGGCGTTCGAGGACGACGAGCAGGCCGAGGCCCGTTGCGGCGAGCACGAACGCCCACCAGGCCGACGCGAAGCCGGCCTGGGCGCCGTCGATCAGCCCGAAGGTCAGCGCCCCGAATGTCAGGGCGATCGCCGCGGCGGCCGGCCATTGCAGCGGACGCACCTCCTCGGGCGGCCGCTCGCGACCGCGGCCCGCGAAGGCCAGGCCGAGCGCGGTGGCGGCCGCGGGCAGGTTGAGGAAGAAGATCCACCGCCACGACGCGTACTCGACCAGGAGGCCGCCGAGCGGTGGGCCGATCATCGTCCCGATCCCGCTCCAGGCCGTCCACTGCCCGACCGCGCGCCCGCTGTCCTCGGCGTAGGTCGCGCGCAGGAGCGCCAGGCTGTTCGTGGTCAGAAGCGCGCCCGCGACGCCCTGAAGGACGCGCCCCGCGATCAGGAGCGCGGTGTTGGGGGCGAGGCCCGCGAGCGCCGACGCGCACGCGAAGCCGGCGACCCCGGCGACGAAGAGCACCCAGCGCCCGTACCGGTCGCCGAGCGCCCCGGACACGATGTAGAGCGACGCCACCGCGAGCGAGTAGGACAGCACGATCCACTGCTGCGCCGAGAGCCCGGCGTCGAGGTCGCGGCCGATCGTCGGCAGGGCGATGTTGACGACTGTGCCGTCGACGAACGTCATCGACGAGCCGATGATGGTGGCGATCAGGATCCATCTGCGCCGATCCGCCGGCGCGGCGCGCGCCGCTTCGGGAACGGTTGTCACGCCGTGGCGCCCTGTGCGAACCACGCCGCGGCGTCGCCCAGGTGCGAGCGGGCGGCCCGCTCGGCCGCCCCGGGCCGGCCCGCGGCGATGGCCGCGAGCAGGGCGCGGTGCTCCGCGGCGAGCTTCGGCATCGTGGCGTAGCCGGCTCCGAGCTGCACCATCCCGAGCAGGATCTCCACCTCGAGGTCGGCGTGCATGCGCTGCAGGCGCCGGTTCCCCGTGGCGGCGACGAGCGCGCGGTGGAAGCCGAGGTCGGCATCGGCCACGAGCCGCCAGTCGGCATCCGCGGGCAGCCGGTCGAGCCGGTCGAGCGCCTCCCGGGCGGCGTCGGGCACGGCCCGGCGGGCAGCGAGCGTCCGCGCCGCCTGCGCCTCGAGCGCCATCCGGGCCTCGTAGATCTCGACGAAGTCGTCGGGGCCGAGGACGGCCACCGTCACGCCCCGGCCGCGCTCCCGCTGCAGGAGACCACGGCGCACGAGCCCGTCGAACGCCGCGCGCAGGGTGTAGCGGCCGACGCCGTAGTGCTCTGCCAGCTCGACCTCGCGCAGCCTGTCCCCCGGGCGCAGATCGCCGCCGAGGAGCCGTCGCGTCAGCTCCGTCTCGAGCGCCTCGACCACCGAGATCGTCGCGAGCAGCCGCGGCCCGGCCGCCTCGGCGCCACCGTATCGAGCCGGGTCAGAGCTCGACATTGGTGTCGGGATCGGCGCCGATGCGATTGCCGCGGTCGATGCCGTGAAGCGCGGCCATGTCGTCGGCGCCGAGCTCGAAGTCGAAGACCGCGAGGTTCTCGCGCATCCGCTCGGGATCGGCGGACTTCGGGATGGGAACCGCGCCGATCTGGACATGCCAGCGCAGGACGATCTGCGCCGGCGTGCGGCCGTGGCTCGCCGCGATGGCCGCGATCGCAGGATGGGACAGGAGGTCCGTGTGCGCGCCGAGCGGGCTCCACGCCTCGGTGACGATGCCATGCGCATCGTGCCATGCGCGCGCCTCGGGCTGGGCGAAGTCGGGATGCAGCTCGATCTGGTTCACGGCGGGAAGCACGCCGGTGGCCTCGACGAGCGCCTCGATGTGGCGCGCGGTGAAGTTCGAGACGCCGATCGAGCGCACCTTCCCCGCCGCCCGCAGGTCGACGAGCGCCCGCCACGAGTCCACGAAGAGCCCGACGCCGGGCAGCGGCCAGTGGATCAGGTAGAGGTCGACGTAGTCGACCCCGAGCCGCGCCAGGCTCTCGTCGAGCCCCTGGATCGTGCGGTCATAGCCGTGCTGCGCGCCCCGCAGCTTGGTGGTCACGAACACCTCTGCCCGGGGGACGCCCGCCGCGGCGATGGCGCGGCCAACGCCCGTCTCGTTTTCGTAGCGCGCCGCCGTATCGATGAGCCGGTAGCCGGCGCGCAGCGCGGAGGCGACGGCGGCGAGCGCCTCGGCGTCGGCGAGCGGCCACGTCCCGAGCCCGAGCAACGGGATGTCGCCTCCATCGAGCAGCGGCCGTACGGGCGCGGCCAGCTGCCGGGTGCTCATTTGGCCACCTCGCCGAGCACCGCGTGGACGGATCCCGACGACTCGATCTCGGCGACGAGGTCGGCGACCGAGTCGACCGTACGCGACGGCCGGTACGGGAACCGGTCGATCATCTCGGGCGAGGTCACGCCCGTGAGCACGAGGATCGTGCGCAGGCCCGCCTCGATGCCCGCCACGACGTCGGTGTCCATGCGGTCGCCCACCATCGCCGTGTTCTCGGAGTGGGCGCCGATCGCCCGGAGCGCCTCCCGCATCATCAGCGGATTCGGCTTGCCGACGAAGTACGGCTCGACCCCCGTCGCCTTCGAGATCAGGGCCGCGACGGCGCCGGTGGCCGGCAGGATGCCGTCCTCCGACGGGCCGGTGACGTCCGGGTTGGCGGCGATGAAGCGGGCACCGGCGGCGATCAGCCGGATGCCGCGGGTGATGCGCTCGATGCTGTACGAGCGGGTCTCGCCGAGCACGACGTAGTCGGGGTCGCGGTCGGCCAGGACGTAGCCGGCGTCGTGCAGCGCCGTGGTGAGGCCGGCCTCGCCGATCACGTAGGCGCGGCCGCCCGGCCGCTGCTCGTCCAGGAACCGCGCGACCGCCAGCGCGGCCGTCCAGATCGAGTCGGCCGGCACGTGCAGGCCGCTCGTCTCGAGCCGCACCGCCAGGTCGCGCGGCGTGTACACCGAGTTGTTGGTCAGGATCAGGAACCGGCGCCCGGCCTCCTGCAGCGCGCGGATGAACCGGTCGGCGCCCGGGATCGCCTGCTCCTCGCGCACCAGCACTCCATCCATGTCGATCAGGTAGTTCTCGATCGGGGGGGCGGTCATTGGACGGCCTCGATCGCGAGCACAACCCGGTGCTCGTCGGCGAGCGGCCCGCCCAGGACGACGAAGCCGGAATCGACCAGCCCGTCAATGAACGCCGCAT
>DASXOR010000178.1:0-47351 GCA_036494095.1 Gaiellales bacterium | reverse complement strand
GGCGATGGGGAACCTGCCGATCGTCAAGGACCTGGTCGTCGACATGGAGCCGTTCTGGGCCAAGTTCGTCGGCGACGTGCGCGACCGCGACCGCAAGGGCCGGCTCGAGCTCTACAACGGGCCGCACGGCGTGTGGGACTGCACCCGCTGCTACTTCTGCAACGAGCGCTGCCCGAAGGGCGTCGACCCCCGCGACGCCATCGCCAAGATCGGCGCCGAGATCTACGCCGAGGGCATGCTCTCGGACAAGGGCGCCCGCCACGCCCAGGTGTTCGACGTCTCCACCCGGGCGACCGGCTACCTGCTCGAGACTGCACTCGTGCCCTACACCGATCCGCTCAAGGCGATGGACATCAAGTTCGCCATGCAGATGGCCCGGGCCGGCAAGGTGCCCAATCCTCTGAAGCCGCACCGCGCGAAGAAGCTCGACGAGGTGCGCAAGCTGCACAAGCTGCTGAAGACCCAGGAGGCCGAGCTCCTGAAGGAGAAGCGCGCCGGAGTCTCGGTCGACCGCGAGGAGGCGGGCACGTGAAGCAGAGCTATGCCTACTACCCGGGCTGCCTGGCCAGCCTGTCCCAGAAGGAGCTCGACGTCTCGACCCGGGCGATCTGCGAGAAGCTCGGGATCGAGCTGGTCGACATCCCCGGCTTCACGTGCTGCGGCGCGGGCGACGTGCACGAGGCCCGGCCCGAGTACTACCTGCATCTGAACGCCCGCATCCTCGGGCAGGCCGAGCAGCTCGAGCAGACGACGCTCCTCACCATCTGCAACGTGTGCACGCTCAACCTGCGCCAGGCCGACATCAAGCTGAAGGCCGATCCCGAGCTGCTCGAGCGCGTGAACCACAACCTGCGCGACGTGGGCGCCGCCCCCTACGCCGGCGGTGTCGAGGTGCGCCACCTGCTGTGGGAGATCGCCGAGGGCGAGGGCTACGAGCGCCTCAAGCAGATCGCAGAAAAGCCGCTCACGGGCGTGCGCATCGCGCCGTTCTACGGCTGCCAGATCCTGCGCCCGTCCAAGCTGCTCGGCTTCGAGGATCCCGACCGGCCGCAGTCGCTCGAGCGGATCATCGAGGCGTGCGGCGCCGAGCCGGTCGACTACCCGTCGAAGATCAAGTGCTGCGGCTTCCCGATCGTCCTCGCCCGCGAGGAGGTCGCGCTGGGCGAGCTGATCCAGCCGCTGGCCGAGGCGAAGGAGGCCGGCGCGGACGCGATGGTGACGCCGTGCCCGCTGTGCCACCTCTCGCTCGACGCCTGGCAGGGCAAGGCCGCCCGCGAGGCCGACATCGACTTCGGCATGCCGATCTTCCACCTCGCCCAGCTGGTCGGTGCGGCGGCGGGGCTGACCTACGACGAGCTGCTCTTCAAGCGGCACATCGTCAAGACGTACCCGGCCACCGACAAGATCTACGCCGAGCATCCCTAACAGGCGAGGCTCCGCGTGACGCCGAGCTACGCGGCGCTGTTCCGCAATCACGGGGCGCTGATGGTGGCGGCGCTCGGGGCGACCTTCCTGGGGTCGCTGGACGCGCTGATGGTGACAACGGCGCTGCCGACGGCGGCGCAGGACATCGGCGGGGTCGGCCTGATCGCGGTCACGGTCGGGGCGTACACCGTCGCCGTCGCGATGACCTTCCCCGTGGCGGGGGCCGTCATCGACCGCGAGGGCGTCGGGCGCAGCTTCGCCGTCGCCTGCGGCCTGTTCGCGATCGCAAACGTGATCGGCGGCCTGGCGCCGACGATGCCGGTGGTCGCGCTCTCGCGCCTGATCCTCGGCCTCGGAGCCGGGTTCATGTTCGCCGTGCCGCTCGGCCTCTTCGCGGTCTCGATCCCCGAGGCGCTGCGGCCGCGGGCCTTCGGGATCAATGCGGCCATGTGGGGTGTCTCGGCGCTGATCGGGCCGCTGCTCGGGGCGGTGCTGACCGCCACGGTGGGGTGGCGGTGGGTGTTCTGGATCAACCTGCCGATGATCGCCGCCGTCGCATGGGCGGGAGCGCTCGCGCTGCGGGGGCGGGCGCGGCCCCGTCCGGCCGATCGCGGCCAGCCGCTCAACCTGGTGGGGCCGGTGTTGCTCGGGGCCGTCGTCGCCGTGCTCCTGGCGGTCACACGCAAGTGGCTGTCCCCCGCGCTCCTGCTGCCGCTGGCGGCGGTGCCCGCCGCCCTCTTCGTGTGGTACGAGCGTCGCGCCCGTGCCCCTGTCTTCACCCACACGGCCAACTCGATCGCGGCCAACGTCGCCGCCTTTGGCGCCGGCGTGGCCTTCCTCGGCGCCGAGACGTACCTGCCGTTGCAGCTCCAGGTCGGCTTCGCGCACGGCATCGATCTGCCCGGCTACACCCTCTCCGGGGTGCGGCTGGTCGGCGTCGCGCTGCTTCTGTGCACCCTCGGCTGGACGGCGGGCTCGATGGGCGCCGCCCGGATCAACTCCCTGCCGCGCAACCAGATCCTGCTCGGCACGGCGATGACGTTCGGGGCGACGCTCGTGATGGCGCTCCCGAGCGGCGGCGCATCCGTGCCCATGATCGCCTATGCCTTCTCCGGCCTCGGCATGGGCATCGCCAGCCCGGCGCTGTTCGCGGCCGTGCTCGCCGACGGCGGTGAGGGCCGCGAGGGCCGGTCGACCTCGAGCATCCCGCTGACGCGGCAGGTCGGCTCCGGCACCGGCGCCGCCGTGGCGGGGATCGTGTTCGCGGCGACGCTCTCGGCGCATCAGGTCCGGGCCGCAGAGCATGCCGGCGCCCACGTCCCGGCGGTCGTCCACGCCGTGCGCCTCACCTACCTGGCGGTCGCGGCGGTGAGCGCGGTGGGCGTCGTCGCCTGCCTGTGGCTGCGCAGAGACGTGGGGGCGCCGGAACCGGCGCGGGCGCTGCCGGGCGCCGACGTGCCCGACTTCGCCCCCGACGGCACCACGGAGCCCGCCGGGCGCGGCACCGGATGAGCTCGGCCTCGCCGCCCATCGATGTCGCCGCCGGCCTGCGGCAGCTGTTCGGGTTCCACGAGTTCCGGCCCGGCCAGCGCGAGGCGGTCGACGCCGTCATGGCCGGGCGCGACGTGCTCGCGGTGATGCCGACGGGCTCCGGAAAGTCGCTCTGCTATCAGCTCCCCGCCCTGCTCTGCGACGGCGTCACGCTGGTCGTCTCGCCCCTGATTGCGCTCATGGAGGATCAGCACGCGGCGCTTCGCAACCGTGGCCTCGAGGGCGTCGAGATGCTGACGTCGAGCATGTCCCAGGATGCGGTCGCCGCCGCGCTCCAGCGGATCGGCGACGGCGAGGCTCGGCTCGTCTACGTCGCGCCGGAGCGCTTCTCGAGCCGCCGCTTTCTCGACGCGATCGGGGCGGTCGGCGTGGCCCGCCTGGCGGTCGACGAGGCTCACTGCCTGTCGGAGTGGGGGCACGACTTCCGGCCCGACTACCTGCGGCTCGCCGACGTGCGCGAGCGGCTGGGATCGCCGCCGACGATCGCACTCACGGCGACGGCGACCGGCCGCGTGAGCAAGGACATCGTGGCGGCCCTGCGCCTGCGCGATCCGGTCATGCCGCGGACCGGCTTCGACCGCCCGAACCTCGCCTTCGCCGTCGTGCCTGTGGCGGGCGACCACGCCAAGCCGGCGATGCTCCGGCGGCTCCTGGAGGCGCCGGGAGCGCTGCCGGCCGTCGTCTACTGTGGCCGGCGGCGCACCTGCGAGGAGGTCGCCGAGGCGCTTGCCGCGGGAGGGATGCGCGCGGCCGTCTACCACGCCGGCCTGGCCGCGAATCGCCGCAGCGCGACGCTCGAGGCCTTCCTCGCGGGCGAGCTGGAGGTGGTCGCCGCCACCACCGCCTTCGGCATGGGCATCGACAAGGCCGACGTCCGCTCGGTGGTGCACTGGGCGCTGCCCGCCTCGCCCGAGGAGTACTACCAGCAGGCCGGCCGCGCCGGGCGCGACGGCGAGCCGGCTCGCTGCACGCTCCTCTACGCCCCCCGCGACAAGGGCCTCACCGTCTACTTCATCAACCGGGCGAAGCTCGACGGGGCGGCGCTCGAGGCCGTGCATCGCAGCCTTGCCGACGCCGCCGACATCGGGGGCGTGTTCCGCGCGGCCGAGCGTGCGCTGCCGTGCGAGGAGCCCCGCGCGGCGGTGGCCGCGCTCGAGCGGGCCGGAGCGCTCGAGCTGTTCCCGGCGCCCATGGGCACGTTCTCGGGCCGGCTGGCCGATTCGCGGCTGCACCGCCGCCATCTGGCCGCCGCCATGGTGGCCAGCAAGCGGGTCGAGCGCCAGCGCTGGGACCGGCTGAAGGCGATCGACGGGTACGCGACCACGACCGGCTGCCGCCGCGAGGCGCTGCTCGGCTACTTCGGCGACCGGCCTCCCGATCCGCGTCCGGATCCGTGCTGCGATCGCTGCGGCTGGACGCCTGTGCTGCTCGACGATGGCGTGGCTGCGACGCCTGCCCGCCGGGCGCAGCCGGGCCGCTCCGCCGACGTCGAGGCGGCGGTGCTGCAGGCGGTCGATGACACTGCCGGGGCGGTGGGACGGACGCGCCTGTCGCAGATCCTGCGCGGATCGGCGGGACGGGCGCTGCGGGCCGCCGGCCACGACGCGCTTCCGTCCTACGGCGCCCTCGCCGGAATGACCGACCAGGACGTGCTCGACCAGCTCGACCGCATGATCGCGACGGGCGTGCTCGAGAAGACCGAGGGCTTCTACCCGCTCGTGCGGCGCCCGTCGGCCGAGCCGCGGCGCAGTGCCGCGACCGCCCGCGACGCCGCCCTGCGCGCCCAGATCGCCGACCTCGGCAGCCGCCGGGATCGCGAGGGCGTCCCCTTCCTCGTGCGCGTCCTGGCGGCGGCCGAGAGCGACGACCAGCGCCGGCTCGCGGCGGTCGCGCTCGGTGAGATCGCGGATCCCGCCGCGCGGGCGGCGCTCACGGCGGCGCTCGACGACCATTCCGCCGCCGTCAGCCACGCGGCGCAGGCGGCCCTCGCCAGGTTGGAGTAGTCCCCTGCGCGTGACCTAAAGCCCCTCCAACCCGGCGCCGGTATGGTTGGCATGGTGGGTTGGGCACGAATGCGGTCGATGCAGGCGCCGGCGCTGGTAGCGCTGGGCGCGCTGCTGGTCGGGATCGTCGACATCGTCGCCGCGATCCGGCCGACGCTGACCGACCGCTACGACCTCTTCCAGGCGATGCTCCCGCCCGGGGCCGCCACGCTGACGCGTTCGATCGTGTTCGCCGCGGGCGTCGCGCTGCTCCTGCTCTCCGGCGGCCTCGCGCGTCGCAAGCGCCGCGCGTGGATCCTGGCGATCGCCCTGGTGGCGTTCGCGGCCGCGGCCCACGTGGCCCGCGGCGGGTTCGACGTCGAGCAGGCGGTGGGCAGCCTGGCGCTGCTCGCGGCGCTTGTCGGGCTGCGCTCGCGCTTCGACGTGGCCGGCGATCCCACCAGCCTGCGTCCCCTTGTCGGCGGCGTCGCCGCAACCGGCCTCGCATGGACGGCGGTCACGCTGCTCGGCGGCGCGCACACGAACCGGATCGCGAACGCCGGCTTCTCGATGCTGCTTCTGGCCGGAGCCTTCTGGGCGCTGCATCACTGGCTGCGCGCGCACCGCGAGCCCGGCCGCCCTTCCGAGTCAGACCGTGCGCGCGCCCGCGGGCTCGTTGACCGCTACGGCCGCGACAGCCTGTCGTTCTTCTCGCTGCGCGCCGATCGCCGCTACTGCTTCTCGCGCACCGGCAACGCCTTCCTGGCCTACCGCGTGGTCGCCGGGTGCGCTCTCGTGGCCGGCGATCCCATCGGTGCGGCGGACGAGATCCCCGGGCTGGTCGACGACTTCGGCAGCCTGTGCCGCGAGCGCGGCTGGCGGATGGTGGTGCTGCACAGCTCCGAGGAGTGGCTCGACCTCTACCGGCGCCGGGGCATGCGCGCGGTCGCGATCGGCGACGAGGCCGTCCTGCGCCCGGCCACCTTCTCGCTCGAAGGCCGCAGCGTGCGCAAGGTGCGCCAGTCGGTCACGCGCCTGCGCAAGGCCGGCTACGAGGTGCTCGTGCTCGCCCCGCGCGAGCTTCCGCCGGTGGTTCGGGCCGACGTCGACCGGGTGTCGCGCGAGTGGCGTGGGCGCTCCGCCGAGCGCGGGTTCTCGATGGCGATGGACGATCTGTATGCCCACGACCGGGCCCGCTTCGCCGTCGCCCTCGACGCCGACAAGCGGGTGCGCGGCTTCATGCACCTGGTGCCGTCGGGCAGCGGCTACTCGCTCTCGGCCATGCGGCGCGGCGCCGACACGCCGAACGGCCTGATGGAGTTCCTGATCTGCGAGGCGACCACGTGGGCGGGCCGAGTGGGCGCCGAGGAGCTCTCGCTCAACTTCTCGGTGTTCGCCGACGTGCTGCGGGCGGACGAGGACTCGCCCGCGCACCTGCGCGCCGCCCGCCAGATCATCGTGGGCCTCGACCGCGCGTTCCAGCTCGACCGGCTGTTCAGCTTCAACCGCAAGTTCCAGCCCGAGTGGCGCACGCGCTACATCTGCTTCGAGCGCGCCCGCGACGTGCCGATGCTGAGCCTGGCCACGCTGCATGTCGAGCGGCTGCTCACCCCGCCCGCGCTGCGGGTGGGACGGAGCGCATAGGCCCCCCATCCGCGTCGTCGTTGCTAGGCGATCGCCCGCTCGGCGCTGAAGCTCCAGTCGTCGAGTCGGAAGTCGGTGGATCGCGCGCATGAGTGCGCGCCTTTCCTAGTTGGACACCGTGCGCGATGTTACAGGGCGATGGAGACGGCCTCGCACGGCGCGAGGTCGGCGACGCGGCGCTGGGTGGCGAAGACGATGATCTGGCGCTCGGCCGACGCCTCGGCCAGCCAGTGCAGCGTCCGCTCGAGACGGTCGGCGTCGAAGTGCGCGAACGGGTCGTCGAGCAGCACCGGCAGCGACCCGTCGCCGGGGCAGAGCAGACGCACGAGCTCGAGCCGCTGTACCAGGTAGGCCTGCTTCTGCGTCCCGACCGAGAGCTGGTCGAGGTCGACCACGGCGCCCGTCTCGGGCGCTTCCAGGCGTACGCGCAGCGCGTCGTCGACGAAGGCATGCACGTAGCGGCCGGCCGTGAGGCGGGAGATGCCGGCCTCGAGGGACGCGTTCAGCAGCGGGGCGAAGTCGCGGTACGTCTCGGCCGCAGCCTCGACGAGCTCGTCCTCGGCCAGCCGCAGGACGTGGTCGATGTGCTGCAGCCGCACGACGCACTCCTCGGCCGCGTCGAGCCGCTCTCGCAGCGAGGCGACATCGGGGAGCGTCCGCAAGCGCTCGGCGACCGCTGCGGCGAGCCGCCCGCTCTCGGCGGCGGCCCGGTCGCGCGCGTCCCGAGCGCGCACGAGCTCGCGCTCGACGTCGTCGGGGTCGCGGCCGGCGGCGAGCTCGGCATGGCCGTTCAGGCGGCCTTCGAGCTGCGCGAGCCGCGAGCGGGCGGCCTCGAGCGAGTCGTCGCCGAGCAACCGCCGCAGCTCCTCCGCGGCGCGCGTGCGGGTGAGCGTCGCCTCACGGCGCGTCGTCGCCGACGCGGCAGCATGGTCGTACCGGCGCAGGCCGGCGTCGAGGTCGGTGGGGTCGATGTCGCACGAGTGCAGCGCGGTGGCGACCCGCTCGCGCAGGCCGCCGAGCTCGGCATCGAGCTGGGCCACGCCGCTGAGCTGGGCACGAAGGTCGGCCGCCTGCACCCGCGCGGCAGCCAGGTCGCGCTCGATGGCGTGCAGGGCTCGGTCGCGGTCGACAGACGCCCGGAACGCTGCGAGCCGCTCGCCCACCGGCCCGTCGCCCGGGAGCAGCCGGTCGAGCTCGCCGCTTCCGCCGGAGCGGCCCGCGGCGAGCGCCCAGATCCCGGAGGCGGCGGCAATTGCCACACCCAGGCCGATCAGGACGGGCGTCCCGGCGACGGCGCCCGCGATCGCGACCGCCGCGCCGGCGGCGGCGAACGCCACGAGCGCCGAGCGAGGATGGGACTGGGCGTGCGCCGCCGCGGCGGCGGCCTCAACCGCGGCCGCCCGCTCGCCGGCGCCGCGATCCGGCTCGCGGTCGGCCACGCTTGCCTCGAGCTCGCGGCAGCGGTCGTCGAGTCTCGCGGCCAGCTCGGCATCTGCAGCCGTGGCGGGAGCGCGCTCGAGGAGCTCGGCTGCAAGGTCGGCCATACGGCCGCGCAGTGCGGGCAGCGCCTCGATCGGCGTGAATCCGATTGCGTCCGCCTCCGCGTCGATCTGCCGATCGGCCTCGGCGGCGGCTGCAAACAGGGTCTCGGCGATGTCGAGGCGCCGGCGCAGCTCGTCGGCGCGCAGATGGTCTCGGACCGACTCCAGCGTGTGCAGCTCGACCGCTGCGGAGTCGGCGTGCGCGCGGGCCGCGTCGCGACCGGCCGCGGCCTGCTCGACCTCGGCCCGCTCCGCGGTGGCCGCGTCGAGCCGTGCTCGCAGCGTGGCTGCCTCTGCCTCGGCTTCGGGCAGCGCGTTCGTGCGGGCCCGATTCACGCCGACGAGCCGCGAGCGGTGTGTCTTCAGCGTCTCGACGGCCGTGACCGCGGATGCATCGGCTCGCGCCTGGGTGAGCACGGCCTCGACCGCGTGGCGCACCGATCCGGCATCGCCGATGCCGTCGAGCTCAGCCTGGTCGACGCACCCGAGCCGCAGGTAGACGTCGCGGTCGACGCCGTAGAGCGCGCGCGCCAGGCCGCGGGGATCGGTGCCCGAGCCGTGGCCGGCGGTGAGGTCGGCGCCGGTGGCGGCGTCGCGCAGCGCGAACCGGCCGCGGTCGAAGTCCCATTCCAGGCGGAGCCGCCGCCCGTCCTCGCCGGAGAGCTCGAGCACCGCGCCGTAGCGCGCGTCGGCCCACGGCCGGTAACGCTCGATCGCAGCGGTCTCCTCGCGGGTGCGGCGGCCGCCGGCGGTGAGCCCGAACAGCGCCGCGCGCAGAGCGGCGTGCGTCGTGCTCTTGCCCGACTCGTTGGGCCCGTGCACGATCGTGAGGCCCGCGCCGAACCGCACCTCGCGTGCGGTCAGCTTGCCGAACCCGCTCACGCTCAGGCGCTCAACCCGCACCGATCACCTCCGGCCGGCCGTCGAGGGCGCGCAGGCCGGCGAGGATCGCCTCGCCCGCGGCGGGGTCGTCCGACTGCAGCAGCCTGGCGACGAACCGCCCACGCACGGATCCCTCGCGCGCGAGCGCGTCCAGGTCGTAGGCCGGGACCGTGCGGTCGACGACCGCAAGCTCGGTCAGGCCGGCGGCGCAGCGCTCCGCCAGGCTGGCGGTGTCGAGGGCGCATCCCGGCTCGATCTCGCCCGTGAGCACGATCCGCAGCGACGCCCCCGCCTCGGCGGCGGCGGCGGCGGACAGGGCGGCCTCGATCTGGGCCGAGCCCGCCGCTCCGGTCACCGACACCGTGCGCTCTGTGTAGCGGCGGGTGGCGATCGGGATCGCCTCGGCAGACACCGCGCCGCCCTCCACCGTGACGATCGACGCGCCGTGGGCGCCGCTGCGCTCGCCCCAGTCGAGCGGCTCGGGGCTGCCCGGGTAGCACAGGAAGCCGTCGCCGCGGCCGTCGTGGAAGTGGCCGAGCATCACGTAGGCGGCCCCGGTGTCGCGCAGCTGGTCGCGGGTCACGGGGCGGTAATCGGCCTCGTCTGCCCACTGCTCGCCGGTGAGGGCCGCGTGGACCAGCAGCATGTGCGTGCCGCTGTCGCGCGGGGCGTGGAACCCGGCGAGGGCCGAGTTGCCGCAGTTGCGGGCGGTGAACGCCGCCCCCCACACGGTCACCCCGTGGGCGAGCGCGTGCGGCTCGACGGCGTCGCGCGTGAACACGTGCACATTTGCCGGCCACTCCGTGCGCTGCCATGCCGACCCCGGCAGATACGGATCGTGGTTGCCCGGTGTGACCAGCACCGGCACCCCGGCCGTGGCGAAGCTGTCGCGCAGGAACGAGACGGTGTCCTCGCTGACGTACTCGTGCTCGTAGACGTCGCCGGCGATGCAGATCGCGTCGACCGCGCGCTCCCGACCCACCGCGAGGGCGCGGGTGAGCGCGTCGCGCAGCTCGGCGCGGCGGCGGGCGGCGGCAGGCCGCGATTCGGCGCGGTGAAAGACGCGGTCGAGGTGGATGTCGGCGATGTGCAAGAGGTTCATGGGCGGACTCCCAAGTGTAGGTATGACGTCGGCTGGAACCCGTGCCGCCTTACAGGCCCGGCAATCCGTCACGCACCCGCCACACCTCGTGACAGACACGTGACAGGGGCCATCGATAGCGTGGGCGCCATGAACCGGAGAGACCTCCTCGTCGTCGCCGTTGCGCTGGCCGCCGTCGCCGCGACCGCATGGTGGCGCAGCGAGTCGAGTGCGGCCGTCCCATTCGCGCGCGGCACGGTCGTGCGTGCGATCGACGGCGACACGATCCTCGTGCGCGGGCCGAACGGGCGGATCGAGGACATCCGCCTGCTCGGCATCGACACGCCCGAAACGGTCGATCCCCGCCGCCCGATCGGCTGTTACGGGCCGGAGGCGTCCGCGTTCACGAAGCATCTCGTGACCGGGCGCACGGTTGCACTGCGCTACGACCGCGAGCTGCACGACCGCTACGGGCGCTTCCTGGCCTACGTCTGGCTTGCCGGCGTGCGGCCCGTGTTCGTCAACGCCGAGCTCGTGCGACAGGGGTACGCCCGCACCTATCCGTTCCCGCCCAACACCGCTCACGCCGGTGTGTTCGCGGCGCTCGAGCGAGCGGCGGCGGTCGCGGGCCGAGGGCTGTGGCACGCGTGCGAGTGACATGGGGTTACACTGGCGGCGATGCGTCGTCTGTTGCTGCTTGCCGCGATCGCCGCGGCTGCCGGCGCCGTCCGGATGGCCCTCACCAGGGATCGTCCGGTGGCCGCCTCGGGGAACGGGCACTCCGCCGACGAGGGCCGCCTGTCGGCCCTGCGCGAGCGGATTGCCGCCGCCCGCAGCCGCATGCAGGGCGACGTCCCCCCCGTGCGTGGCGAATAGGCGTCGGCTCGCGGCGCTGGCCGGCGGCGCGGGCGCGGCCCTGGCGGCGTGGGGCCTGTTCGAGGCCCAGTGGGTCGAGGGGCGGGAGCTCACGGTCGGCGTGCCCGGACTGCCGGCCGAGCTGGACGGCCTGACGATCCTGCATCTGACCGACTTTCACGCCGGCACGCCCTCGCTGAACGTGCGCGCCATGCGCAAGGCGGTCGAGCTGGGCGTGTGGTGGCAGCCCGACCTGGTCGCGCTGACCGGCGACATCCTGAGCCATGGCCGCGCGCGGGACGCGGTCGTATCGGCGATGGAGGGGCTGCGTCCGCCGCTCGGCATCTTCGCCGTGCTCGGGAACCACGATGTCGGCGATACCCACGACCCGTTCTCGCGCGGCATCGTGATCGACGACTGGGGCGATGCGCCCGTGACGCTGCTGCGCGACCGCTCTACTGTCGTGGAGTGGCGCGGGTGCGAGATCGAGCTGGCCGGGGTCGACCCGCGCCTGTTCGCGGAGGGGCGGAACCTGCCGCCGGTACGGCTCTTCAGCCGCCCCGGCGCGCTGCGGGTGCTGCTCTCACACTTCCCCGAGGTGCCCGCCGAGATGCCCGCGGGGACATGCGCCCTCGCACTCTGCGGGCACCTGCACGGCGGCCAGATCTGCCTGCCCGGGCCGTCCGGCAAGGTGCGCCTGTCGCACCGCTCGTATCGCTACGACGAGGGTGTGTTCGAGGAGCCCGAGACGACCGTGGTGGTCTCGCGCGGGCTGGGCACGACGCTGGTGCCGTTCCGGCTCTTCGCCCGCCCCGAGGTGAGCCTGCTGCGGTTGCGGCCGCGCTGAGCGCGGAACGTTCCCGCGGGTGTCTTCGTCTGAGTGGTCGTGGGAATCGGACCGGCTCGCCGTTTCGCCCGGATCGCCGTCTCGGCGGTTGCGCTCGCCTGGCGGTGAGCGGTTGCGGCTCGGCGGGCTCGAGTGGGAGATCGTCGACCGTTGCGGCGCGCCGGTCGCCGTAACGTCGGGGAGCACGTGGGCAAACCCGCGCTGGCTGTGCCCGAACCCGTTCATCATCGGATTCGGCGAGAGTCTTGCGACCTGCCGGAAGCTCGCCCGTCGCGTCCCGGTCTGCTAGAGCTTGCCCTTGAGCGCGACGATGCGGTTGTACGACGCGGTCAGACGCGATCCCGGAAGCGCTGCCGAGGTGGCGGCGGCCAGCAGGCGCGAGTAGACCCCGCGGCTCGTCGCCTGGGAGCCGGTGATCAGCAGGAGGTCGGCGCCGGCCTGGGCGCTCTCCAGCGCGACGGCCGGGTCGGACTCGTGCCGCACAGCGGCGGCCGAGTCGAGCGAGTCGGTGATCGTGACCCCGTCGAATCCCAGGGTGCGGCGCAGGAGACCGTGGATGATCGGCCGCGACCAGGCCGCGGCGCGCGAGTCGAGCGCCGGGTAGATCGCCGTCGAGAGCATCACGACCGGGTCGAGCTTCCGCCGTAAGGCCACCTGGTAGGGCAGGAGGTCGCGCATGAGCCCCGCCCGCGAGGCCGTGATCCGCACGAGCGCATCGTCGGTCGAGACGGTCGCGCGGCCGAGGCCGGGGAAGTGCTTGAGCACGGGCCACACGGCGCCCTGCTCGAGCCCGGCCGCGAACGCCGGCGCGTCGGCCGCCACCGTGAAGCGGTCGGTCGAGAACGCCCGCATCTGCTGCTCGATGAAGTCCGCCGGCCCGGCTGGCACGTCGGCGACCGGGGCGAGATCCACGTTGATGCCGTCGGCCGCAAGCGCGGCGGCGGTGTTTTGGCCGCTCGTCGTCGACGTCGCCGTCGGCAGCTGCCCGAGCTGTCTGGCAGACCGCTTCGGCGGCGCCCAGGGGATGCGCCGGACCTCGCCGCCCTCCTGATCGACCGCGATGATGAGCCGCGGCCGGCCGCCGGCCTGCGCCGCCGACTGCAACGATATCGTGAGCGCCTTCAGCTGCGGCTCGGACACGATGTTCCCCGAGAAGAGGATCACGCCGCCCACCTGGCCGGCGCGGATGCGGGCGAGGATCTGCGGGTTCGCGTGCGTCCCGGTCATCCCGACGACGAGCCGCTGGCCGACGAGCTCGGCGAGCGTGGGCGGTGCCGCGCCCGCCGGCGCGGCGGCGATGGCGCTCGCGGCCGCCGCGGTGCACGCGGCGAGGACGATTCCGGCTCTTGCAGATCCCACGTTCCCAACGTAGCAGCCAGGCTCGGCGGGACCACGGCTATCCGGTAACGGTTTCGCGCCGAGCACCCGTATACTCGGGTCCATGACCGATCCGACGGTGGGCGGTGCGGCTGAGTCAGTGCACTCGGCCGGCGTTTCGGCGCACATCTCGCACGCCGTGATCGCGGCGTACGCGGCCGCGGCCGCCCGCGAGGTGGCCGGCGTGCATGCCCTCACCGGCGGTCATCTGGCGCGGCTCGAGCGGCGGGGCGATCCCGACCGGCTGGGCGTCCGGGTCGCATCCGCCGGAGATGCGGTGGATCTGGAGCTGCACCTCGTGACCGACTGGGGAGCGTCGATCCCCGCCGTCGCCGACGGGGTCGAGCGTTCGGTGCGCACGTACCTGGCGTCGATGGTCGACCTCGACGTGCGCACCGTCTCGGTGGTCGTCGATGACGTGGCGGCCGCCCGGTGACCGGAGTCGACCACCTCACGGGCGCCACCGTGTCCGGTGCGCCGGCCCCCTGCCGGGAGTGCATGTGGTGGCAGACGCGCCCCGGCCGCGATCCCGGTGAGCGCGACCGCTGGATGCACGACGCCGAGGACGAGTTCGGCCCGTGGGGGAAGATCTACCGCGACGAGACCGGCGTGATCGGGCTCATCCAGTACGGGCCCGCGCAGGAGTTCCCGCGCGCACAGACGCTCCCGGCCGGGCCGCCGAGCCGCGACGCCGTGCTCGTGACGTGCGCCTACCTGACGGACGCGCAGAGCCCCTGGGTGCTGCAGAGCCTCTTCCTGGCCGCCATCGGCGAATGCCGCGACCGCGGCGGGCCCGCCCTGGAGGCGTTCGCCTACCGCTACCAGACGGGCGAGGACTTCTCGACCCGCTTCCTCGGCCACCGCACGATCTTCCCGGCCGACTTCCTGGCCGACTTCGGGTTCCACAGCCGCCGCACGGCGGGCCGGATCGAGCTGATGCGGCTCGACCTGCGGGCGATCGAGCTCGAGCCCGAGCGGCAGCGGCTGGCGCGTCTGCGCGAGCGCCTCGCACCGCTGGTCACGCCAACGCCGGCGCCGGTGCGCTGAACCGGGGACGAGGCGGCGACGAATGCACTCCGGCGACACACCAAAGGAAGGACGGGTGGAGCACCTGTCGGATCACGGGTTGCTCGCCCTGGTAGGGCGTGGCGATCGAGAGGCGTTCGCGAGGCTGTACGACCTGTACGGTCCGGCCGCGTACTCGCTCGCCGCGCGGATCGTGCGTGACCGCGATCTGGCGGCGGACGTCGTGCAGAACGTGTTTCTGGCCGTGTGGACAGGGGCGACCCAGTTCGATCCGGCCCGCGGGCAGCCCTCGACCTGGATCATGACGATGACTCATCACAAGGCGGTTGACATGGTGCGGCGCGAGCAGCGCCGCCGCACCGAGCCGCTCGACGTCGTCGGCGACCACACCGCGACCGAGGCGCCCGTCGACGAGCAGGCCTGGCGCGGCGTCGCCCGCGGGCATGTGCGTGAGGCCCTGCAACGGCTGCCCGATCCGCATCGCGAGGTGATCGAGCTGGCCTACTTCGCGGGGTACTCCCAGTCGGAGCTCGCCGATCGCCTCGCCGTTCCCATCGGCACCGTCAAGAGCCGTACCTTTGCCGCCATGCGAGCGCTGCGCGACGCGCTCGGGGCGGCCGGACTGCACCCGGAGGACGAGTGGAACACGTCGACGAGCTGATCTACGGCCAGGCCGTGTATGGGCTCTCGTCCGACGAGGAGGAGCGCGTCGCGCTGCACGTCGCCGAATGCGATCGCTGCCGCCGCCAGCTGCGCGAGGCCGAGGCCGTGGCGGCATCGCTCGCGTACGCGGCGCCGGCCGTCGCCCCGCCTCCCGAGCTGCGCGACCGCATCCTCGCGGCCGTCGCCCCGGTGGTCGAGGCCCCGACGGCTGCACAGCCGCTCGCCGAGCGGCGGCGCACATCCCGGCCGGGATGGTGGCCCCGCTTCGCCGCGATCGCGGTGCCGGTCATGGCCGCCGCGGTGATCGGCATGCTCGTCTGGAACGTCTCGCTGCGCGACCAGGTGTCCTCTCTGGAAGGGCCACTCAACCACGGCCGCGTGGCCAAGATCGGCAGCCTCGGCAGCGTGCTCACGAACGCCGGCGGGCGCTCGACGCTCTTTGCCAGCGTCCGCCCGGCGCCTCCCGGCAAGACGTACGAGGCGTGGGTGATCCGCGGCAAGGTGGCCGTGCCCGCAGGCCTCTTCCAGGGCGGGGGCACGATCAAGCTGACGCTGACGAAGCCGGCCAAGCCGGGCGACGTCATCGCGATCACGGTCGAGCCGGCGGGCGGTACGAAGCAGCCGACGACGCCGCCGATCGCCAACGGCACCGTCTAGAAACCGCCTTACCGCGACAGGAAGGCGACGGTCGCCGCGAGCACGGTGGCCGCGGCGATCAGTCGCCACAGCCGGGCGGCGTCGGGCAGCGGGAGCGCGGGCAGTTGCGGCCGCGGCCGGCTCTGCACCTGTGCTCGCCGGGCCAGGCGGCCGCGGCTCGCCGCCGCGTCGCGCTGTGCGCTCACACCGAGCAGCTCGTCCACCAGGAACGGTCCGTGCGGGTCACGGGCGCCGGCATGGTCGACGCACTCGTACCCGCGCCGGCCCTCGGCCACCTCGCCGAGGCAGCGCGGACAGGCGTGCAGCACCGGTTCGAACGGCAGCCACGCGGCCCGCGCAGCCGCCCGGCGGTCGTCGGCGGTCGCGAGCTGGTGCGGCCCCCACGGCCCGTGCTCGGGGCACGCGCCGTCCTTGGCCGGACGCAGGCACACGGGGCACAGCCGGCCCCGCCCCGCCACCGCCATCAGGCGGCCGCCCGGTCGGGGACACGGACGAGGCCGCGCTCGACGAGGAGCTCGGCGATCTGGACGCCGTTCGTGGCGGCGCCCTTGCGCAGGTTGTCGGCCACGACCCACAGGCTGAGGCCGTTGCGGCGGGTGACGTCGTCGCGGATGCGGCCCACGAGTACATCATCCGTGCCAACGGCGGCCGATGGAAGGGGATAGGCGCCGCCGGCCGGGTCGTCGACGACGCGCACGCCGGGCGCCCGGTGAAGGAGCTCGCGCGCCCGGTCGGCTCCGAGCGGCTCGCGCGTCTCGATCCACACGGCCTCGGAGTGGCCGCGCCAGACCGGCACGCGCACGCACGTGGTGCTGATGCCGATCTCTGAGTCGCCCAGGATCTTGTGCGTCTCGTGGACGAGCTTCGTCTCCTCGAGCGTGCTCGAGCCGTCGAACACCTCGCACTGGGGCAGGACGTTGAATGCGATCTGGTGCGGGTACACCGACGGCACCGCCGGCTCGCCGGCGAGCACCGTCTGCGACTGGCTGCGCAGCTCCTCGATCGCCGCGGCGCCGGTGCCGGACACGGCCTGATAGGTCGCCACCGTCACGTGGGTGAGGCCGGCCGCGTCGTGCAGGGGCTTGAGCGCCGCGACCAGCTGGATCGTCGAGCAGTTCGGGTTCGAGACGATGCCGCGATGGCCGTCGGCCGCCTCGGGGTTCACCTCCGGCACCACCAGCGGCACGCCCGCGTCCATGCGAAATGCGCTCGACTTGTCGATCACGACGCAGCCGCGTGCGACCGCCTCCGGCGCGTAGCGCTTGGACGTCCCACCCCCGGCCGAGAACAGCGCCAGGTCGAATCCCTCGAGCGCGTCGGCGGTGAGCTCACGCACCTCGAGCTGCTCGCCGGCGAAGGCCACGCGGGTGCCGGCAGAGCGGGCGGACGCGAATGCCACCACCTCGGCGGCCGGGAAGCCGCGCTCGTGCAGCACCTCGAGCACGATCGGCCCCACCGCTCCCGTCGCGCCCACCACCGCGACCCGCGGCCTAGACACCCAGTGCTCCGTCGGCGGCGATCTGCAGCTCGGCCTGGAAGGCGTCGTGCAGGGCGGCCACGGCCTCGCCCACGCGGGTCGCGTCGATCACGCACGAGACCTTGATCGGCGACGTCGCGATCATGCGCACGTTGATGCGGCTGTCCGCGAGCACCTGGAACATGCGGGCGGCGACGCCCGGGTTGCTCTTCATGCCCGCCCCGATCATGCTCACCTTCGCCGCGGTGTCGTCGAAGCGCCAGTGCAGGCCGAGGTCACGGCACAGCCCCTCGATGGTGTCGGTCATGAGCGCCAGGTCGTCCATCGGCACCGAGAACGTGATGTCGGCGTCGCCGTGGGTGACGGCGTTCTGGATGATCGTGTCGACGTTGATGTTCGCCGCGGCGACGGCGTTGAAGATGCTGGCGGCGGTGCCCGGCTGGTCGGGAACGTCGGTCAGGGTGACGTAGGCCTCGTCCGTCGTGTGCGTGATCCCCGAGATGATCGCGTCCTCCATCCCCGCATCTTCGCGGATCCATGTCCCGTCTGCGTCGGAGAACGTCGAGCGCACGTGGATCGGGACGCCGTGGTTGCGGCCGAACTCAACCGCGCGCAGCTGCAGCACGCGCGCGCCCGAACCGGCCATCTCGAGCATCTCCATCGGCGAGACCGACCGCAGCAGGCGGGCGTCGGAGACGATGCGCGGGTCGGCCGTGAAGACGCCGTCGACGTCGGTGTAGATCTCGCAATCGCCGTCGAGCGCCGCCGCGAGGGCGACCGCCGTGGTGTCGGATCCGCCCCGGCCGAGGGTGGTGACGTCGTAGGCCGTGGAGACGCCCTGGAAGCCGGCCACGAGCACGATCTCGCCGCGATCGAGCGCCTCGGAGATCCGCCGCGGCCGGATCTCGACGATCTTCGCCTTCATGTGGACGGTGTCGGTCACGATCCCGGCCTGCGACCCGGTCAGCGACACCGCATGGTGGCCGAGGTCGTTGATCGCCATCGCGCACAGGGCGGCGGTGATCCGCTCGCCGGTCGAGAGCAGCATGTCCATCTCGCGCGGGTGCGGCCGCGGCGACACCTGTTCGGCCAGGTCGACGAGCTGATCGGTGGTGTGGCCCATCGCCGACACCACTCCGACGACGGAGCGGCCGGCCAGGTGGGCGGCCACGAGCCGGGCGGCGACGCGCCGGATCTTGTCGGCGTCGGCGACCGACGTGCCGCCGAACTTCATCACCAGCACCCGGCCGGCAACGGGCTGCGACTCGGGCCGGGCCATCACGCCATCGTGTCCAGGACCATGCCGATGTCGGCCGCGGTCGTCCGCGGGTTGACGACGCAGATGCGCGTCATGATCTCGCCGTCCACCTCGGTCGGGGTGACCATCGCCAGACCGTCGGCCAGGAGCCCCGCGCTCCAGCGGCGGTAGTCGTCGGCCGACCAGCCGACGCGGCGGATGCACAGCACCGTCAGGTCGGGCTCATTGACGAGCTCGAGGTAGGGCCGGCGCTCGATCTCGGCCTGCGCCGCGCGAGCCACGGACAGCGACTCCTCGACGGCCTCGGTGTAGGCGCGCGTCCCGTGGGCGGCGAGCGAGAACCAGAACGGGAGCCCGCGGGCGCGCCGGGTCAGGTGGATGCCGAAGTCCGACGGGTTCCAGTCGCTGCCGACGCGCGCGGCGTCGAGGTAGCCGGCATGCTGGCGGTGGGCCGCCTGCGCCAGCTCGGGCCGGCGGTACAGGAGCGCGCAGCAGTCGAAGGGCGCGTAGAGCCACTTGTGCGGGTCGATGATGATCGAGTCGCACCGCTCGACCCCGGCGAACCGTTGCCGCACCGAGGGGGCCGCCAGCGCGGCGCCGCCGTATGCGGCGTCGATGTGGAACCACAGTCCGCGGTGGGCGCACACCTCGGCGATGCCGGCCAGGTCGTCGATGACGCCGAGATTCGTCGTGCCGCCGGTCGCGGCGACGGCGAACAGGCCCTCGCCGCCGTCGCGGGCAAGCGCGTCCTCCAGGGCTGCGCCCGTCAGCCGGCCGCGGGCGTCCGGGGCGATCGCAAGCACCTCGGCGTCCATGACCGCGGCCGCCGCCGCGACCGAGGAGTGGGCCTGGTCGGTCGCGGCCAGCCGCAGCCTGCCGGGCGGGCGACCGTGCTCGGCCACGAACGCGTGCCGCGCGGCCACGAGCGCGGACAGATTGCCGACCGTGCCGCCCTGCACGAAGCACCCGCCCGCCGCGTCCGGCATGCCGGCCAGATCGGCCAGCCAGCGCAGGGCCTGGTTCTCGGCGTACACGGTGCCGGCGGCGCTGCGCCAGCTGCCCGCATATATCGGCGTCGCCGCCAGCGCCATGTCGAACAGCTTGGCCGCATGCGAGGGGGCGGCGGGGATGAAGGCCAGGAAGCGGGGGTTCTCGATGGGAACGCTGGCCGGGGCGAGCGTCTCGGCGAAGATCTGCAGGGCCGCCTCGCCGCCGATGCCCTCCTCGGTCACGGTCGCTCCCGCCGCCGCCGCCAGCTCCGCCGGCGTGCGCGGCGGCGCGAAGGCCCGGGGCGCGCTGCGCAGGCGCTCGCGGACGTAGGCGACGACGTCGTCGGCCACCGCCTCCGTCTCGGTCGTGACGCGGTGCATCGCGGCCGGGTCGGCGGCGGTCCCTGGCCGGACGTGCTCGGGCTCGGCGGTCACATCTCTCTCCTTCCGGCCAGCGCCCGCCCGAGCGTGACCTCGTCGGCGTACTCCAGGTCTCCGCCCACGGGCAGCCCGCTCGCGAGCCGGGTGACGCGCGTGTGGCCGCGCAGGCGGTCGGCGAGGTAGGCGGCGGTCGCCTCGCCTGTCATCGTCGGATTCGTCGCCAGCAGCACCTCGACCACCCCGCCGGTCTCGACCCGGGCCACCAGCTCGGCGATCCGCAGGTGCTCGGGGTCGACGCCGTCGATCGGCGAGAGCGCCCCGCCGAGCACGTGGTAGAGGCCGCGGTACTCGTGCGTCCGCTCGAGGGCGACCAGGTCGGACGGATCCTCGACGACGCAGATCAGGGAGCGGTCACGGCGGGCGTCGGCGCAGATCGGGCACAGCGGCTCCTCGGCCAGGTTGCCGCACTCGGTGCAGAAGCCGATCCGCTCCTTCACCTCGCGGATCGCGTCGGCGAGCGCGAGGGCATCGGCTTCCGAGGCCTTCAGCAGGTGGAACGCGAGCCGCTGCGCGGTGCGCCGGCCGACGCCCGGCAGGCGCGCGAGCTGGACGATCAGGTTGTCGACCGAGGGGGCGTACACCTACATCCCGGGAAGGCCGAGCCCACCGAGTCCACCGGCCCCGCCGAGCTGCCCCATCATCTTCTGCTGCTGCAGCTGCTGCGCCGCGGCGATCGCCCCGTTCACCGCCGAGACGAGCAGGTCCTGCAGCATCTCCGGGTCGTCGGGGTCGATCGCCTCCGGCTTGATCCGGATGTCGGCGATCTCGAGCGCGCCCGACGCCTTCACGGTCACCGCTCCGCCGCCGGCGCTGTGCTCGACATAGCTCGTCTTCAGCTCCTCCTGGGCCTGCGCCATCTGCTCCTGCATCTTGCCGAGCTGGGCCATCATCTTCTGGGGGTCGATCTTGGTCACGTGCGCTCCTCGATCTCGCGGGCGTCGAACTTCTCCTTGAGCTCGCTCAATAGGTCGTTCTCGTCGAGCGGCTTTGCGTCCGGCGCAGGCGCCGGCGCCGGGGCCGGGGCGGCGTCGGTCGCGGCCACCTCGAGCCGCACGCGCACGGGTGAGCCGACGGCCTGGCCGAGCACGGACTCGAGCACCTCGCGGTTGGGTGGCGAGTCGGCCGTGGTGAGGGCGAACTGGTGCGAGCGGGGGAAGGCGAGCACGACCTCGCCGTCGCCGAGCGAGCGGGGGCTCGCGTGCTGCATCAGCGACTGCAGCGGCACCGAGCGGCGGCCGATCTCCGGCACGATCGCATCGCTCCAGCTCGCGGTCAGCTGTTCGAGGTCGGGAGCGACTGCGGCAGCCGGCCCGGGCGGAGGCGGCGGGGGAGGGGCCTCGGCGGCCGGCGGCGGCGGCGGGGCCGCGGCGGCGGATGCGGGCGCGGCGGTCGCAGGTGCGGCAGTGGCGACGGGAGGCGAGGGAACCGGGGCGGCGGCGGCCGCGCCTATGCGCGCCTCGAGCGCCGAGAGCCGCTGCCCGAGCGCCTCGACCGAGAGCTCGGTGGCGGGCCGGCACACGCGCACCAGCGCGAGCTCGAGCGGCAGGCGCGGGTCGGCGCCCTCGCGCACCTGCTCGAGCACGTCGCGCAGCATGTCGACGAGCCGGTGCACGGCCGCGGGGCTGACCCGCTCGGCCTGCGCGCCGATGCGCGCGCGCTCGTCGTCGGTCAGGGGGGCGTCGGCCGGCAGGTCGCCCAGCTGCTGGTGCAGGAACAACCAGCGCAGATGACCGAGCAGATCGCTCACGAGCATGTTCAGGTCGGCCCCGGAGTCGGCCTGCGCATCGACCAGGCGCAGGCACTCGGCGGCGTCGCCCGCCGCCACCAGGTCGAGCGTCCGGAAGAGCACCTCGGCGTCGGTCGTGCCGAGCAGGTTCCTGACGTCGGCGACCGTGATCGCCTCGGGGCAGGCCGTGGCCAGCTGATCGAGCGCCGAGACCGCGTCGCGGAAGCTCCCGGCCGCCGCCCGGGCGATCACCGCGACGGCAGCCGGCTCGATGTCGATCGACTCGGCGCGGGCGATGCGGTGCAGGACGGTGGAGATCTCGGGTAGTCCGGGGCGGGCGAACGCGAAGCGCTGGCAGCGGCTGCGGATCGTGGGCAGCATCGCCGCCATCTCGGTGGTGCAGAGCACGAAGACGGCGTGGGCGGGCGGCTCCTCGAGCGTCTTCAGCACCGCGTTCGAGGCCTCCTTCGTCAGCATGTGGGCCTCGTCGATGATGTACACCTTGCGCCGCCCCCGCACGGGCTGCAGCGCGACCCGGTCGCGGATCTCGCGGATGTCGTCGATGCCGCGGTGGCTGGCGGCGTCGAGCTCGATCACGTCGATCGAGGTGGCGTCGTGGATGGTGCGGCACGACTCGCACTGCAGGCACGGGCTGGTGGTCGGCCCCCGCTCGCAGTTGAGGGCCTTCGCCAGGATCTTCGCCATCGACGTCTTGCCGGTGCCGCGCGGCCCGGCGAACAGGTAGGCATGGGCCACCCGGTCCATCTCGACCGCGTTTCGCAGCGTCTGCACGACGTGCGGCTGGCCGGGCGCGAACTCGTCGAAGTCGCGCGGCCGGTGCTTGCGGTAGAGGGCGGACATGCCCATGCAGCTTACCGATGCCGGGCGGCGGAGCCGACCGCCGCGGGCGCGGCAGCGCAGGGGTGGAGAGAGCGACCGTGCACCCGCCTTCGAAGCGCCGGCCCCGGGCGGTGCTCACGTCGCCGGCTCCTGCCAGGCTCGCCCACGGCACCCGGGTGACATTGCTTAGCGCTGCTTCCTTCCGGACCTGACGCGGTTCGCAAGTCTCCGTTGCGTGGGACCTGGCGATCGACACCAACTGCGCAGGCCCTCTCCCGAATCCGACCGCCCCTGGGGCGGGAATTCAGCCCGGCTAGAGCGGATTGCCGGTAACAGGGAACCGCTATCTCCCCGCCTAGCACGGTCGCGCGGACTGTATCAGGTGGCTGATCGACTCCACATTGCCGCGCGCCTGGACGTCGGCATCTGCGGCTGCGAACCGTCGCGGCGCCGCGTCCTCGGTCGCGCCCATACGTACGATAAGTGGGAACGCTCCCTGCGTCCTTGCGCCGCTCGGTTCTCGCCCCCCAGGACATCATGGCGACGTGGAATCGATCAGCTTGCCGCCGCTCAGCCGCTGGTGGCAGACCGCTCCTCGGCCTCGCGCAGGCGGCGTGCGAGCATCTTGGCGATCTTGACCGCGATGGACGGGTGCTGTTCGAGCAGCGGCGTGAACTGCCACGCGGTCAGCCCGTACACGCGCAGCGGCGACTCGGCGACGACCGTCGCGCTCCTGCGGCCGCCGTCGTCGAGCAGCGCGACCTCGCCGAAGGATGCGCCGGATGAGATCGTCCCCAGCCGCTTGCCGTGGACCTCCACCCGGGCCGTGCCGTCGGCGACGACGAAAAAGCCGACGCCGCCCTCGCCCTCGACGACCACCGTGTCGCCGGTGTCGAAGCGGCGTTCCTTCGCGGCATGCGCCACGGCTTCGAGCTCGCGATCGGAAAGCCCCTCGAACAGCGAAACCTTTCGCAATGTCTCGAAGCGTTCGTCGGCCATGCGTGTGTACCTCGTTTCGTCGCCGGTGGAACGTGCCCTCTCCAGCCTACTATCCCGAATCCGGGCGCGTGCGGCAAGCGGATGGCATACTGCGTCGGCCCGGAGAGGTGTCCGAGTTGGCTTAAGGAGCGCGACTGGAAATCGCGTAACGGGGGTTTCCTCGTTCGCGGGTTCGAATCCCGCCCTCTCCGCTTCCGCCGAGGGCCGTTGCGCCGCTGGGAGGGCCCGTCATCTACCCCCGGCGCTCGTCCCAAGACACGGTGTAGGAGATCCTCCACTCCTTCCCGCATCCGGGGCAGGTGCGGTCGCCCTCGGCGGCGACGTTGAATCTCGTGTTGGGCTGGGCGGTGGTGATCGTCTCGATCGGGGTCGAGCACTCCGGGCAAGCGACGATCAGGTGCGCTCGCTCATGGTGGTGCCACAACCCGGCGCGGGACGACACTCCGGCGTCATCGCCGGGAATGGGCGGCTCCCCGCGACGGTCGGGGTCGGCGAGCATGCGCGTGACTTCGTCCCGCAGCCTGTCCGGGTCGGCGTCGAAATCGAGCAGGATGCGGGCGGCAACCCCCTCCTTCACACGCACCAATCCCAGCAGGACGTGATGGGTGTCGATGGAGGCGTGGCCCAGGCCAAGCGCCTCGTTCCAAGCGCGGTCGAGCGCCCCCGTGGCTGACGGCGTGAACGGAGCCGCACCAGAGGCCGACTGCTCGCCGGGCCCGACAATCGTCGCGACCTTGGCACGCACCGCCTCCTCGGTCATTTCGAACGCGGCGAGGACTCGGGCCGCGACACCCTCCCGCTCGCGCACCAGACCCAGCAGCAGGTGCTCGGTACCGACATGGCCGTGCCCAAGCAGCCGCGCCTCATCCTGGGCCAGCGCCACCACCCGGCGGGCGCCTTCTGTGAACCGCTCAAACACGCCGTCAGTTTCGCAGAGTTCTCGCGCCGCTCCGCGTCCGCGGGCTTGAGGGCGTCCAAGCCCGCTTAGTTGGCGATCTTGACCACCGTGCAGCGGCGGCCGTCGACACCCGCGATGGTGAGCGCCTCGACGCAGTACTTGTACGCCCCGTTGGGCACGGTGGTCGTGTTGAAGCCGTGCGGACCGCCGACGTGCCAGACCATCCGCATGCCGCAGGTGGCGCCCGCGGTGAAGTAGCACGCGTTCTGGCGGTAGGTGCCGAACGCCCAGTAGTGCCACAGCGGCGAGCCGGTCGGAAGCAGGCGGGAGCCGTCGAAGATCGTGCGCGTGAACAGGTGCCGGTGGACGTTCGCGGCCGGGGCAAGGTAGGCCCGGATCGCGGCGGGGGCGAGCGGCATCTGCAGGTTGTGCGCCATCCGCACCTTCGGCGTGTCGGTCACGTTCGCGCGCAGGTCGACGGTGCCGGAGAGGGCATCGAGCGCCACCGGGCGGGCGGGGTCGGGGACCTCGCCCGGCGCCTGGCCGACGGTCAGCGGCACCCACGCCCGCGGCCCGGCGGCCGTTGCGGTCAGCGGGCCGATCGAGGGCCACTCGGTGTTGTACGGATCGGCCAGGAGCCCGTGCGGTCGGGCCGGGTCGACGAGGCCGCAGCCGGGCACGTACTCCGAGATGTGCACGTGCAGCATGTGGGGCTTGACCGTGCCGAGCAGCTGGCGCCGGCGGACGACTGCTCCAGCACGGACGCGGGTTGCGAGCTTGACGTGCCAGTACTGCAGGTAGGCGCCCTTCGGGCCCTGCTTGGCGACGACGTCGAAGTGGTCGGGCTGCACGTTTCGCACCGTGCCGGGCTGCATCGCGTAGACGGGCGCCTGGTCGCGCGGGGCCTCGATATCGACGCCGATGTGGACCGGGTCGCGCGGCTCGTCGAAGCTGCCGCGCAGAGGATGCACCGAGGCGGTGGGCGCAAACGGCCAGCCGCCCGGCGCGGGCGTCGCGCCGAAGCAGCGGGCATCGACGGCGTGCAGTGTGAAGGGCTCGTTCTCGGCCGGTCCCGGGGTCGGATCGGGCGATCCCGACCTCGTCGAGGTGGGCGGCGGGGCCGTGCTCGCGGGCTGCGTCGCCGGCGGCGGCGACGTCACGATCAGGAGCGGCGCGCTCGGGTGGGAGCGGTGTGTGTGCTTCGCCTGCTTGCGGCGGGCGGCCGTGGCGGGCGCGGAGGTCGTGGTCGTGCCGCCCGACACCGACCACCGCCACAGGTTCTTCGAGGTTCGCACCGGCCCGTGATGGGTGCTGAAGACGTTCGCGAGCGAGGGGGACGCGACGACAACGCCCGTCGAGAGCGAGGCGGTGCAGAGGAGGGTGAGGGCGATGATCCGGGTCATGGCGGCCCAGGCGGGGGCCGCTCGTTTCATCGACGGTCCGGGGTCGCTCCGCCGTACCCCTTCCGGGGGAACCGCCTCCCCAGTCGGCGGCGGCCGGTTGACGCGGGCGGCGGTGGGCCCGACAATCCGCCGGTGCTGATCCTGACCCGGTCCGAGGTGGAGGCGGCGCTTGACCGCGACCGGCTCGTCGACGTGGTCGCGGCGGCGATGGAGGAGCTCTCCAGCGGAACGGCGTCGGTGCCGGCGCGCACCGCCGCGATGGTCGCCGAGGTCGGCGGGGCGCTGCTGGCGATGCCGGCCTACGTGCCCGGCGCCGCAGCGCTCGCCGCGAAGCTGGTCGGACAGTTCCCGCGCAATCCCGAGCGCGGCCTGCCGAGCCACGTGGCCCTGATCGCGGTCTTCGAGCCGGAGACCGGCGTCCCGCTCGCGGTGATGGACGGCGAGGTGATCACCGCCGAGCGCACGGCGGCCGCCTCGGCGCTCTCGGTGCGGCTGCTGGCCCGCGCCGATGCGGCGGTGCTCGCCGTGCTCGGGACGGGTGTGCAGGCCCGCGCGCACGCGCGCGCCCTCGCGCGGGTGCGCCCGCTGCGCGAGCTGCGCGTGGCCGGCCGCGATCCGGCAAAGGCGGAGGTGCTCGCGGCCGAGCTCGGCGCCGAGCTCGGCGTGCCGGTCCGGCCGGCGGCGGGGTACCGCGAAGCGATCGCGGGTGCCGACATCGTGGCGGCCTGCACGCACTCGCCCGAGCCGGTCGTGTGCGGCGCGTGGCTCGAGCCGGGCATGCACGTGACCTCGGTGGGCGTGAACGGCGACGGCCGCGAGCTCGACGCCGAGGCCGTGGCGCGCTCGCTGGTCGTCGTGGAGTCACGCACGGCGGCGCTCGCGCCCTTCCCGCAGGGCTCGAACGACCTCGGCTGGGCGATCCGCGACGGAGCGATCACGGCCGACCATGTCCACGCCGAGCTCGGCGAGCTCGTCGCGGGGTCGCGGCCGGGCCGCGCGAGCGCTGCCCAGATCACCCTGTACAAGTCGGTCGGGGTGGCGGCGCAGGATGCCGCCGCGGCCGGGCTCGTGCTGGCGACGGCGAGGGCCAGGGGCATCGGCACCGACGTCGCGTTCTGAAGGGCTTCGGGGCCGAATACCACGAAGCGGGGATGGGGGACGTGCCCCCGATGGGTCGAGTGAGCCCCCCATGCCCACACGCCTGCGCCTCTCAGCCTTCCTCGTCCTGCTCGTTGCCGCCTCGGCCGCCGTGGTTCCCGTGAGCGCGTCCGGCTCGGCCCCGTCCGGCGCCCCCGCGCTCACGCGCTGGCTCGCCTCACAGATCGGCCCCGTGGCCACGCCGGCCGGCGCGCCCCCGCGCGCCGTCCGCATGCACGCGGCCGGCGAAGGCGCCGCCACCCTTTCGGGCTCGGCGTCCGCGGCCCACCCCCTGCGGCTCGTGCGCTCCTACCTGATCCCCGCAGACGATCCCTCCGCCGCGCGTCTGGCCAACTGGTCGTGGACGTACGACTCGGCCGTGACGGCGACCGCGTTTACCGATGCGGGCGATCGCGCCCACGCGGCCGTCCTGCTCCACCAGCTGGGGATGCTGCAGGGATCCGGCGGCTCGATTGCGACGGCCTTCGACGTCCGCACCGGCGAGAGCTCGGGAGTCGTGCGCTCCGGCACCGTCGCCTGGGTCGGGCTGGCCGCGGCGGCGTACGACCACCGGTTTCGCACCTCCCGCTACGCGACCGTCGCCATGCGGGCGGCGGCCGAGCTGCGCTCCCTCGCCGGGCCGGACAGCCTCGTCGAGGGCGGTCCGGACGTCAGCTGGATCTCGACGGAGCACAACCTGCTCGCCTACGCGCTGCTCACCCGGCTGGCGCACGACCTGCGCGCGGTGCACCCCGTCTCCGCGTCCCGGGACGCCGCCGCGGCCGCCGCGATCGCCGGCGGTCTCCGAAGCCTGGTCTCCACGGCCGGCGGCGCGCATTTCGTCGAGGGCCTCGGCGACACGGTGCTCCCGCTCGACGTGCAGGCGCTGGGCGCGATGTACCTGCGCTCGCGGCACCATGCCGGCCTCGCCCGCCAGGTGGTTGCGTTCGCGAACGCCCGCTTCGCCGTCTCCGGCCGCTCGATCGTGAAGTCGCCCGCGGCGGCGACGTATAACGAGACCTATGCCGCCGCAGGCCCGTTCTCCGGCTACCGGCCGTTCGTCGGCGGGGGGACCCCCAACGTGCTCTGGTGCGAGGGCACCGCGCAGATGCGGGCCGCCGAGGTGGCGGTGGGCGCGCCGACCGCCGCGCTCGATGCAAGCATGCGCGCTTGGAAGCGGATCACCGCCGGATCGGGGAACGCGCCCCTGATGGCCGACCGCACAATCGATGCGGGCGGCTACGGCGAGTACCACGTCTGGCCCGCCGCCGCCGGTGCCGCCTGGGCCGTGCTGGCCGCCGACGGGCCCCGGCTCTTCCCCGCCCCGGTCGCCGCCGGCTGACCAAACGACACGTCCCGGGGCGCGGTATCCTTCGCCTCCCGGGGCGCATAGCTCAGCTGGGAGAGCGTCCGCTTCACGCGCGGAAGGTCACAGGTTCGAGCCCTGTTGCGCCCATCAGTTCGGCCGCCCAGTCCTCGGCTGAGGCGGCCCAGCGCCGGTCGTGAGCCGGGCGGTTGCGGTCGCGCGGTTTGTACACATGCACGGAGCAGTGCTATCGTCGCCTACCTACGAGGAGGTCGGGCAGATGAGCACGCCGCCACGCTCAGGTTCTCGGTTAGGTCACATGCTACGGCGAGGGATCGTCGGCGAGCACTCGGGCAACGAGGAAGTGTCACAAAACGAACGGATGGTCGCGTCAATTTTCGAGAAGGCGCAGCCGGCAGAGGGCGAGAAGGCGCGTGACGTGCCTGCGGTGAAGGATCGGGACGTCGTCTCGGCGTGGCCGCGCAGGCCGATCTGGAATGACGAGCCCGATGTGCCGACCCGCCGGCTCGACTCGGTGATCGTGATCGGCTCGTACCTGCGCTATGCGGCGGAGTGGCTTGTACGCAGGGATCTGCGGCACCGCAACCGGGCCGCCCAGAACGAGCTCTGGCGGCTGCGGCGGACGAAGAAGATCTACGCGTTCCTGAACAGCAAGGGCGCGAGCGGCAAGACCGCGGGATCGACGACCACCGGGCTGCTCTTCGCCGACGCGATCAAGCGGGACTGCGTCGTCGTCGACATGAACGACTCGCCGGGCGGCACCGCTCGCCGGCTCGGCATCAAGCGCAAGGACACCCTGCAATTGCAGGAGTACGTGCGCCGGTACCGTGGCGGCGACTTCCCGAGCGCGCAGAGCATCGCCGAGAACCTGGAGTGGCCGCGGGAGTCGGGCCTGTTTGTGATCTCGTCGGAGGCCGTTGCCAAGACCACGGTGCCGAAGTACCAGGCCAAGCTGGGCCTCGAGAAGCTCGCCGACGGCTTCCACAGCGTCTTCTGCGACCTCGGCAACGGCATCAGGAGCTCCGGCAACCTGGGCGCCGTCGAGGTGGCCGACACGCTGGTCTTCATGGGCAACGTGCACAGCGCAGACTCCGTTGTGGACTTCCGCCGCGAGGACCCCACGGACGAGGGCGATGACCTCAAGAACACCATGGAGGCATACGCCAGCATCGGGATGCCGGAGAAGGTGAAGCGGGGGATCATCGTCGTCCTGGGCGCACGGTCGAGCATGAAGAAGCGCTACGCCGAGCACTACGGAATGCCTGAAGACCGTGTGTTCATCATCCCGAACAATCGCTATATGAAACGCGGAAACGTGGTGCGCAAGAACCGGTTGCCGCTGGGCGTCCGGGTTGTGATCTATGAGATCCTCGTCGCGATGTTGAAGGCGGAGGCTCCGCCGGCCGACGAGCTCAAGCGCACGACCACGGCGGAGAAGGAGCAGTTCGAGCGCGGCGACTCGGCCGAGGACGTCGATCTCGACGACGGCCCGAGGGTCGCGGCCCACCGGTACGGGGACACCATCGGAGGGCCGTCGGCCGGATAGGCGGAGCCAGCGGCCGCCGAGCGATCGAGGGAGGTCAGCGATGGCAGCCGACGACGACCTGGCCCGGCTGCAAGGGGTCGAGCACATCGTGGTGCTCATGATGGAGAACCGGTCGTTCGACCACATGCTCGGCTATCTCACGCAGGCCGGGATGCCGGTGAACGGGCTGACCGGCAGGGAGACGAACCCCGACGATGCGGGCAAGCCCGTCAAGGTGTTCGAGTACCCGCCGGACTTCACGGCGTTCCACAAGCCCGGCGAGCCGCTGGACGAGAGCCTCGACCCGTGCCACGACCCGGCGGACGTCGCGCAGCAGCTCAAGGGCGGCAACAAGGGTTTCGTCAAGAACTTCATCGCCCAGAAGGCGCCGCTGCCAGAGCACCGCAACCTGCCGATGGGGCACTTCACGGCGACGCATCTGCCCGTCTACGACTTCCTCGCCCACACGTTCTGCGTGTGCGACGCGTGGCACAGCTCGATCCCGGGCGACACGATGCCGAACCGGTGCTACTCGATCGCCGGCGAGGAGGGCCCGTCGGTGGCTCACGAGCTCGACCTCTTCTCCCACCTTGTGGGCTCGACGGTGTGGTCGAAGCTCGAGAACATCCCGGTCTACGACCTGAAGGCGTTCACGCGCCATCTCGACCACACCCAGTGGCGGTGGTACTCGCACGACCCGGCGACGCTGCGCGCCGTCGACGGTCGGTACCGGCAGCTCTTCCATCTGAGCAAGGACAACTTTGCCTACTTCAGCAAGAAGACGGTCAGCCTGGAGCTCGAGGCCGCAGAGGTGCTGTTCGTCGGTGGGAGCTTCCTCGACGACGCGGCGAACGGGAAGCTGCGGGACGTGTCGTGGATCGACCCCAACTTCATCGACCTGCAGATCTTCGACCCGACCGGCGACGACGACCATCCGCCGTCGGACATCCACGCCGGCCAAGGGCTCGTGCTCGACCTGTTCCAGGCGCTCGTGAACAGCCCGCAGTGGGAGGACACCGTGCTCGTGATCACCTACGACGAGCACGGCGGCTTCTACGACCATGTCGTCCCGCCGCCGGTGCCCGCCGGCGACGGCGGCAGGTACAAGACCTACGGCGTCCGCGTGCCCGCGCTCGTGATCGGGCCGCGGGTCAAGAATGGCGTCTGCAGCACGTTCTTCGACCACACATCGCTGATCTCCACGATCCTGCGCCGCTTCGCCCAACACCCCGATCAGGCGCTCGCGGCGATGCCGTCGCGCGTCCGGGCCGCCGAGCATGTCGGCGCGTGCCTGCTCGACGAGCCGCGCACGGACGTCGGCCCGGCCGACCTCGGGAAGCCGATCGCCGATCTCCACGCCAAGGTCGGTGCGTGGAAGCACGAGGCGGCGGCGTTGCGGCGCGCGCAGCCGAGCGCGCGCTCGCTGGCGCCCGATGGTGCCGGGCATCCGCTCGTCCTGCACGACTTCCAGGAGCAGTTCCTGAAGTTCGCGCTCACGATGCGGCGCCTCGGCCAGCCGCCCGGCAGGCCGTAGCCCGGGCTCCTCGCCCTGCACGTCCCGGTAGCCCTTCGGCGCCTTTGCGCGGACCGCCGTCACGTCGAACGTCGTCGCCACGTCGCTCGAGTTCTTGACCGCCCCGCCCCACACCGCCCCGAACGGGAACGACGCCGAGACGTTCACGCGCGCCTGCGGTGATGAGTCCGCGAACACGCTGCCGCCGAGGGGAACCGTGCCCTTCGGGCAGCGCCCGCCGCGCGGGCGGGCGCGGGTCGTTGGGGAGTGACCGGCGACTACGCGCACGCAGCCGGGTCGGTTTCGCGTGACGAGACGGCGCTTACGAGGCCAGCGAGGCCAGGTCGACCGGGATGCAGGTGCCGCTGATCGCGGATGCCCGGTCGCTGGCAAGAAACGCGATCACCTCGGCGACCTCGCGGGGCTCGATCATCCGGCCGACCGGGTTGTGGTCGTCCATCTCGCCGAGGATGTCCTCGCGGGTGCGCCCGTGCAGCCGCGCCTGGTCGTCGATCTGGCCCTCGGCCATGCCGGTCCACATCCACCCGGGGGCGACGGCGTTCACGTTCAGGCCGTGGCGCGCGCCCTCGAGCGCGGCCACCTTCATCAGCCCGGCGATGCCGTGCTTCGACGCCACGTAGGCCGCCTTGTACGCCTCGCCGACCAGGGCCGTCGTCGACGCGGTGAAGACGATCCTGCCGCCCGGCCGGCGGGTGAGGTGCGGCCAGGCGTGCTTGACCGCGAGGAACGGCCCTTTCAGCATCACGTCGGTCAGCCGGTCCCACTGAGACTCGGCGAACTCGTCGATCCGCGCCATGTGCTGGAGGCCGGCGTTCAGGACGAGGATGTCGAGGGCTCCGTGCTCCGCGAGCACCGACTCGACCATGTCCAGGTTGCCCGCGTCGGTGCGCAGGTCGGCGTGCAGGCAGCCGGTGCCGGCGATGTCGACGCCGGCGACGGTTGCGCCCTCGCGCTCGAACACCTCGCGCACCGCCCGGCCGAGGCCGCCGTTCGCGCCGGTCACCACCGCCACACGTCCCTCGAGCAGGCCCGTCATGGCCGGCGAGCCTACCGCACGCGCTCCGCGGCGCGGCTCAGGCGGCGGACGTCGCGGCGAGCTCGCGCTGGAGCGATTCGAGCCGCGTGGCGGTGCGGGCGTCCGCCGGCGTGTACGTGACGATGCGCGTCCCCAGGCCGGGGTCGAGCCACAGGTAGGTGTACTCGAGCCGGAGGAGGCCGGCGGTCGGGTGCATGATCCGCTTGACGGCGTTCTCGGGGCCGCGCACGTCGTGGCGCGCCCACATCTCGGCGAACTCGAGCGAGGCCCGCTGCAGGCGCGCGATCAGGTTCTTCCACGCCGGCTCCGCCACGTGCTCGGCCATCGCCGCGCGGTACTGGGCGACCATGCGCGCGGCCGACTCGTCCCAGTCGACGACGGTCTTTCGCCATCCCCGGTGGGTGAAGAGCAGCCACAGGCAGTTGCGCTCGTCCTGCGGCAGGGCGTCGATGTCCGGGAACGAGCTCGCCCAGACGCGGTTGTGGGCGAGGATGTCAAAGCGGGCGTTCACGGCGAGGGCGGGATACGGCTCGAGGCGATCCAGCACGAGCTCCACCGCCGGGCTCAGGCGCGCACACCGCGTCTCGGCGTTCGTGTCGGCGGTGCCCGCGAGCGTGAAGAGGTGGGCGCGCTCCTGCGTGTCGAACGCGAGCGTGCGCGCGATCGCGTCGAGCACCTGCGGCGATGCGTTGATGTCGCGGCCCTGCTCGAGCCACGTATACCAGGTCACGCCCACCCCGGCGAGCTGGGCCACCTCCTCGCGCCGCAGGCCGGGCGTGCGCCGCCGCCGGGAGGAGATCAGGCCGACGCACTCGGGCGTCATCCGCTCGCGCCGGCTGCGCAGGAAGGCCGCGAGCTCGTGGCGGCGGATCGCGTCCGCGGCGCCGTTCTGCATAAGGTCGGCCATCGCCATGCAGATCAGGATAGCCGGTCTCGGCGCATCGAGCCTGGCACCCTCAATACCAGGATAAACAGACTCTGGTACCAGGGTAGAGCGTGGGGCACACTACCGTCCATGAACCAGACCCGCCTCACATCCATCGGCCTTGCGACGGTGCTTCTGGGTGCCTTCATCGCGATCGCCGACTTCTTCATCGTCAATGTCGCCCTGCCCACGATCGATGCCGATCTGCATCCGTCGGCGGCAATGCTCCAGCTCGTCGTCGCCGGCTACGGGGTGCCGTACGCCCTGATGCTCGTGCTCGGCGGCAGGCTCGGCGACCTGTTCGGACGGCGGCCGCTCTTCATGGCCGGCGCCGCCTCCTTCACCCTGTTCTCGCTCCTGTGCGGGATCGCGCCGAGCGCCGAGGGGCTGATCGTCTTCCGCGCGTTGCAGGGCGCATCCGCGGCGTTCATGGTGCCGCAGGCGCTCGCGACGATCCAGGCCGCCACGTCGGGCCACGAGCGGTCGCGCGCGATCGGCCTCTACGGGGCCACGGCGGGCATCGCCGCGGTGGTCGGGCAGGTCGCGGGCGGGCTGATCGTGAATGCCGACATCGCCGGATTCGGCTGGCGGCCGATCTTCCTCGTGAACGTGCCGATCGGACTCGCGGCGCTCGCGCTGGCATGGCGCTATGTGCCGGCCACGCGCTCGGCCGAGCCCGCGTCGATCGACGTGCCCGGCACGGCGCTGCTTGGGGCGGCGCTGCTCGCCCTGCTCGTGCCGCTGACCGAGGGCCGCACGCTTGGCTGGCCGCTCTGGAGCATCGCCCTGCTCGTGCTCGTCGTCCCCATCGGCGCCGCGTTCGTGGCGGTCGAGCGCCGGCTCGAGCGCACCGGCGGCCATCCGCTCATCGCGCCGTCGCTCCTGCAGAACAGCGGAATGCGGGCCGGCCTCGCCATCGCCGTGCTCTTCTTCGCCGGCTTTGCGGCCTTCATGTTCGTGTCGGCGATCGCGCTTCAGACCGGCGCGCACCTGAGCCCGCTCGGCTCGGGGATGGCGCTTGCACCGTTGGCGCTGGCCTTCTTCGCCGCCTCCCTCTTCACCGCGCGGCTGACGGAACGCTACGGGCGGTCGGTGGTGGCGGCCGGCGCGCTGATCCAGAGCGCGGGCCTGATCTCGGTGGCGGCGACGCTGGCGTCGGCCTGGCCGCACGTCGACGCCGTGGTGCTCGCACCCTCGATGGTGGTGGCCGGAGTGGGGCAGGGGCTCGTGGTGAGCCCGCTCTTCGGCTTCGTGCTCGCGGGCGTGCCCGCCCACCGGGCGGGTGTGGGCAGCGGGATCCTGACGACGACGATGCAGTCCTCGCTCGCGCTCGGGGTCGCCACCCTCGGCAGCCTGTTCCTGTCGCTCGACGCCCCGCACTCGCTGGGGATGCGCAGCGCCTTCGTCGCCGTGATCGGCGTCCAGACCGCGATGGCGCTGCTCGTGGCGGTCGCCGTCCGCGGGCTGCCGCAGCCCGGTCGCGCACAGGCCGAGCAGGTGCCTGAGGCGCCGCTCGAGGCGGAGTTCGTCGAGGCCGCCTGATGGTTCTGGCGAGCAGAGCCGGCGTGACGCACAATGCCGGCATCGACGAGCGGCCACCCAGCCTCGACGACGGGTCCGCGCTCGCACGCGTGCGGGCGCTCTGCCTCGCCCTCCCCGAGGTGGCCGAGCGGCCGAGCCACGGTGCGCCCACCTTCTTCGTGGCCGGGAAGCGCTCGTTCGCGACCTTCGTCGACAACCACCACCACGACGGCCGGCTCGCGCTCTGGTGTGCGGCCGCCGCCGGGATGCAGGCGGCGCACGTCGATCACGACCCCGACGGCTACTTCGTCCCGCCGTACGTCGGCGGCCGCGGGTGGCTGGGCGTCCGGCTCGACCGCGGCCTGCCCTGGGACGAGATCGCGGGCGTCCTCGAGGACGCCTATGCCGCCGTCGCGCCCACGCGGCTCGTGCATGCCGCCGCCGCGCTCAGGGCAGGGCGCGGTCGCGGCGGCTCGCCGCCGCCGTGACCATCGCCCACACCGCCACGGCGAGGCCGGCGGCGACCTCGGCCTGCCACACGTAGTCGGGCGGGTAGAGCTGCCCCACGGCGTGGCGGGCGACCGGCTCGAGGCAGAGCGCCCCGGCGACGAGGGCGGCCGCGGGCCACCAGCGGCCGGTGCGGGCGCGCCCGCCGATCAGCCCGCACAGCGGCGCCGTCACCGCGCCGCCGGCGATGTTCTCGAGGTTCGAGCCGATCAGGCCGGGGATCCCGGCGACCGCGCTGTGCAGGGCGACTCCTTCGACCGGGCTCAGCGTCATCGCGAAGAACCCGGTGAGCGCCGCCCCGGTGGCGAGGAGCCCGGCGAGTGCGGCCCGCTCCGGCCGCCGCTGGGTGTAACCGGCAGCCAGCGGCAGGATCAGCCAGAGTGCCGACATCTCGCTCACCGAGACCGTCCAGGGGCCGAGCCCGATCAGGCTGCCGAGGTACTGATCGGCGCCGCCGAACACGAGCCCCACCACGATCGCGGCGACGAAGAGCATCTACTCGTACTGGAGCGCCTCGAGCACGTTCAGGCGAGCCGCCCGGCGGGCCGGGAACGCCGCGGCGACGACCCCCGCGATCACGGCGACGACGAGCGACAGGACGACCTGGCCGTACGGGATTGCGAACACGATCCCCGACGAGCGGAACCCGAGCGCGACCACCCAGGCCAGGACGACGCCGATCACGATACCGAGCAGCCCACCGATCACCGCCGTGATCACGCTCTCGTACAGGATCGTCTCGCGCAGCTGCAGGCGCGTCGTCCCGATCGCGCGCAGCATGCCGATCTCGCGGGTGCGCTCGAACACCGAGAGCGCCAGCGTGTTCACGATCCCGAAGAGGCTGATCACCACGCTCATCGCCAGTAGGACGTAGAGCAGGTACAGGAGTTGGTTGATCTGCTTCGAGAACGACGCCTTGAACTCGGAGTTGGTCTGCACGTTCACATCCGGGTACGCCTTGAGGGCGGCCTTCACGGCGCGCGTCGTGGCATCGCCGTTCGCGCCCGAGGCGTACCGCACGAGCAGCACCTGCGGATTGGCGTCGGTCGACACCCGGGCGTACGTCTTCTGCGTCAGCATGAACCCGCCGAACAGCACCGGGTCCTTGTACTGGCCGATCTCGTGCAGCGTCAGATGGCGGCCGTCGACGCTCGTGACCTGGAACGTCGAGCCGGGTGAGAGGTGGTGCGACTTGGCGAACTGCTCCTCGACGACGGTGTTGTTGCCGTGGAGCTTGCCGAGCAGGGCGTCGGATCCGCCCTTCTGCCACTGGAACTGGTAGAGCTTGGGCAGCGCCTGCGGATCGACGCCGTTGGCGACGTCTGTCCCGCCCTTGCCGATGCGCACGTTCGTGAACGCGATCCCGGTAGCCGAACCGACGCCCGGCACGCCCGCGGTGACACTCACGGCCGCGTCGGGGACGGGAGCGCCCTGGCTGTGGTTCTGGATGATCAGGTTCGACGTGACGCTCTTGTCGATCGAGCCGAGGAACGACTGCTTGAAGCCGTTGATCAGCACCGAGAAGAACACGACCAGGCCGATCCCGATCATGAGCGCCGCCGCGGTGACGGCCGTGCGCCCGGTGTTGCGGGTGGTGTTCTCGCGCGCCAGCCGCCCCGACGCGCCGCCGCGCAGCCCGAGCGGCCAGCCGATGGCGCGGGCCAGCGGCCGGATCAGGTAGCGCGACACCATCGCGAGGCCGATGAACGACACGATCGCCCCGATCGCGATCGTGAACAGGCGCTGCGTGGTCGGCCCCGATCCGGTGACGCCCAGGAACACCGCCAGGATGCCGAGCACGAGCAGGAGCCCGGCGATGTACGGGGTGAACCGGGCCAGGCGCGTCGGCGGCAGCTCGGCGCCCTCGCGCAGAGCCGCGATCGGCGGGACGCGTGTCGCCCGGCGCGCGGGGGCGAACGACGCGGCCATCGTGACGCCGATGCCGACCGCGAGTGGCAGCACGACGCCGGGCCACAGGTGCACGCTGATGCCGGCCAGCGGCAGCCCGAAGCCCACCGCCTTGAAGAGCGCCCCGAGCAGCTTCGCAAATCCGACGCCGGCGACCAGGCCGAGCACCGAGGCGGTCACCCCCACGACCAGCGCTTCGCCGAGGACGGTCAGGAGCACCTGCCGGCGCATCGCGCCGATCGTGCGGAGCATGGCGAACTCGCGCATGCGCTGGGCGACCGTGATCGAGAAGGTGTTGAAGATGACGAACGCGCCGACGAGCACCGCCGCACCGGCGAACGCGAGCAGCGCCGGCGTGAAGAACGAGTTGATCGAGTTCGAGACCTGGTCGGTCTGCTGCTTGGCCGCCTGGGGGCCCGTCTGCGCCTTCACGAAGTGCGGCAGCGCCGCGGCGATCCGCTCGCGCAGCTGGGCCGGCGAGACGTTCGGCTCGCCGTCGACCGAGATGGTGGACGTCTTGCCGATGCGGTTGTACCACTGCTGGGCATCGGCGAACGTCGTCGCGATCACCGTGGCTCCGCCGATCGACGACACGTTGCCGAAGCGGAAGATGCCGACGATCGTCACGGGCTGGACGCCCACGAGCGTCGTCAGCTCCACGTGCTGGCCCACGTGCAGGTGGTGGTCGGTGGCGGTCTGCTCGATCAGGGCCACCTGACCGTGGCCTTCGGGGTAGTGCCCGGCCACCAGGGTGTTCTGGTTGAACGGCTTCGGCAGCGTGGAGACGACCAGGTTGGGGGCGCCGCCCTGCGACTTCAGGTACTTCCCGTTCACGACCAGCGACCCCGCCGCCTGGATCTGGCCGTCGGCCTTGGCCACGCCGGGCACCTTGCGCACCTGGGCGATGACAGACGCCGGCAGCGGCCCCACCTGATCCTGGCCGGTGCCGCTGCCGAAGGCCGGCCGCCGGCTGAGGTAGACGTCGGTGCCGGCGAAGCTCGTGCCGAAGATGTCCGAGAAGGCGTTTCGGATCTGATCGGTGATCACGAACGTGCCGGCCATCATCGCCGTGCCGAGCACGATCGCGATCGCGGTGAGCACCGTCCGCAGCTTGTGGCTCGCCATGCTGCGAAGCGCGTAGCGGATCATCCGGCCGAGAGCTCCGCCAGGATCGTCATGATGTCGGATGCCGAATGGCACGGCGCGTCGCGCACGATCAGGCCGTCGGCCAGGAAGAGGGCGCGGTCGGCGACGGCGGCGGCGCTCGCGTCGTGGGTGACCATGACGGTCGTCTGCTGGTAGGTGTCCACCGCCTCACGGAGCACCTTCAGGATCTCGCCGCCCGTGGCGGAGTCCAGGTTCCCCGTCGGCTCGTCGGCGAAGATCACGGTGGGCCGCGAGACGAGCGCCCGGGCGATGGCCACCCGCTGCTGCTGGCCGCCCGAGAGCTCGGCGGGACGATGGCGGCGGCGCTCGCCCAGGCCGACACGGTCGATCACGGCCTCGACCCAGGCGTGATCCGGCTTGGTGCCTGCGATCTGGAGCGGGAGCAGGATGTTCTCCTCGGCTGTCCGCGTCGGCAGCAGGTTGAAGAACTGGAAGACGAAGCCGATGTTGTGCCGCCGCAGCAGCGTCAGCCGCTTGTCGTTCAGCTCCGTGATCTCGGTGCCGTCGATCGAGATGCTGCCGGACGTCGGCCGGTCGAGCCCGGCCAGGATGTGCATGAGCGTCGACTTGCCCGATCCCGACGGTCCCATCACGGCCGCGAACTGACCGGCCGGGACGTCCAGGCTGACACCCCGCAGCGCGTCCACCGCCGCGTCGCCCTCGCCGAAGCGGCGAGTCACGTCCTCCGCCTCGATGACACCCATCAGGCGGGCGCCGCCTCCTCGCCCAGGCGTCTGGCCTCGGCGGTACAGAGGGGCAGCAGCAGGGCGTAGAGCTCACTCACGGCGCCATCCGAGAGCGGGCCCGGATTGCGCCCGACGGCGCGGGCGACGACGTCCTGCTCGCGGGCCGCGTCGTAGAGCGGGTGGCCCTCGCGGCGCTTGTGGGCGTGCAGCTCCGAGACCAGCTGCACGCGCCGGTTCACCGCCGCGAGCAGCTCGTCGTCGGTCCGGGAGATGCGCTCGCGGTAGGAGACGACGACGGGATCGTCCATGCATCGCAGTCTACGCAGGCGGGGCCGGGATCGCAGCAGGTGCGTGCGGGCGCTCAATTTCAGCGCGTCGCCGCCGATCTACCCCAATTGCGTTCTTCGGCGGAGGATACGGTCGATGCGATTGGTTTCCACAACGCGCCTGGTCGACGGTGTGCGGCTCGGGCGGGACGTCACGAGCGGGGTGCCGGGCCAGGCCCCGCTGCTGCGTGCCGGCACGGAGATCAGGCCGGAATACCGGGATGCGCTCGCCCGCCACGGCATCCGCGCCGTGTACGTCGACGACGAGCTGAGTGCGGGCATCGAGGTGCCGGAGGCGCTGACGCAGCGGACGCAGCGCGAGGCCGAGTCCGCCCTGCATCGCGCGTTCGAGGTCGCGCCGACCGCGCTCGCCGCCGGCGGCCCACTGCCCGACCAGACGATCCGCGACATGAAGAAGGTCGCGCACATGATCGCCGCCGACCTGGCGGCGTCCGGCGACGCGGTGCTCGCGCTGGCCGACCTCGCGTCGGCCGATGCCTACACCCTGCAGCATTCCATCGACGTGACGGTGCTCGGCCTGCTCCTCGGCCGGCGGGTGTTCAACCTGTACGGGTGGGCGAACTACCGCGGCGGCCGGTCGTTCGACCGCATCGAGGGGCGTCTGGCGACGCTCGGCCTGGGGCTGCTCCTGCATGACATCGGCAAGCTGATCGTCCCGGCGACCGTGCTCAACAAGCCCGGTTCGCTGGACGCCGAGGAGTGGGAGCTGATCCGGCGCCACCCCGTCGCGGGCATCGAGCTGCTCCCGGGAGATGCCATCAGCCCGCTCGCCAAGAGCGTCGTTCGGTCGCATCACGAGCGCTGGGACGGCTCGGGCTATCCGGACAACCGCACCGGCGGAAAGATCTCGCAGCTCGCCCGGATCGCCAGCGTCGCCGACGTCTACGACGCCATCACGAGCGCCCGCCCCTATCGCGACGCCCGCCCGGCCCACATCGGCCACGCCGCGATCATCGACGGGTCGGGCACCGACTTCGATCCCGAAGTCGTCGCGGCCTTCCGCAAGGTCGTCGCCCCCTACCCCGTCGGCAGCGAGATCACGCTCGCCGACGGCCGCCGCGGCATCGTGGCGAGCGTCCCGGCGGACGCCCCGGAGCGGCCGACCGTCAGGGTCACGCACGATCCGCAGGGCGCCCTGGTCGATCCGGTCGAGATCCCGCTCGCCGGCCCCGCAGACGTCGACGCGCAGGCGGCCTGATCGGGGCTACGAGGCCAGCAGCGCGAGCCCGATGGCGAGGGCGTTCAAGCTCATGTGGACGCCCATGCCCGGGTACACCGAGGTGGTGCGAACGCGCAGCAGGCCGAGCAGGAGCCCGGCGATCGCGACCGGAATGAGCAGCACGGCGAGGCCGTGGGCGAGGGCGAAGAGCAGTGTCGTCGCCGGCAGGGCGAAGCGTCCGAGCGTGGCGAAGCCGAGGCCGCGGAAGACGAGCTCCTCGGCGGCCGGCGCGACCAGCACGAGGCCCACGACTGCGATTGCGAGCACCACCCACTGGTGGGTGCTGCGCGGGTCGTGGGTGGGGGCGATGCCCTGCCGCTGGCTCGCGTGCAGGAACGGCTCGAGCACCAGGTTTGCGACGATGATGAGCCCGAGCGCCCCCGCGCCCAGCTTGAGGGCCGGGCGAAGCGGCGTGCGCCGCAGCGCCAGGGTCGGGCCGATCGGGCGCCGCGACGCCCACGCGGCGAAGAGCACGTAGGCGATCAGGACGAGGTCGACCACCACCGTGCCGACGATCGCCGTGGCGTCGTAGACCGTGTTCTTCGCCGCCGGCCCGCTCGTGAGCAGCCCGCCCACGAAGTTGGCGATGAAGAGCAGGGCCGGCGCCACCATCCACCAGGGTGACAGGCGGGGGGCCGGCGGGTCGGTCAACGAAGCGCCTGCTCCAGGTCGGCGATCAGGTCGTCGACGCCCTCACAGCCGACCGTGAGCCGCAGGTCGCCTGCGGCGATCCCGGCCTGCTCGAGCTCGGCCGCCGTGAGCTGGCGGTGGCTGGTCGAGGCGGGATGCGAGATGCACGTCTCGACGCCGCCCAGGCTGGTCGCCCGCAGGCACAGCTCGACGCGGTCCATGACCGCCTCGCCGCCGGGGCGGCCGCCCTCGACCTCGAAGCTCATGAGGCCGCCGAAGCCGGCCAGGATGCGGCACGCGACCGCGTGGGAGGGATGCGAGGGCAGGCCCGGGTAGAGCACGCGGCGGACGCGCGGATGCCCGTGCAGGAATTCGGCGATGGCGGCCGCGTTCGCCGATGCCCGCTCGAGGCGCAGGTGCAGCGTGCGGATCCCGCGCCGCACCAGCCAGGCGGAGTCGGGAGAGAGGGTCGCGCCGAGGTCGAGCGAGCGCTCGGCCAGCTCCGCGATCAGGTCGCTCGGCCCGGCGGCGACGCCCGCGAGCACGTCGGAGTGGCCGTTCAGGTACTTGGTCGCGGAGTGGAAGACGAGGTCTGCGCCACACTCGAGCGGGCGGCAGTTGATGGGGGTGGCGATCGTGTTGTCGACCACGACCTTCGCCCCGGCCGCGTGGGCGATCTCGGACAGCGCGGGGATGTCGGCGACGGCCAGGTGCGGGTTCGAGACGGTCTCGACCACGAGCATCGCCGCACCTGCGACCGCCCTGCGCACCGCATCGAGATCGGCGATGTCGACCAGCCGTCCGTCGGGCCTGGCCGAGGCCATGTGGTGGGTCTGGCCGTAGATGCGCGTCGCCGCCACGAGGCCGGCCCCGGGCGGCGCCAGCACGGCGGCGGCGGCGGAGAGCGCCCCCATCCCCGAGGCGAAGCACAGGCCCGCCTCGGCGCCCTCGAGCTCCGCCACGACCGCCGCGAGCTCATCGGTGGATGGGTTGCGGATGCGGCCGTACAGGTAGCCGAGCTCCGAGTCGGCCATGACCGCGGCGAACTCGTCGGCGTCCACGAACTCGTGGATCACCGAGCGGTGCACCGGGGAGATCACGGGGACGCCGGGGAGCGCCGGGGCTCTGCCGGCGTGGATGGCCGTGGTGGCGGCCGTGCGACGGGGGGAGTCGGTCACAGCAGGGCGAGCACGTCGGTCAGAGAGGTGATCGTATCCGCCCCCGCGGCGGCTGCGCCACGGTCGACGATGCGCACGTCGACGCCCGCCTCCCGCGCGCCGACGCCGTCGGTTTCCTCGGTGTCTCCGATATGCAGCGCCCGCTCCGGCTCGACGCCGAGCGCGCGCAGCGCCCGCCGGAAGATGCCGGGGTCGGGCTTGGTCGAGCCGGTCGTCGCGGAGTCGAAGACGAGGCCGATCTCGACGCCCGCCGCCGCGAGCGTCTCGGGCAGCGAGCAGTCCCAGTTCGAGACCACCGCCACCCCCACGCCGGCGCGGTCGAGGCCCGCGAGCAGGGGGGCGACGTCGGTGTAGACGCGAAACGCGATCGCGTCGACCAGGAGCGGCGCCGCGTGCGCGGGGTCGGCGGCGATGCCGAGATCTTCGAGCACGATCGCGGCGCAGCGTGTGCGCAGCTCGGCCAGCGTGAACGCATCGGCGCCCTCATGGCAGTGGTCGGCGTAGTAGGTCATCTCCGCCCGAAACGCCCGTTCGGCGGCGGCCGCCGACACCTCGGCGCCCAGGTGCCGGCGCAGCGATCGGCGCAGCCGCAGGTAGGGCTGGTCGATGTCGATCAGCGTCCCGAACGCGTCCAGGAGCACCGCGTCGTAGCGGCTCACGGGATGTGCAGCGTGGGATGCAGCAGGCGCGCCAGCTCGAGCACCTCGGTGACGGCCCGGGGGCCGGTGTCGGCGAGCGCGGCGCCGTTTATGAGCGCGAAACGGCGGTCGCGCACGGCGGGCAGGGCGCGGGTGGCCTTGCTCCGCCGCAGCCCCGCCAGGGTCACGCCCCGGCCGGCGACGGCGAGGTAGGCCTGCGGCGCCGCCGCCCGCAGCTGCGCGACCGGGAAGGGGGTGCCGGTCGCCGTGCCCGCGGCCACGTTCGCGCCGCCGGCGAGCGCCAGCAGGTGGGCCGCGGTGCCGTCCGGGGGGATGGTGTAGAAGAAGCCCTCGTCGACGAACGTCGGCACGGGCGGGCTCCCGCCAAGCGCGGTCTTGAGCTTGCGCAGGTCGGCCTGCATGCGCTGCACCTGGGTGCGGCCCGCGGCCGCCTCGCCGGTGACCGCCCCCACCTGGTCGACGTCGTGCTCGATCGCGGGGACGCTGCCGTTGCCGGCGACGTAGACCGGTGCCCCGACGCTGCGTGCGATGCGTGCGGCCGCGGCCGCCGACGTGCTGTTGGGGGCGAGGACGAGATCCGGGTGCAGCCTGCGCAGGCGAGCGATGTTCGGGGCGCCGTCCGCGGCCCCGGCGCGCGGCAGCCGCAGCGCCGCCGCGGGGTACTGCTCGCGCCCGGTCGCGGCGACGACCGCACCGCCGGCGCCGACCGCGTACGCCGCCTCGGTGAGCCCGGGGTCGAGCGACACGACGCGGCGCGGTTGCGCCTGCACCGTCACTTTCCGGCCGACACCGTCGGTGACCCCCTCGGGAAACGACGGCAGCGAGCCGATCGGCTCCGGCTTGAACCCGCATCCGGCGGCCACGAGCAACGGGATCAGCATGGCCAGCAGGCGGAGTCGGTGCACGGCCGCGAGATTGTAATGCTCCGTCCCGCGGGCCTCGCGCGCTCGGTCGCCTGCAAACCCGTCGCCGCCGACCTCCCTGCGCCCCTGCCAGGCTCCATTTTCGCTCGCCCGCCATCACGGAACCCCCGGAACGGAGCATTTAGACTTCTGGGATGCGCGGACGGCTCAGCCTGCTCTGGGGGATCATCGCGGTGCTCGCCGCGGCGGTGCTCGTCTACGGACCGGCCGAACTGGCGCGCCGCGCCACCGGCCCGGGGGAGCCCGTGACCTTCCTCACCCAGCCGCAGCAGGGGTGGAGCTTCATGCTCGATGCCCTCGACGCCATCGGCTCGGCGCGGGCGGGCTCGCCGGCCCGGGCGCGGGCGCTGGCGGTGCGTGCATTCGCGGGCACGACGGTGCTGCCCGAGCGCGTCGACCTGCTCTACGTGCCCGACCTGCGCGTTTCCGTCGGGGCAGGGAGGCGGCCGCTGACGGCGAAGGCGAGGCTCGTGTGGAGAGTCTCGGGGCAGACGCGTCCGGGCGGCCGCGTGCAGACGGTCGGCCTGCTCGACTTCGCGAGCGGGCGGCTGACCTACCGGGTCGGGACGGCAGGGTGAGCAGCCACCAGCAGGTCGCGCTCGCGGTGCTCGCGGCCGCGCTCGTGATCATCGTGATCTTCGACCAGGTGATGCAGCGGATGGGGTCGCGCGTGCTGGCGCACCTGCCGGTCGCCGACCAGGCGGTGTTCGCCACCCGCTACCGGCTCCTGCGGCGCACGTCGGAGGCGGTGATCGTGTTCGTGGCGGTCATCATCGTGCTGTGGTCGTTCGACCAGACGCGGTCGGCGGCGCAGACGGTGCTGGCGTCTTCGGCGGTGCTCGGATTGGTTGTTGGTTTCGCCGCGCGCACAACCCTGGCAAACTTCGTGGCCGGGGTGATGATTGCGATCAATCAACCGGTGCGGCTGGGTGACCGCGTAAGCGTAGGCGACGCCGAGGGGACCGTCGAGGACATCGGCCTCGCGTACACCCGGCTGCGCACACCCGACAACCGCCGTGTGCTGATCCCCAACGAGGAGCTCGTGAACTCGCGCGTGACCAACCTAACCATCATCGACCCCGTCTCGCTGGCTCAGGTGCGCCTGACCCTGCCCGCGACGGCCGACCCGGCCCGCGTGCGCGCCATCCTGGACGAGCAGGCCGACGCGGTCGACGGCCGGCTGCTCGAGCGCCCGGGGCCCGGCAGCGCCGTTGCCGAGGTGACCGCCGACGGCACCATCTACACGGTCGGCGTGTGGATGCCCGACGCCGCCCAGGCGGCCGTGGCCGCCTCCGCGCTGCGCGAGCGCTGCATCACCCGCCTTCACGAGGAGGGCATGGTCGGCGAGGACGTAACCGGGGTGGCGACGCCGTGAACGGCCCCGTCCCGCCTCCGCGCAGCGCCTACGACGACGTCCTCGGTCACATCGGCGCACGGCGCCGAAAGCGCCGCGCCGAGGAGCGCCGCCGTGGCCGCAGATCGATGGCCGCGACCGCGCTCGTGGTCATCGCGATCGGCATCGCCGCCGTCCTCGTGGCAGGCGGCGTGGGTGCGACGGTGGCCGTCTCGGATGTGCTGAAGGGCGTCGACCTGAAGACGATGAAGCCCCACTATCCGGGCGTCACGACGAAGATCTACGACCGCCACGGCAAGCTGCTCGCCCAGATCCCGTCGCTCCAGAACCGCACGCCGGTGCAGTTCAGCGACATGTCCAAGTGGCTCAAGATCGCGACGGTCGACGTCGAGGACAAGCGCTTCTACGAGCACGGCGGCGTCGACTACCAGGGCATCGCCCGCGCCTTCCTCGACGACCTCAAGGCCGGACACGTCGTGCAGGGGGCGTCGACGATCGAGCAGCAGCTCGTCCGCAACATCTATCTGACCGACTCGCAGACGTTCGATCGCAAGATCAAGGAGGCGTGGCTCGCGATCCAGATGGCGGAGCACTGGTCCAAGGACAAGATCCTCGGCACGTACCTGAACGTCATCTCCTACGGCGGCGTCACGTACGGCTGCGAGGCTGCGGCCGAGACCTATTTCAACGAGCACTGCTCGCAGCTCAACATCCGCCAGGCCGCGCTGATCGCCGGTCTGCCGCAGTCGCCGACCCTGTACAACCCGCGCACCCACCCCGGCGCGGCCAAGCAGCGCCGCAACGAGGTGCTGCTGGCGATGCTGGGACAGGGCCACATCACCCAGGCGCAGTACGAGCACGCGGTCTCGCTCGGCCTGGGGCTGAAGGCGCCCAAGCACTTCACCCGCGTCCGCCAGCCGTACTTCGTCCAGTACGTGCGCGACCAGCTGCGCGAGCGGTACGGCAGCCGGACGCTGCGCAGCGGCGGGCTCAGCGTCACGACGACAATCGACCCGGTGCTGCAGACCGAGGCGCATGCCGCGATGGCGTCGGAGCTCAACTTCCCGAACCATCCCGCGGCTGCGCTCGTGGCCATCGATCCCCGCACAGGCGAGATCCTGGCCATGCAGTCGTCAACGGACTACAGCCAGAGCAAGTACAACCTGGCCGTCCAGTCCCGCCGTCAGGCCGGCTCGACGTTCAAGTCGTACGGTCTGCTGGCCGCGATGGTCGACGACCATATCGACCCGAACAACACCAGGTACGCCACGACCCCGCTCACGAACTACCCGCTCTTCCCCGGCGCCAGCGCCCCGGACGACTTCTGGACAGTGCAGAACGCCGAGCCGGCCAGCTCTGCGGTGCTGCCGCTGTCAACCGCGCTCGAGCAGTCGGTGAACGCCGTGTACGCGCGGCTTGCGATCGACATCCACGCCGACAAGGTCGCCGCGATGGCGTACCAGCTGGGCATACCCAAGTCCGATCACCTGCCGGAGACCCCCTCGGTGATCCTGGGCGCCGGCGGCGTCTCGCCGCTCGACATGACCCATGCGTATTCGACGATCGCCGCGCAGGGCGTCCGCCGGCCGTTGCTGGCGTTCACCAAGGTGGTGCCGTACAACCAGAAGCCGATCCTGACACCGGCATCGAAGAACAGGGGCCACCGCGTGGTGCCCGACGGCGCCACCTGGCAGCTGACCCAGTACCTCGACACGAACGTGCACTCCTGCTGCACCGGCACGAACGCGAACGTCGAGTCGTCGGGCTTGCCGTATCGGGCGCAGGCCGGCAAGACCGGCACCACCGACAATCACACCGACGCATGGTTCTGCGGCTACACGCCGACCCTGGCGGCGTGCGTGTGGGTCGGCTACCCCAAGGGCGAGATCTCGATGTCCGATCTGGGTGGGACGATTCCGGGCCCGGCGTTCGGCGGCGGCTACCCGGCCACCATCTGGCGCCTGTTCGCAGCGGCGGCGTTCCAGTCGCAGCCGACCAAGTTCCCGCCCACCCCGTGGCTGGCCACACCGCTGCACCCGATCCAGTTCCTGCCGTGGACGTCGACGTTCCAGCTGCCGGCGACGACGACGAAGAAGAAGAAGCACGGGCAGGGCGGCGGGTCCCAGGGCGGCGGCTCGACCACCGGGGGCGGCGGCAGCGGACCCCCGCCACCACCGCCGACCAGCACGACCACGCCGCCTCCGCC
>DASXOR010000177.1:0-16666 GCA_036494095.1 Gaiellales bacterium | reverse complement strand
GTACGGCGCCGGATCGGGATGGTGTTCCAGAAGCCGAACCCGTTCCCCAAGTCGATCTACGACAACGTGGCCTACGGTCCGCGCATCAACGGCATCCGCGGCAAGTCCCGGCTCGATGAGATCGTCGAGCGGTCGCTGCGCAGCGCGGCGCTGTGGGACGAGGTGAAGAACCGGCTCGGCAGCTCGGGCCTGAGCCTGTCCGGCGGGCAGGCCCAGCGGCTGTGCATCGCCCGGACCCTGGCCGTCGAGCCGGACGTGGTCCTGATGGACGAGCCGGCCTCGGCGCTCGACCCGATCGCCACCCAGCGGATCGAGGATCTAGTTGCCGAGCTGAAGAACGACTATACGATTGTGATCGTGACCCACAATATGCAGCAGGCTGCCCGGGTCGCCGACATGACGGCGTTCTTCAGCGTCGATGTGGCCGAGACGGGCTCGCGCTGCGGCGTCCTCGTCGAGCACGCACCCACCGTCGAGCTGTTCACTCGCCCGTCCGACGAGCGCACAGAGGCGTACGTCACGGGTCGGTTCGGGTAACCGATGGCGGACCCGGCGGACAAGGCCGAGGGAGGCGCCGGTGTGACCGAGCTGCAGACGGCTCGGCGCCGGCGCGCGGTCCCCGCCACCCGCCGCCAGAAGCCGGCCACGCCGGAGCGGTTCCTGAACCGCGAGCTGTCGTGGCTCGACTGGAACGAGCGCTGCATCCAGCTGGGCCAGGATCCGGCCGTCCCGCTCCTGCACCGCATCCGCCTGTGCTCGTTCATCTCCACGGGCCTCGACGAGTTCTTCATGGTGCGCGTGGCCGGCCTCGAGCGCCAGGCGGCGTCGGGGCTCGACGTGCGCTCGCCCGACGGCCGCAGCCCGCACGTCACGCTCGATGAGATCGCCGACCGCGTGCGCGGCCAGGTGTCGCGGCAGTCGACGCTCTACGAGCGCGAGCTCCTGCCGGGGCTGTCGCAGGCCGGGATCCAGATCGGGCGGGTCGAGCAGGCCACGCGGGCCGAGGTGCGCGCGCTCGCGGCCCACTACGAGCGTGAGATCTACCCGGTGCTGACGCCGCTTGCGATCGGCCCCGGCCAGCCCTTCCCGTACATCTCCGGCCTGTCGCTCAGCCTGGGCGTGTTCGTCCGCGACCCCGAGAACGGCGAGGAGCGGCTGGCGAGGGTGAAGGTGCCGGAGGGCATGTCACGCTTCGTCACGGTGGGGCGCGACCACGTGATGTTCCCGCTCGAGGAGGTGATCGCCCACTTCCTGCCGCGGCTGTTCCCGGGCATGGAGGTGGTCGAGTCGGCCCCCTTCCGGGTCACCCGCGACGCGGACTTCGAGGTGTCCGACGATGCGGACGACCTGCTCCAGGCGGTGCAGGTCGAGCTGCGCCGGCGCCGGTTCGGCGATGTCGTCCGCCTCGAGGTGGCCCACAACATGTCGGCGCGCATGCTCCGCCGCCTGGTCGACTCGCTCGACGTGGCCGACCGGCAGGTGTTCCGCATCCACGGCATGCTCGACCTCGCCGACGTCTCCCAGCTGGCCGACATCGACCGCCCCGAGCTGAAGTTCGAGTCGACGGTGGGCGTCGTGCCGCCCGCGTTCGTGGACGGCGACCGCAAGGCGATGTTCGCCGCCATCGCGGCGGGCGACATCCTCATCCACCTGCCCTACGACTCCTTCGCCGGGACGGTCGAGGAGTTCATCAACGCCGGTGCGCGCGACCCCGACTCCGTGGCGCTCAAGACGACCGTCTATCGCACAAGCGAGCGCTCGCCGCTGATCCCGGCCCTGATCCGGGCCGCCGAGGAGGGCAAGCAGAGCGTGTGCGTGGTCGAGCTGAAAGCCCGCTTCGACGAGAGCCGCAACATCCACTGGTCGCGGGCGCTGGAGGAGGCGGGCACCCACGTCGCCTACGGGTTCCCGCATCTCAAGGTGCACGCCAAGACGACGCTAATCGTGCGCCGCGAGGGCCGCGGGCTGCGCCGCTACGCCCACATCGGCACCGGCAACTACCACGCGATCACGGCGCGGGTGTACGAGGACTTCGGCCTGTTCACGTCCGACGACGACATCACGGCCGACGTCGCCGACCTGTTCAACCTGCTCACCGGATTCGGCCGGCCGCAGACCTTCCGCAAGCTCCTCGTCGCCCCCTACACGCTGCGCCCGCGGCTGCTCGAGCTGTTCGCGTCGGTCGCCGACGCCGCCCGCGCCGGCCAGCGGGCGCGCATCCGGATCAAGGTGAACAACTTCACCGACGTCGAGATGATCGACGCCCTCTACGACGCGTCGCGGGCCGGCGCCCAGGTGGACATCGTCTCCCGTGGGGTGTGTGCACTGCGCCCCGGCGTCGAGGGCATGAGCGAGACCATACGCGTCCGCAGCGTGCTCGGCCGCTGGCTCGAGCACAGCCGCGCGTTCATCATCGAGGCCGGCGAGACGGCCACCTACCTGCTGGGCAGCGCCGATCTCATGCCGCGCAACCTGGACGGCCGCTTCGAGGTGCTGGTGCCGGTCGAGGACGCGACGGCCCAGGGGCAGATCGCCGAGATGTTCGACCTCCAGTTCGGGATCGCCGACTTCTCGTGGCAGCTGCTGCCGGACGGAAGCTGGGAACGGCTGCCGGGCGACGGCACGGGCGGTGCCCAGCTCGCGCTGATCCGGCGGGCCCGCCGCCGCGCCACCCAGGCGGCGCTGCCGTGAGCCGCGCCGCCGCGGAGGTCGATGCGGTGCTCCTTCCTCCGGGCAGGGACAGCCGACCCGCCGGTCAGACTCCGCGTATGACCGTCGCGGTGATCGACATCGGCTCGAATACGGGCCGGCTGCTCGTGGCCCGGCGGGGGAATTCGGCCGCGGTGGTCGCGCTGCGGAACGAGCGCACGGTGCTCGGTCTCGGGCACGAGATCGAGAGCACGGGCACGATCTCGGCCGCGAAGCTCGAGCAGACGATGGTCTGCGCCCGCCGCTACGCGACGCTCGCCCGAGCGCACGGCGCCACGCACATCGACGTGGTCGTCACGGCGCCGGGGCGCCAGAGCGCCAATGCCGACGTGCTGGTGACCGGCCTGAGCCACGTCACCGGTGTGGCCGCACGTGTGCTCTCGGCCCACGACGAGGGCTGCTACGCGTTCGAGGGCGCGACGGCCGGCCTCACCGGCCTCGACCTGCCGGTGGGGGTGTGCGACGTCGGCGGAGGCTCCACCGAGCTCGCCGTCGGCAGCCCCGATCACCGGCCCGACGGCCTGATCTCGATCGACATCGGCTCGCTGCGGCTCACCAGCCGGTTCCTGGCCGGCGACCCGCCGTCGCGCCGAGCCGTCGAGCGGGCCGTCGACGAGGTGCGCGACCATCTCGGCGATCTCGCCGGGATCCAGGTCGCGACCGCGCTCGCGACGGGCGGAAGCGCCCGCGCGCTGCGCAAGCTGGTCGGCCGCACACTCGACGATCGGCGGCTCGAGCGGGCCGTCCGGATCGTCTCGCGGCAGCCCTCCGACCGCCTCGCCCGGGCGTACGGCATCCACGTCGAGCGCGCCCGCGTCCTGCTCGCCGGAGCGCTGATCCTGCGCGAGACTCAGGGCGTGCTGGGCGTCCCGCTGATAGTGGCGCGCGGCGGTCTGCGCGAGGGCCTGGCGGACATGCTGCTCGCCGAGCGCTCCGCTGCCTAAGAGCGCTTGACGATGGATGACGGTGGCCCACTGAGGCCACGCCTGCCCGGAAGGAGGGGGCTCATGGAGGAACCATGGGTTCCCCAGATGTCTTCTCCAAAGCTTCACGAGATCGTCACCATGCGGAAACCCCTGGAAGCGGCCGCGACGGCACAATGCGGACATGGGTACTCGCTCGACCTATGTCCGTCGGATCGAGCAGCTCGAGGCGGCGGTGATCGGATTCGGACGCCGGGTGGCGGGGCGGCCGCCGGGAGCCCGCCCCGCGCACCACCGGGCCGTCGATGTCGCGGTCGACGCCCTGATCTCCTCGCCGCTGGCCGAGCCGGATGACGTCAGTCGCATCCGGGCCGCGCAGGACGTCGATTTCCACCTCCGCCATATCGACCGCCTGGTGGCGACGCCGGCGAGCGCTGCGCCGCGGCCCGACCTGCGGGCGGCGCTCGCAGCGCTCGACTCGGCCCTGACCGCGTTCGAGACGCGCGACTTGGCCCGGCTCGACCGGATCGACCGCACCATCGAGCGGATCCTCGACACCGCCGAGCGCCCGCTCGTGCGAGCGGGCGGGGCGTCGGCTCCCGACGCCCGTCTGCGCCGGGTCGCCCTGCATGTGCTGGCCGTCGCCGAGGCGGCGCGGGTGCGCGCGCCCGCCGACCGCGCGCGTCCCCCGGCGCCCGTGGTATGAGGAACGCTCCCGCAAACGGCCGCAAGCGCAGGATCCTCGTGGTCGAGGACGACGCGGTCATCGCGTCGGCGATAACCGCGTACCTGCGCGCCGCCGGGTACGAGGTCGACGCGGTCGACGACGGCCTGAAGGCGCTGCGCCGGATCCGGTATGCCAGCCCCGACGCGATCGTGCTCGATCTCATGCTCCCGGGTGCCGACGGGTGGCAGGTGATCGAGTCGGTGCGGGCGGATGGGGTCGAGGCGGCCGTCGTCGTGGTCAGCGCACGCGTCTCCGAGCGCGACCGCGTGCACGCGCTGCGCATGGGCGCCGACGACTACCTGTGCAAGCCGTTCGGCATGCCCGAGCTGGTCGCCCGGGTCGAGTCGGCCCTGCGCCGCACCGCCGGCGGATTCCAGAGCACGAACGGCGGCCCGATCGAGCAGCCCGGGCTCGTGATCGACTCCGAGCTCAAGCGGGTGTTCGTCGACGGCGAGGACGCCGGCGTGACGGTGCTCGAGTTCCGGCTGCTGCACGCGATGGCGTCGGAGGAGGGCCGCGCCCTGACCCGCGACCAGCTGCGGCGGCGCGTGTGGGGGATGCCGCACACGAAGCGCGACCGGTCGGTCGACGTGTGCGTGCGCAAGCTGCGCGCGAAGCTCGACTGCCGCTCGGCGACGCACACGTACATCCACACCCATCCCGGGGTGGGGTACCGATTCGCCGCCGAGGCGAAGCATCCCGCATCGGGGTCCGAACCCCCGCCGGCTGCCGCCTGAGATACGATCACGGCTCGTGAGCAGCGAGCCCCAGGCGCCCGCCGTGGCTGAGCCCGACTCGAGCGACGCTGCGCTGGTCGACGCGCTACTCGACGAGCTTGGCCAGAGCCGAGTCGGCCTGCTGGCCGAGTTCGTCCGCGCCTACGTCCGCCGGGTGCCGCCGCTGCTCGTGGGTGAGCTCGGCACGGCCGAGCTGGCCGCCCACGTCGCCGACCTGTTCGCGTTCATGAGCGAGCGCGCGCCCGGCGAGCTGGCGGTGCGCGCATACAACCCCGATCTCGAGGCCGACGGCTGGCATGCGGGCGGGTCGGTGGTCGAGGTCAGCGTCGAGGACTCGCCGTTCCTGGTCGACACCGTGACCACCGAGATGCACGTGCACGGACTGCAGGTGCGGGCCGTCGTGCACCCGGTGATGGGCGTCGAGCGCTCGAAGGACGGACGCGTCGAGGCGATCACACCCGCGCGCGGCGCCCCCCGGCGGGAGTCGGTGATGTACTTCCAGGCCGACCGCCGGCTCGACCAAGAGGCGCTCGACCAGATGCGCTCGAGCCTCGTGAATACGCTGTATGACCTGCGGCTGGTCGTCCGCGACTTCCTGCCGATGGTGGAGCGGATCGAGACCATGATCGAGGCGGCCCAGGCGGCCGGATCGCGCTGGTCGTCCGACGACGTGCAGGAGTCGATCGAGTTCCTGCAGTGGCTGACCGACGACAGCTTCATCTATCTCGGCTACCGCGAGTACCAGATCAACGGCGCCGGCGAGGATGCCACCGTCTCGGTCGTCCCGGGCTCGGGCCTGGGCGTGATGTCCGACGAGACGCGGTCGCGGTTCGCCGAGCCGGTGCCGGTCGCTGCGCTCGAGCCGGCGGTGCGCGGCCGCATCTTCGGCGGGCCGCTCGTGGTCGTCTCGAAGACCAACACCGAGACCACGATCCACCGGCGGGCGCGGATGGACTACATCGGGGTCAAGCGGATGGACGCCGGCGGCAACCTGGTGGGCGAGCTGCGCCTGATCGGCCTCTTCACCAGCAAGGCGTATGCCGAGTCCGCGCGCCAGATCCCGCTCGTGCGGCGCAAGCTCGAGGCGATCATGCGCTGGGAGGATCTGATCACCGGCTCGCACGACTACAAGGCGGTGGTCGAGCTCTTCGACAGCTTCCCGAAGGACGAGCTCTTCGCCGCGCCGGCACAGGAGCTGCGGGCCACGATCATGGCGCTCGCAGCCATGCAGGAGGAGCGCAATCTGCGCGTCTTCCTGCGTGTCGACCCCATGTGGCGCACGGTATGGGTGGCCGTCGCCCTTCCGCGCGACCGCGTCTCGACTGAGCTGCGGGTGCGGCTCGAGCACCTGTTCGAGTACCGCTTCCAGGGCGTCGTCGCCGACTACGAGCTGTCGTTTGCGACCGATCCGGCCCGCTTCCACTTCACGCTTCACGTCGGCGACGAGGGCATCCCGGACGTGTCGCTCGCCGACCTCCAGCGCGAGGTCGTCGCCGCCGCCCGCACGTGGGACGACGCGCTCTCCGACGCCCTCGCCGAGCGCGTCGGCGAGATGCGCGGCCACGAGCTCGCCCGGCACTACGCCGCGCTCTTCCCCGAGTACTACAAGAGCGCCTCCGGCGTCGAGGCGGCCCGGTTCGACGTCGAGCAGTTCGAGCTGCTCGGCCCTGACCGGCCGTACGTGGTCGCGCTCCAGAACGAGCGCGGCCCCGCCGAGCCGTTGACTCGGGTGAAGCTCTACAAGACCGGCGGCAAGGCGCCGCTGACCGAGCTCCTGCCGCTGCTCGAGCAGCTGGGGCTGACGGTGGTCGAGGAGGTGCCGACGCGGCTGCAGGGCGATCCGGGCGAGAGCCGCTACCTGCACGACTTCGGCGTGCTCGGCCCCGACGGCGCCCAGCTCGATCTCGACAAATACGCCGACATCGTGAGCTCCACGGTCGGCGCGGTCTGGGACGGGCGGGCAGGCTCGGACTGGCTGAACCGGCTGGTCGTCGCCGGCGGGCTCACCTGGCAGCAGGTATCCGTGCTGCGCGCCTACCGCGAATACCGCCAGGTGCTCGGGGCGACGTTCACGTCCCGCTACCAGAACGACTGCTTCGTGCGTAACGCGCCCATCGCCCGCAAGCTGGTCGAGCTCTTCGAGACCCGGTTCGATCCCGCCCGCGAGGGCGACGACGATGCCGAGCAGGCGCTCGTGGACGAGATCTCCGCCGACCTCGACGCGGTCACCTCGCTCGACGACGACCGCATCCTGCGCGGCTATCTGGGAATGTTTCGGGCCACGGTGCGTACGAACGCCTACGCACACGCGGGCGGATCGACCCATCTGTCGTTCAAGGTGCGCTGCAAGGACGTGCCGAACATGCCCCGGCCGGTGCCGTTGTGGGAGATTTTCGTCTACTCGCCCGAGATGGCCGGCGTGCACCTGCGTGGGGGGATGGTCGCGCGCGGCGGCATCCGCTGGTCGGATCGGCTCGAGGACTACCGCACCGAGGTGCTCGGGTTGATGAAGGCGCAGATGGTAAAGAACGCCGTCATCGTGCCGGTCGGCGCGAAGGGCGGGTTCGTCCTGAAGCGGCCGCCCGCGGATCGGGCGGCGCTGCGCGAGGAGGAGCGGCGCCAGTACATCACCCTCATGCGGGGCATGCTCGACCTGACAGACAACATGGTCGCCGGCGAGGTCGTGCATCCGCCGGGCGTGCGCGTGCTGGACGGCCCCGACCCCTACCTCGTCGTCGCGGCCGACAAGGGCACCGCGCATCTGTCGGACACGGCCAACGCGGTCAGCGCCGAGTACGGCTTCTGGCTCGGCGACGCATACGCCTCGGGCGGCTCGGACGGCTACGACCACAAGGCGCTCGGGATCACCGCGCGCGGGGCGTGGGAGAGCGTCACCCGCCACTTCCGCGAGCTCGGCCGCGACGTCATGACCGAACCCTTCACCGCGGCCGGCGTCGGCGACATGTCGGGCGACGTCTTCGGCAACGGCATGCTCATGTCACGGCAGATGCGGCTCGTGGCCGCGTTTGACCATCGCCACGTCTTCGTCGATCCCGACCCCGACCCCGACGCGGCCTTCGCCGAGCGCTCGCGCCTGTTCGCGCTCCCGTCGTCGTCGTGGGACGACTATCAGAAGAGCCTGATCTCGGCCGGCGGCGGGGTGTGGCCGCGGACGGCGAAGTCGGTGCCGATCTCGCCCCAGGCCCGCGAGGCGCTGGGCATCGAGGCCGAGCGGCTGACGCCGACCGAGCTCATCCAGGCGATCCTGCGGGCGCCCGTCGATCTGCTCTGGAACGGCGGCATCGGCACGTATGTGAAGGCGGCGTCCGAGTCGCACGCCGACGTCGACGACCGCACGAACGACGCCGTCCGCGCCGACGGCCGCCAGCTGCGGGCGAAGGTCGTGGGCGAGGGCGGCAACCTCGGCCTGACCCAGCGCGGCCGGATCGAGTACGCGATGCACGGCGGCCGGATCAACACCGACGCGATCGACAACTCGGGGGGCGTCGACTGCTCCGACCACGAGGTCAACCTGAAGATCCTGCTCGGCCTCGCCATCGAGGCCGGCGACCTGACCCTGGAGGAGCGTAACGAGGTGCTGCAGAGCGTCGCTTCCGACGTGGTGGCGCACGTCCTCTACGACAACTACCTGCAGGTGCAGATCCTGAGCCAGGAGACGGCCGTCGCGGCGCACCGCATGGAGGCCTACGAGGATCTGATGGCCGAGCTCGAGGCCCGCGGGCTGCTCGAGCGGACGCTCGAATTCCTGCCGACGACCGAGCAGATGGCCGAGCGGCGGGCGGCGGGCGCCGGGCTCGTGCGGCCCGAGCTGTGCGTGCTCCTGGCTTACGCCACGCGGCTGCTGCGCGAGCAGGTGCTCGCGTCGTCGTTCCCCGACGACCCGTACCTGGACGCGTCGCTCGCCGAGTACTTCCCGGCGGCGGTCGTCGAGCGCTTCGGCCACCTCATGGCCGCGCACCCGCTGCGGCGCGAGATCGTCGCCACCATCATCACGAACGACGTCATCAACTCGATGGGCATCACCTTCGTGTCGCGCATGGTCGCCGAGACCGGCGCGGGCGCCGAGGAGGTCGCCGGCGCGTTCATCGTTGCCCGCGACGTGAGCGACGCACGGGAGCCGTGGGACGCGGTCGAGAAGCTCGACCGGGTGGTGTCGAACGACGTCCAGGCCGAGCTTATGACGGGCGTCGACTCGATGGTCGAGCAGCTCGCGCGCTGGTACCTGACCCACGTCCCGCACATCGATCTGCGTCACGAGGTCGAGCTTGCCCAGGCGCCGTTCGCCGAGCTTGTCGCGAGCATGGGCGACGTCGCGACGACGGCCTGGCGGCTGTCCCGCGACGAGCGCCTGGAGCACCTGCTCGAGCAGGATGTGGCCCGCGACGCGGCCCGGTTTGCCGCCATCGCCCCGGATCTCGTCTACGCGCCCGACATCATCACGGTCTCGCGCTCGTACTCGCGCTCGATCGCCGACGTCGCTCACGCCTTCTTCGTCATCGGCGAGCGCCTGTACCTGGACGTGATCGAGCGGCGCGCGTCCGAGCTCCCGGCCGAGACCCGCTGGCAGCGGCTCGCATGGGCGTCGCTGGCGGACGACCTGCGGCTGCTGCGCCGCCAGATCGCCTCCGCCGTCCTCGGCGAGGCCGGAGACGCCTCGATCGACGACGCCGTCGACCGCTACCTGGCCGCCCGCACCGACCCGTACGAGCGGCTGGCCTCGCTGATGACGACGCTCGCCGCGGCGCCGGGCGACGACGCCTCCGTGATCATGGTGGCCGTCCACCAGATCCGGCAGGTCATCGCCTGACCGAGATCCGGGGCCTGGCCCCGGTTCCGAAAGGACCGGGGCCAGGCCCCGAAAGGACCGGGGCCAGGCCCCATCGCCGCCGACGGTAAGGTGCCCGCATGAACCGGCTCGCCGGCGAGACCAGCCCCTACCTGCTCCAGCATGCAGCGAACCCGGTCGACTGGTACCCCTGGGGCGACGAGGCGCTCGAGCGAGCCCGGGCCGAGGACCGGCCGATTCTGCTCTCGATCGGCTACTCGGCCTGCCACTGGTGCCACGTGATGGCGCACGAGTCCTTCGAGGATGCGGCGACGGCCGAGGTGATGAACCGGCTGTTCGTGAACGTCAAGGTCGACCGCGAGGAGCGCCCCGACCTCGACGCCGTGTACATGAACGCGGTGGTGGGGATGACGGGCCACGGCGGGTGGCCGATGACAGTCTTCCTCACCCCGGCGGGCGAGCCCTTCCACGGCGGCACGTACTACCCGCCCCAGGCGCGGCACGGCCTGCCCGCGTTCCGGCAGGTGCTCCAGGCGGTCGACCGGGCCTGGCGCGAGCAGCGCCAGGAGGTCGAGCGGGTCGGCGGCAACGTCCGCGACGCGCTGCGCGCGGCCGCCGACATCGCCCCGTCGAGCGAGCCGCTCGTCGCCGACCTGCTCACCGGCGCCCTGCCGGCCCTGCAGTCCGTCTACGACCCGAACTGGGGCGGCTTCGGCGCCGCCCCCAAGTTCCCCCCCGCGTCCGCGGTCGGCTGCCTGCTGCGGCTGCACCGGCGCACGGGCGCGGCGGACGCGCTCGCGATGGCTGCCGGCACCCTCGACGGCATGGCGCTCGGAGGCATGCACGACCTCGTCGGCGGTGGGTTCCACCGCTACTCGGTCGACGCCGTGTGGCTCGTGCCGCACTTCGAGAAGATGCTCTACGACAACGCCCTGCTGGCGACGGCCTACCTGGAGGGGTTCGCGGTCACCGGCGAGCGCCGGCATGCAGCCGTGGCGGAGGGGACGCTCGACTTCATGCTGCGTGAGCTGCGCCTGCCCGAGGGCGGCTTTGCCTCTGCCCTCGACGCCGACACCGACGGCGAGGAGGGCACCACCTACGTCTGGACCCCGGCCCAGCTGCGTGAGGCGCTACCCGAGGACCAGGCTCGCATCGCCGCGGGGTACTACGGCGTCACCGCGGAGGGGAACTTCGAGGGCGGGGCGACGGTGCTGCGCGCCCAGGGCGAGCCGCCGCCCGCCATCGAGGCCATTCGGGCCGCCCTGCTCGAGCGGCGGCTGCAGCGGCCCCAGCCGGGCCGTGACGACAAGGCAATCGCCTGCTGGAACGGGCTCGCGCTGGCGGCCCTGGCCGAGGGCGGATGGCGCCTGCGCCGGCCCGACCTGCTCGCCGCCGCCCGCGACTGCGCCCGCTTCCTGCTCGGGCCGATGACGGGCGACGACGGCCGGCTGCGCCGCACCTACCGCGACGGCAGCGCCCGCATCCCGGCGTATCTGGACGATCACGCGGCCGTCTGCCACGGCCTGATCGAGCTCGCGCTCGCCACCGGCGAGCCGGAGTGGCTCGAGCCGGCCAGGCGCCTCGCGGACGCGGCCGTCGCCCGGTTCGCCGACGAGCGCAACGGCGGCTTCTTCCAGTCGGCCGCGGACGCCGAGCAGCTCGTGGCGCCGCACAAGGAGCTCGACGACAACCCGACGCCCTCGGGCAACTCACTGCTCGCCCACGTCCTGATCCGGCTCGCCCGGATCTACGCGGAGCCGGAGCTCGAGGAGCGGGCGGCCGCCGCCATGCGCCTCGCCGTCGACGGCATGCGCCGCGCGCCGCACGGATTCGGCCAGATGCTCTCGGCCCTTGACCTGCACCTGTCTCCGCCGCGCGAGGTGGCGGTGGTCGGGCCCGCGGCCGATCCTGCCACCCGCGCGCTCGCCGACGCCGTGCGCGACGGCTTCCACCCCACGGTGGTGTATGCGTTCGGCGACGGTGCCGATCCCGCCGGGATCCCGCTGCTCGAGGGCCGCCGGCCCGTGGACGGCGCCGCCGCGGCCTACATCTGCGAGGGGTTCGCGTGCCGTGCGCCGATGACCGATCCCGCCGCCGTCCGGGCGGCGATGGCGGCGTGAGCGCCATCGACGCGTGGCGTCGCGCCGCCGGGGCGGAGGCGGTCGAGCGCTACGTGCGCGACGGCATGCGGCTGGGCCTGGGCACGGGGTCGACGGCGGGGGTGATGCTCGAAGCGCTGGCCGCGCGCATCGCCGCCGGCCGCCTGCGCGACGTGGCCGGTGTGCCCACTTCGGATGCGACGGCCGCCGCCTGCCGCAGCCTCGGCATCCCGTTGACGACGCTCGACGAGACGCCCGCGCTCGATGTGGTGATCGACGGGGCCGACGAGATCGATCCCGGCCTCGACCTGATCAAGGGCCTGGGGGGCGCCCACCTGCGCGAGAAGGTTGTCGCCTGCGCCGGGCGGCTGATGGTGGTCGTCGCCGACGAGCGCAAGCTCGTGACGCGGCTCGGCGAGCTTGCCCCCCTGCCCGTCGAGGTGGTCGAGTTCGCCCTGCCGGTGTGCGGGCGGCTGCTGCAGGAGCGGGGATGGGAGCCGACCCGGCGGACGGCCGCCGATGGCCGCCCCTTCGTCACCGACGAGGGCAACGCGATCTTCGACTGCCGCCGGGGCGACTGGTCCGATCCGGCGGCACTCGCGGCCTCGGTCCGGGCCGTTCCCGGGGTGGTCGAGCACGGCTTCTTCCTCGGCATCGCGGGCGCCGCGGTCGTCGGCACCGCCGAGGGCGTCAGAGTGCTCGAGCGCGGGTCGCCCCCAGCCGCCGCTCCATGACCGCGACGGCCTCGGGATTGGAGTCGATCAGGACGTAGTGGCGCCCGAGCGCCGCGGCGACGGCGCCGAGCGTGCCCGATCCGGCGAAGAAGTCGGCCACCCGGTCGCCGGGCTGCGTCGAGGCCTGCACCATCCTGCGGACGATGCCCTCGGGCTTCTGCGTCGGATACCCGGTGCGCTCACGGCCGGCGGTGGGGACGATCGTGTGCCACCAGCAGTCGGTGGGCAGCTTGCCGCGGGCGGCCTTCTCGGGCGTGACCAGGCCCGGCGCCATGTACGGCTCGCGCTCGACGGCATCGGAGTCGAACCAGTACCGGTCGGGGTCGCGCACATAGACGAGGATGGTGTCGTGCTTGGCCGGCCACCGCCGCCGCGGCTTGCCGCCGTAGTCGTAGGCCCACACGATCTCGTTCAGAAACGACGCGCGCCCGAACACCTCGTCGCACAGGATCTTCACGTAGTGGGCCTCCCGGCAGTCGAGATGCAGGTACAGCGTGCCCTGCGCGTCGAGCAGGCGGTGGGCGTGGCGCAGGCGCGGCTCCAGGAACCCGAGGTAGTCGTCGAACGTGTCCCGGTAGGACGAGCGCTCGAGCAGCTCGGTGCGGTAGCGGCGGCCGCCGAACCCGGTGCGGTCGCCGTCGGAGTCCGCGACGGCGCGCAGCGGGCGGGCGCTGCGCTCCCGGCCGGTGTTGAACGGCGGATCCAGGTAGATCATGCGAAACGCGCCGTCGGCGAACCCGGGCAGGAGCTCCAGATTGTCCCCGAGCAGGATCAGGTCGTCCACGCCCCGTAGCATGACCGCGGCGGTGGTCGGAGCGAGGCTCAGGCTTGTGCCAGCAGCACGGCGGGGAGCTCGCCGCCGTCGACGCGCACGCGGCGCAGCGTGTCGGGCTGCGACCGCCTCGCCAGGCCGGGCAGGGTCGTGGTCGCGCCGAGGTAGCCGGCCCGGCGCACGGCGGCGATGACCGCGGGGTCGAAGGCGCCGGACGGATAGCAGAAGAAGTCGACCGGTACGTGGAAGAGCCGCCGCAGGACGACCCGCGACCCTCCCACCTCCCGGCGCAGCTGCCTCGGCGAGACGGTGGTCAGGTTCGGGTGCGTCAGCGTGTGCGAGTCGACCTCCCAGCCGTTTCGGATCATCCGTCGCACCATCGACGTCTTCAGGCCCCAGTCGTGCCGGTGCAGGTTGGCGACGAGCAGGTTGAGGACGCCCGGCCAGCCGCGCCGGCGCAGCACCGGCATGGCTGTGCCGAAGTCGCCCCGGTAGCCGTCGTCGAACGACAGGACGACCGGGCGGCGAGGGAGGGTGGCGCGGCCATGCCACGCGGCCCACGCGTGGTCGAGCGTGACCGCGTGGTAGCCCGCGGCGGCGAGGGCGCGCACCTGCGCCTGGAAGAGCCTGCGCGAGACGAAGAGCTCGGGATACGGCGCGCCCACCGGCGGCGTGCCGATGGCGTGGTACATCAGCACCGGCACCGGCGTGTGCAGCACCGGGCCGTGGAAGCGCCGGCGAAACAGAGGGACGGGCACGGGCACGTCGCGCATGCCGGGTGCGGCGGCGTTGACCTGGGCGGGCGTCGCGGCGACGCGGCGGCCGCTCGCGGCGACGTGCGCGGACAGCGCGACGGCAGCACCGCCCAGCGCACAAGCGGCCACGAGCGATGAAGCTATGCGTCGACCCTGCACGGATCTCCCCAAGCGAGGCGGGCCCTTCGCGCCAGTCTAGCCCTGTGCCGCGAGGGCGTCTACACGCCGGCGGGGGCGGCGCGCTTGCGCCCGATCTGCTCGGCCGTCGGCCGGCGCACGTTGCGCACCAGGCCGATCCTCTCCCACCCGGCGATCACGAGGCCGGACAGATCGATCTGGCGCCAGCCCAGGCCGTGGAAGGCGGAGGTCGGGAACACGTGGTGGTTGTGGTGCCAGGCCTCGCCCAGCGACGGCAGCGCCAGCAGCCAGTTGTTCGTCGAGCGGTCGGCCGCGGTGAACGGCCGGCGGCCGAACACGTGGCAGATCGAGTTGACGCTCCACGTGACGTGGTGGTTGAAGAAGAGCCGCACGAGGCCACCCCAGACGAGGCCGGTGAACGCACCCTTCCAGGTGCCGGTGATCAGGCCGCCCAGCGCGAAGGGAATCGCGAACGAGAGCACGACCCAGAGCACGAATAGGTTCGAGATCGCCACGATCAGGCGGTCCTGGAGGAGGTCCTTCGCATAGCGCTCGCGGTCGCTGCGGCTGTGGTCGAACATCCAGCCGACGTGGGCATGGCCCAGCCCGCGCAAGCGCCCCCAGATCGACGTCGAGAACCCGTGGTGGGGGCTGTGCGGGTCGCCCTCCTTGTCGGAGAACGCGTGGTGGGTGCGGTGGTCGACGGCCCAGTCGATGGCCGGCCCCTGGATCGCAAGCGAGCCGGCGATCAGAAGCGCCGCCTTGAGCGGTGCGATCGCATCGAACGCGCGGTGGGTGAGCATGCGGTGAAAGCCGATGGTGATCCCGAAGCCGCAGACCACGTAGAGGCCGGCGAAGAGGGCCAGATCGGTCGCGCCGACGGCCTGGTTCCACGACAGCGTTACGGCCGCGATCAGGCCGATGAACGGCAGCACGGTGATCACGATCATCGCGATGTTGCGTCCCCGCTCGGGGATGGGGAGCTGGGATGCCTGAGTCGTCATGTGCAGATCCTTTCGGGCCCGACCGGGGTCAAGCTCGTTCCACCCGGCTGCCTGGGACGATGTCGTGTGAGCCGTCCGCCCAGCGTACCCAGCCCTTGTGGCCGCCGTCGTAGTCGCCGGCGAAGAGCAGCAGGGTCGCGGGCCGCCCGGCCACGGTGCACTGCTCGTCTCCGGGCTCGTCCGCGCCCCGCCAGACGCGGATGAAGGGATTGCCCTCCCACTCGTCGCCGATCGTCGTTGAATCGGTGTGGCCGGGCAGGACGCGAGTCCCGGGCGGCAGCTTCATCAGGACGTCCATGATCGAGTGATGCAGGCTCTCGTAGCTGTCGCGCATGGTGCCGCCGACGGTGTCCTTGAAGAGCACGTCGGCGGTGAAGCAGAGGTCACCGATGAGGAAGGACAGGTGCCCGGGGCTGTGCCCGGGCGTGAAGAGCGCGGTGATCTCGAGGTCGCCCGTCGTGACCACGTCGCCGTGGCCGAGATGCCCGGTGACGCCGGCCATGCGCTCGGCCTCGCCCGCATGTGCGAGCACCTGCGGGCGGTAGCGCTCGATCACGACCCCGGCCTCGTCGATGTGGTCGCCGTCCGCGTGGGTGATCAAGAGATGGGTGACGGTGAGCCGCTCGACGTCGGCGGCGTCCAGGAGCGGGGCCACCGGCCCGCCGGCGTCGACGATGACGCCCGTCCCGCCCGTCTCGTCGCCGACGAGATAGGAGTTCGACAGCCACCCCGGGTGCATGCTGCGCTCGAGGATCACGAGCTCTTGGCGCGCAGCGCGGCCTTGTAGGCGCGCTTCTCGGCCTGATAGGCGACGAGCGCCTCGGGGGTGTCCACGTCGCCCAGGGTCGGGTGGTTGGGGAGGGCATCCTCCCAGCCGCTCGGCTTCACCCCGAGCCGTTTCACGATCGTTGCGAACAGGCTGCGCACCTTCATGTCGCCGATTCCGGGCAGGCGCCCGAGCCGGGCCTTGAGGTCGGCCGCGTCGGCGGCCTCAGTCCACACCTTGGCGCCGTCGCCGCCGTAGTCGCGCTCGATGACCTCGCACAGGCTCTGCACCCGCTTGGCCATCGACGCCGGGAAGCGGTGGATGGCCGGGCGCCGGGCGAACACCGCGACGAGCTCCTCGGGATCGGTGGCGGCGATGCGGCCCGGATCGAGGTGGCCGAGCCGGCGCTGGAGTTCGATCGGGCCCGAGAAGGCCTTCGGTACCGGCACCTGCTGGTCGAGCGCGAAGCCGATCAGAAGGGCGTTCGGGTCGGTC
>DASXOR010000176.1:0-13911 GCA_036494095.1 Gaiellales bacterium | reverse complement strand
CCGAACGGCCGCTGGGCGATCTTGCCGTCGTCGGTGCGCGAGAAGATGGCGCCCATGTGCTCGAGCTCGTAGATGTCGCCCGGGCCCTCCGCGCACATGACGGCGATGGCATCCTGGTCGCCGAGGTAGTCGGAGCCCTTGACGGTGAAGAACGTATGGTTCTCGGGGCTGTCCTCGCCGGCGTTTCCGAGCGCGGCGTTGATGCCCCCCTCGGCCGCGCCGGAGTGGCTGCGCGTGGGGTGCAGCTTGGAGACCACGCCGACATCGGCGCCGTACCGGGAAGCCTCGATGGCGGCGCGCATGCCCGCGAGCCCTGCTCCCACCACCACCACATCGTGTCTGACCATCAGGCCTCCGGAGTACGCCTCGAGCTTCCTGCGAGAACCTGCAGACTACCAATCCACTTGGCCGGTGCGCGCACCGCGGTGCCGCGGGCGATGCGACTTTGTGACATCGGAAGCGCGCATTCCAATGTGGAGGAATTGCAGTAAACTTGGGCGTGGCCCGGAACGACCGTGGCCGTTTGTAACGTTTGGAGGAGACGTGGCGAAGACGGCCTTTGCGATGCCGGCGGCGCGCCGGGTACTGCGCGACGCACCGCAGCAGGAGCTGCACGAGTTGGCCAAGGGCATGTCCACGGCGCGGCCGACCAACTATGGAGCCGTGAACGTCCAGACGACGGTGCTGTCGCGGTCAACGCGCAGCACGTTCATCGTCGCCGACGATCCCGAGAGCTACCCCCACCAGGCGATCGACCGGGACGAATGGGACCGGGTCTCTGCGCTCCAGGACGCCTATATCGCCGAAGCGGAGATGATCCAGGTCGACGGCTTCATCGGCGACGACCCCGACCATCGCGTCCCCGCGCGCCTGTTTATCGAGTCCAGAAACGCCAACATCGCCGGCATGCAGGACGTGCTCTTCTTCCACCACCCCGAGGCCGGGCTCGAGCCCGAGCTCGTGGTGATCTACACGCCCAACCTGGCCGTGCCGGGCTACCCGGACGACCGCCTCATCGCCGTCGACCTCGACCGCATGGTCACCCGCGTCTTTCACTCCGACTACTTCGGCGAGTCGAAGAAGGGCGGCCTGCGGATGTGGAACAAGCTCGTGTACGAGCGCGGCGGGCTCGCGCTGCACGCCGGCTGCAAGGTGATCCCGACCCCGGGCGGCGACCGCGTGGGCCTGACCGTCGGCCTCTCGGGCACGGGCAAGACCACCACGACCTTCACGCGCCAGAACGGCTCGCTGCCGGTGCAGGACGACTTCGTCGCCTGGTGGCCCGACGGCACGGTCTCGGCCACCGAGGCCGGCTGCTTCGCCAAGACCTACGCGCTCAACCCGACCGACGAGCCGATCGTCCACGGCGCCATCATGCGCCCGGCCGCCTACCTCGAGAACGTCAGCATGTCCGCCGACGGCGAGGTCGATTTCTACGACCAGGAGTACACCAAGAACGGGCGGGCGGTGTTCTCGTTCGCCGACATCGAGGCGGCCGACGCCTCGGATCTCAAGCGGGCCCACTTCCTGCTCGTGCTGAACCGCAACGAGAACGTGATCCCGGCCGTGGCGCGCCTGGAGGGGCCGCAGGCCGCGGCCTTCTTCATGCTCGGCGAGACCACCGGCACCTCGGCCGGCGGCAAGGACGAGGACGGCAAGTTCCTGCGCGTGCCTGGCACGAACCCGTTCTTCCCCATGAGCCACGACCTGCAGGGCAACCGCTTCCTCGAGCTCCTGGCCGCAAACCCGATCGAGGTCTACCTGCTGAACACCGGGACGGTCGGCGGACCTGCCGCGGACGAGCGCTCCCGCAAGGTGCGGATCCCGCACTCCTCGGCCATCGTGAAGGGCATCGCCGAAGGCACGATCGAATGGGAGATCGACCCCGACTTCGGCTACAAGGTGGCCGCGCACGTGCCCGGGATCGAGGCCGACGACCTGCCCGTCCTGCAGCCGCGGCTGCTGTATGCGGAGCAGGGCCGAGCCGACGAGTACGCCCGCTGGGTGACGCGGCTCAAGGCCGAGCGGTCCGAGTTCCTGTCGAAGTACGCCAGCCTCTCCCGGGCGATCGTCGATTCCGTCGGCTAATGGCCGATGATGTCTCGGTGAAGCTGGCCGTGCAGCGCACCGCCCGCGGACTCGAGGCGGCCGTGAACGCCCGAGGCGCCGACCCGACCGCGGGCCGGCTCTCGGAGGATTTCGCCGGACGCGACGACGAGCTGCGCCCGCTGCTCGGGCGGACGCAGCGCACCGAGCTGATCGGCACCGTGGCGAACCGGACGCTCTTTCACCTGCACCTGGACGACGGCGACACGCGGGTGGTCGAGCTCCTGTGGCGCGATCGCGACGGTCGCTGGCTGGTCGAGGACGCGCGGGTGTTCTCGCTCCTGCCCGGCGAATGAAGCCCGGGGCCTGGCCCCAGACGGGGCCTGGCCCCAGAGACGGGGCCAGGCCCCCGCACCGCTCCATGTCCACACCGATGAGATCCGGGAGCGCGAACGGTCTTTAGAGGGAAATACCCGCGTCCGGGGTATCTTTACAGACCATGCCAGCCTCGAACCGACCACGCGCAGTCTGGACCGGCGCCATCTCCTTCGGCCTCGTGAACGCGCCTGTGCGCATGTACACGGCCATCGCCGAGAAGGATCTGCGCTTCAACCAGCTGCACGAGACCGACGGCGGCCGGATCGGCTACGTCAAGGTCTGCAAGGTCGACAACGAGCCGGTGCCGGCCGACGAGATCGTCAAGGGCTACGAGGTCTCGAAGGGCGAGTACGTCCGTATGAACGACGAGGACTTCCAGGCCGCCCGCGGCGAGCAGCACCGCGGCATCACCATCCACGACTTCGTGCCCGCCGATCAGATCGACCCGATCTACTTCGAGCGAACGTACTTCCTCGGCCCGGAGGAGGGCCCGGGCGAGGCCATCTACGCGCTGCTCGTCGAGGCGATGCAGCGCTCCGGCCTCTCCGCCATCGCCACCTACGTGCACCACGACCGCGAGAACCTGGCCTGCCTGCGCGTCCGCGACGGGGTGATCACGCTCGAGAAGATGTTCTTCGACGACGAGGTGCGATCGGTCGACGGCATCGTGCCGTCCGACGCGAAGGTCGACAAGAAGCAGCTGAAGATGGCCGAGGACCTGATCGGCGCCTACACGTCCGACTTCGAGCCGGAGCGATATCAGGACACCTACCGCGAGCGCCTGCTCGCGATCGTCGAGCAGAAGCGTCAGGGCAAGACGACGAAGACGCCCGAGCCTGCGGAGGCCCCGACCGCGCCCGACCTGCTGTCGGCGCTGACCGCCTCGCTCGACGTCGCCCGCAAGGACCGGGCGGCCGCCAAGAAGAAGACGTCCGGCACACGGACGCGCGCCAAGGCCGCCGCCGGCGGCCAGCGCAAGTCCGCCTAGGTTCTCGGTCAACCCCGACGGCTATCCTCGCTGGATGACCATCGGCGAGCGGATCGCTGGGGCGCTGGTGGCGCTCGCGCCGCTGCGCCCGGCCGATGCGCCGCTGTGGGAGCGCTGGCTGAGCGACCCCGTGACCACCCGCTACCTGTACGGCCGCCGCGGCCCGCCCGACTCCCTGGCGACGCTCGCCGAGCTGCGCTCGTGGGGGCGCCAGGCCCTGGCCGACCCGCAGCTGGTCGCGTTCGGCATCGAGGAGGTCGGCGACGGGACGGTCATCGGCAACGCCCGCCTGCAGTTGTGGGCGTGGGGCCGGGCGCGCTTCTCGATCCTGATCGGCGAGGCCGACCACCGCGGATCGGGCCAGGGCACCGAGGCGACGGCCCTCGTGTGCCGCTACGCGTTCGAGCGGCTCGGCCTGCGCGAGGTGGTGCTCGACGTGGACGCACGCAACCTCGCCGCGGTGCGGGCGTACCTACGGGTGGGGTTCGAGGCTGGCCGGGGCGATTCGATGCGGCTGCGGCCCGAGGGGCTGCGCTACACGACGGCCGGCGGCGCCGCGCGGCGCTCGATCGGCTCGTAGACCCGCGCCGAGGGGCCGACGTACTCGGAGCTCGGCCGGATCAGGCGGTTGTCGGCGTGCTGCTCGATCACGTGCGCCGCCCAGCCGACCACCCGGCTCATCGCGAAGATCGGGGTGAAGAGCCCCGTGTCGATCCCGAGGTAGTGATAGGTCGACGCCGAGTAGAAGTCGACGTTCGGATACAGGCCCTTCTCGGCCACCACGGTGTGCTCGATTCGCTCGGACATGTCGTACCAGCGCGGATCGCCCGCCTCCTCACCCAGCTCCTTCGAGAAGCGCTTGAGGATCACGGCGCGCGGATCCCACGTCTTGTAGACCCGGTGGCCGAAGCCCATGATCCGATCCTTGCGGTCGAGCCGCGCGCGGATCTCGTCCTCGACCGAGGCGTCGGCCGGGATCGACTGCAGGAGCCGCATCACCTGCTCGTTGGCGCCGCCGTGGAGCGGGCCCTTGAGGGCGCCGATCGCGCCGGTGATCGCCGAGTGCATGTCGGAGAGCGTCGAGGCGATCACGCGCGCGGTGAACGTGGACGCGTTCATCTCGTGGTCGGCGTGCAGAATCAGGGCGACGTCGAAGGTCTTTGCGGCCGCCTCGCTCACCGGCTCCCCGTTCAGCATGTGCAGGAAGTTGGCGGCGTGGCTCAAGGAGGGGTCGGGCGGGATCGGCTCGAGGCCGTTGCGGCGGCGGTGGTAGCGGGCCACCATCGTCGGCATCTTGGCGATCAGGCGGGTGGCCTTGCGGATGTTGGCGTCGGCGGCGTTGGAATCCTTGTCGGGATCGTCGAAGCTGTCCGACGACACGGCGGTGCGCAGCATCTCCATCGGCGCGGCGTGCGTCGCCAGCATGTCGACAACGCTGTCGGTCTCGTCGGAGAGCTCGCGGTGCGCGATGAGATCGGCGGCGAATTCATCCATCTCCTCGCGCAGCGGCAGCCGTCCGTGCAGGGTGAGGAAGCACACCTCCTCGTACGAGGAGTGCTCGGCGAGGTCGCCGACGTCGTAGCCGCTGTAGATGAGGATGCCGTTGTGGCCGTCGATCGAGCAGAGACGGCTTCGAGCGACGACGACTCCCTCAAGTCCGCCCTTGTCGGCCATGCCCGAATCCTACCCCGTGCACAGCGCCTCCAACCCCACCGGCGCGGCGAGGGTGTCCGGTACGCTTGCGCCAAACATCTGGGAGGACGAAACCCGCGTGAGTCATCGTGTCACACTCATTCCCGGCGACGGCACCGGCCCCGAGATCGCAGAGGCGACGCGGCGGGTGCTCGAGGCGACCGGGGTCAGCTTCGACTGGGACGTGCAGGACGCCGGCGCCGACGTCATGCAGCGAAACGGGGGCAACCCGCTGCCGGATGGCGTGGTCGAGTCGATCCGCCGCAACGGCACCGCCATCAAGGGGCCGATCACGACGCCGGTGGGGAGCGGGTTTCGTTCCGTCAACGTCGGCCTGCGCAAGGCGCTCGACCTGTACGCCCAGGTGCGCCCGTGCAAGCACTACCCCGGTGTCCGCACCCGGTACGCCGACGCCGCCGTCGACATCGTCATCGTCCGCGAGAACACCGAGGATCTGTACGCCGGGATCGAGTTCGAGCGCGGCACCGACGGCGAGCGCGAGCTCGCGGCCACGATCGAGCGCCTCTCGGGCGCGCACATCAGCGCCGACTCGGGGATCTCGATCAAGCCGATCTCCGAGGCGGGCACGCGCAGGGTCGTCCAGTTCGCCTTTGACTACGCCCGCCAGAACGGCCGCCGCAAGGTGACCTCGGTGCACAAGGCGAACATCATGAAGCACACCGACGGCCTGTGGCTCGAGGTGTCGCGGCAGGTCGCGGCTGAGAACTCGGACATCGAGTTCGACGACCGGATCGTGGACAACATGTGCATGCAGCTCGTGCAGAAGCCCGAGCTCTACGACGTGCTGGTGCTGCCGAACCTCTACGGCGACATCGTGTCCGACCTCGGTGCGGGTCTGGTCGGCGGCCTCGGCGTCGCCCCGGGCGGCAACTTCGGCCTCGCCGGAGCGGTGTTCGAGCCGACGCACGGCTCGGCGCCCAAGTACACCGGGCAGAACAAGGTCAATCCGATCGCGATGATGCTCTCCGGGATGATGATGCTGCGCCACCTCGAGGAGCGCGACGCGGCCGACAGGCTGGAAGGCGCGATCGCGGCGGTCATCGCCGCGGGCCGGTCGGTCACCTACGACATGAAGGCGACGCCGGACGACCCCGCCGCGGTGGGCACGTCGCAGGTCGCCGACGCGATCATCGAGCACATGGGGGTTCGGGCATGAGGCGTCCCAAGATCACGGTCGTCGGGGCCGGCAACGTCGGCGCCACCACCGCCCAGCGGCTGGCCGAGCGCGACTACGCCGACGTGGTGCTCGTCGACATCGTCGAGGGCCTGCCCCAGGGCAAGGCGCTCGACCTCAACCAGTGCGGCCCCGTCGTCGGCTACGAGCCGAACGTGGTCGGCACGAACGGCTACGACGAGACGGCCGGATCGGCCATCTGCATCATCACCTCGGGCCGCGCGCGGACCCCCGGGATGAGCCGCGACGACCTGCTGAAGACCAACCAGGCGATCGTCGCCGACGTGACCAGGAACCTCGTCCAGCGCTCGCCGGAGACGGTCCTGATCGTGGTCACGAACCCGCTCGACGCGATGTGCGAGGTCGCCTTCCACGAGGCCGGCCTGCCCCGGGAGCGCGTGTTCGGTATGGCCGGCGTGCTCGACACCGCCCGCTTCCGCACCTTCCTGGCCTGGGAGCTCGGCGTGTCGGCGCGCGACGTCACCGGCTTCGTCCTGGGCGGGCACGGCGACCAGATGGTGCCGGTCGCCTCCTATACGAACGTCGCCGGGATCCCGGTGACCGAGCTGATCCCGGCCGACCGGCTGGCCGAGATCGTCCAGCGCACCCGCGACGGCGGCGCCGAGGTGGTCAAGCTGCTCAAGTCGGGATCGGCCTACTACGCCCCGTCGGCGGCCGTGTCGGAGATGGTCGACTCGATCGTCCACGACCAGAAACGGGTGCTCCCGTGCGCTGCGCGGCTCACGGGCGAGTACGGCCTGGACGGCCTCTACATGGGTGTCCCCTGCCGGCTCGGCGCCGCCGGGCTCGAGGAGGTGCTCCAGATCACGCTGAACGCGGACGAGCAGGCGCAGCTCTCCCGCTCGGCCGATGCCGTGCGCGAGCTGATCGGCGTCATGGGGCTTTAACGTGGGGGAACCCAGGGTTCCCGCAACCGGGGCCAGGCCCCGCTCCCGGGGCGCGTAACCGATCAGTGAGCCCTCCGTGACTGGCGCGGCGGCGGCCGGCGGCGGGCCGGCCGAGCACACCGGCATGGGCGCCCGGCTCCGGCAGCTGGCCGGCCAGTCGTTCGTGTACGGCCTCGGCGGGATCGTCTCGAAGCTCGTCGGCATCTTCCTGCTGCCGATCTACACCAAGCCGCAGTATGTGAGCCAGGCCGGCTTCGGCCAGGTCGAGACGGTGATGGCGGCGAGCGCGCTCGCATCCATCGTGTGCCAGTTCGGCCTGACGACCGCCATGTTCCGGTTCTGCTGGGACCATCGCGAGCCGGACGCGCGCAGGCGCACGATCCGCACAGCCTTCACCGCGGTCATGGCGCTCTCGACGATCGCCGTCGTCATCGGTCTGGTCGCGATCGACCCGATCTCGTCCGGCCTGCAGGTCACGCGGGAGCTGGCCGTGATCGGCCTGGCCGGGCTGTGGGTGACCATCAACTACACGATCGTCACCGGCATCTACCGGATCGAGCAGCGGCCGGCGGCGTTCGTCGTCTACTCGCTCGTCAACATCGCCATCACGATCGTGCTCTCGGTCACGCTCGTGATCCCCCTGCACATGGGCGCCGCCGGGATCATGCTCGGCAACTTCTCGGGCACCTACCTGACCTACTTCCTGCTCCTGTGGGCGCGCCGCGACATGGTCGGCCTGCAGATCGTGTGGCCGCTGCTGCGCCAGATGCTGCACTTCTCGTTGCCGCTCATGCCCTCCGGCGTCGCGCTGTGGGCGCTCAACCTGGCCGACCGCGTACAGGTGCAGAGGCTGACGCCGGGGACGCAGCTCGAGCGCAGCGCCCAGCTCGGCACGTACTCGGCCGCGAGCAAGATCGCGCTCGGGATCATGCTGATCGTATCGGCCTTCCAGACGGCCTGGATCCCGTTCGCGAACCTGATCATCGACGACGGCGACGCGAAGCGCACCTACCGGGCCGTACTGACGTACTGGTCGATGGTGATGGCCTGGGGCGTGGTCGCGATCACGGCGCTCTCGACCCCCTACATCCACCTGGCGATGAACCCACAGTGGTTCGGCGCCGTGCCGGTGGTGCCGCTGCTGATGTCGGGCTCGGTGCTCTACGGCGCCTACTACATCCTGAACATCGGGGTGAACCGCTCGAAGCGGACGAAGCTCACGCCGGTCGTCACCGGCACCGCCGCCGCCGTCAACATCGGCCTGAACTTCTGGATGATCCCCAAGTGGGGCATCCTGGGCGCGGGCTGGTCGACGGTGATCGGGTTCTCGGTGCTCGTCGTGCTCGGCTGGCGAAACGCGCAGCGCAGCTACCCGGTCTCGTACGACTTCAGCCGCGTGCTGCGGATCGTTGCGCTCGCCGCGCTCTTCATGGCCGCCCTGGTCGAGCTCGTGCCGGCCGTCGGCTTCGTCGGCATCTCCGCCCGCGTCGCGCTGGTGGCGGCGTTCCCGCTCGCGCTCATGGCCGTGGGCGTGGTGACGCCGGGCGAGCGCCAGCGCATCGCGGCCCTCCTCAGGCGGATCCGGTCGCCCCGGCGCGGCCGCCGGGCCGCCCTCGAGCAGGAGCTCGAGATCGAGCGCGAGTCGGAGGAGGCGCCGCTTTAGCTCGAGCCGTCCTCGCTAGTCGCGGCTGCGCTGGCGCTGCTCGACGCTGAGCGCCCGCCAGCGCTTGCGCTCGTCCGAGCGGGCGCGCGCGTCGTGGCGGATCTCGAGGTAGCGCAGCTCGCGCTGCAGGTGGCGGAAGCTCTCGAGCCGGCCGGGGTCGAGCGTGCCGTCCGTGATCGCCGCATGCACCGCGCAGCCGGGCTCGCTGCGATGCGCGCAGTCCGAGAACCGGCACCTCGCAGCGAGCTCCTCGACGTCCTCGAACGCCTGCTCGAGCCCCTCCTCTGCGTCCCAGAGCGTCAACTCGCGCATGCCGGGCGTGTCGATCAGGCACCCGCCGGTCGCGAGCACGACCAGCTCGCGATGCGTGGTCGTGTGGCGGCCGCGCCCGTCGGGCCGCAGCTCCGCGGTCGCGAGCCGCTCGGAGCCGCACAACCGGTTCACGAGGGTCGACTTGCCGACCCCCGACGAGCCGACCAGCGTCGCCGTGCGCCCGCCGCCGACGTGCGCGGTGAGCTCGTCGATGCCGTCGCCCGTGACGGCCGAGACGACGTGCGTCGGCACGCCGAAGGTGACGCCGCCGAGCTGGGCGACGGCCGCCTCGATGCTCTCGCACAGGTCGGACTTGGTCAGGACGACGACGGGCTCCGCGCCGCTCTCCCAGGCGAGTGCGAGATAGCGCTCGAGCCGGCGCGGGTTCAGGTCGTCGACGAGCGAGGTCACCACGAAGACGATGTCGACGTTCGCGGCGACGACCTGCTCGACCGACTCAAAGCCGGCGGCCTTGCGCACGAACGCCGTGCGCCGGGGCAGCACGGCCTCGATTGTCGCGCGCCCGCCATGCGGGTGGCGGCCGAATGCCACCCAGTCGCCGACCGCGGGCAGATCGGCGCCCGTGGCCGCGCGGTGCCGCAGCCGGCCGGGCACGTCGGCCCAGATCTCCTCGGTGTCGCTGTGCAGGACGAGCGCGCCGCGGTGCTCCACGGCGACGCGGCCGACCTCGAGGCCCGAATCGGCATACGGGGCGAAGGCGGCGGCGAGTGCAGGGCCGAAGCCCAGGTCGGAAAGGCTCACTGGGGAAGTCTCCTCGAGAGGGTTGGACGAGTGCGCGGGTGCGCCGTCGTCGACTCGGGGAGCATCAGACCCGCGGTCAGGCGGGACGAGCGGTCAGACGCGGCGCGTGGAGGCCGATCGGATCTCTGTGCTCATCGTCTGCCTCCTTCGGTCGCGGATTGCTCGTACCGACTCAGGGTAGCCAGCCTGTGAAGGCCAGTCAACTCTTTCGCAGCCTACATGTAGCCCAGCTCGCGCAGCCGCTCGGCGATCTCCTCGTCCTCGTCGGCGGCCATCGTGACCGTCTCGGCTCGCTCGGAGGCGAGCTCGCGCAGCGTCTCGCGCAGCTGCTCGGCGAGTATCGGCTGAGCCAGGCTGAGGTTGCGCCGCTCGCCGGGATCGGCGCCGAGGTCATACAGGGCGTCGGTGACCCGCTCGTCGTCGAACGAGGTGATCAGCTTGTGGCGGCCGTCGCGGACGGCCTGCTGGCGGATGGCCGGGATCGACGGCGCGACGGCGATCTCCATCATCACCGGATGGCCCGCGGGCTCGCCGCCGCCGCGCAGCGACTCGGCCAGGCTCACGCCCTGCCACCCGGCGGCCGGGTGCTCCCCGCCGGCCAGGTCGACAAGCGTCGGCGCCAGATCGACATGGCTCACCGGCGTTCGCCGCGCGCCCGCGGCAACGCCCGGGCCGGACACGACCAGCGGCACCCGCACGAGCGATTCGAGCAGCGTCTGGCCGTGGTTCCAGAAGTAGCGCGGCGCCCACCGCAGCGCGCGCTTGGAGTGGCTGCGCACGCCGTGATCGACTGCCGCCTGCGACCACCGCGCGATCGGCAGCCGCTGGTTGACCCTCCGCCAGGCCGCCTGCTCGCGCAGGTTGCGTGGCTCGAAAACGACGTTCTCGCCGTGGTCGCCGGTCAGCACGACCACGGTGTCCGGCCCCGCCGCCTCGACCGCCGCGCCGACCCACGCGTCCATGCCGGAGATGGCTCGCTCGTAGGCGTTGCGCCCATGCCGGCGATCCTCGTAGGAGGCCGGGTAGCTGCGCGGAGTGTGCGCGTCCCACAGATGCACGAGGGCGAAGAACGGCCGCTCGCCGGCCGCGAGCCGCGCCAGCTGCTCGACGCTCTCCGGGCCCCACGGGGAGTGCACAGAACGGCGGGGGACGTCGCGGTAGTCGGCCTCGGCGAAGCCGCGGAAAGTGCCGACGGTGTCGAGCAGCGGCCCCGTGGCCGAGCACCACGTCACGAAGCCGGCCTGCGCCAGCTGCTCGGCGGCCGTGGGGATGGCGGCGGAGAGCTGCGTGCCGCGAAGCCCGCGCACACCGTGTGCGGCCGGGTAGCGGCCGGTCAGGATGGCGGTCACCGCCGGCGTCGTCGTGGGGCAGGTCGAGTAGCAGTCGGTGAAGCGTGCGCCGCCCGCCGCCAGCCCGCTGATGCGCGGCCACGCGCCCCGTCCACGCGCGAGCATGTCGGCACGCAGGCAGTCGACGACGATCAGGAGCAGGTTGGCCACGGCCGGGGATTCTAGGGGTGAATCGCCGGTGCCTGGCACCGGTCGTTCACGGCGGCCGGGAAGCCAATGCCCTTGCGGCGTATCCTGACCCGATGCCTGAGGGCACGTGCACCAGGTGCGGACACCAGAATGCGGGCGACGCCCGGTTCTGCAACGAATGCGGGGCCGCGCTTGCCCCCACGGCCGCCGCGCAGTCGCGACGGACGGTGACCGTGCTCTTCTGCGACCTGGTCGGGTCGACGGCGCTCGGCGATCGGCTCGACCCGGAGGTGCTCCGTGGCGTGATGACGGCCTACCACGCACGCATGCGCGATGCGGTGGAGCGGCATGGCGGCACCGTCGAGAAGTTCATCGGCGATGCGGTGATGGCGGTCTTCGGTCTGCCCGATCTGCACGAGGACGACGCCCTGAGGGCGGTGCGCGCCGCCGAGGAGATGCGCTCGGCGCTGATCGATCTGGGCGGCGACCTCGACGCGACGCGCGCCGTGCGGATGGCGAGCCGGATGGGCGTGAACACCGGGGAGGTCGTGATCGGTGCCGGCGAGGCGCTGGTCACGGGCGACGCCGTGAACGTCGCCGCGCGGCTGGAACAGGCCGCCGAGGCCGACGAGGTGCTGCTCGGCGACGCGACCGAGCGGCTGGTGCGAGGCGCGGTCGAGACCGGGTCGCCCCGGGGGGTCGACGCCCGGGGGAAGGTGCGCGCCCTGACGGCCCACCCGCTCGTGCGAGTCGTGCCCGGGGCGGATCCGCTCGCACGCAGAATGGATGCACCGCTCGTCGGTCGCGATGACGAGCTCGTGCTGCTGCGCGCGCTCTACGAGCGCACGGTGCGGGTCGGCGGATGTCACCTGGTGACCCTGCTGGCCCCTGCCGGGATCGGCAAGACGCGCCTGACCCAGGAGTTCCTGGCGTGCGTCCCCGAGGCGCGGGCCCTGTGGGGTCGCTGCCTGCCCTACGGGGAGGGGATCACGTACTGGCCCCTGGCCGAGGCCCTCTCCGCGACCTTCGGCGACGACCCCGCTGCCGAGGTCGGCCGGCTGATGGCCGGACGGCCGGACGGCGCCCGGATCGCCCGGACGGTGGCCGCGGCGCTCGGCCGCGAGGCCGGCGACGGCGAGCTGGAGATCCCCTGGGCGGTGCGCCGCGTGCTCGAGACGCTCGCCGAGCTGCGGCCGGTGGTGCTCGTCCTGGACGACATCCAGTGGGCCGAGCCGGCGCTGCACAGCCTCGTCGAGCACCTGGCCGCGCTCGCACGCACGGCTCCGGTGCTGGTGCTCTGCCTGGGGCGGCCGGAGCTCTTCGATGCCCGGCCCAGCTGGGCCACGAGCGCCTACAACGGCGCCACACTGCTGCTGGAGGCGCTCACGCCCGCCGACAGCGCGACGCTCGTCGAGCGGCTGGCCGCCGGCGCGGTGGAGCCGGACGTGCGCGCACGGATCGTCGGGTCGGCCGAGGGCAACCCGCTGTTCGCCGAGCAGCTGCTCGCGATGGCGCTCGAGGACGGCGGCGGCAGCGGGCGGCTCCCGCCGACGATCCGGGCGCTCCTGGCCGCCCGCATCGACCGGCTGGCGCCGCCGCTGCGGTCGCTGCTCGAGCACGCCGCCGTCGAGGGCAGGGTGTTTCACCTCGGCGCCCTCCGCGCCGCGCTGCCCGACGACGATGCCGGCGCCATCGTCCACGGCCTGGAGGAGCTCGTCCGGGCCGACCTGCTGCGGCCGGCTCCGGCGGAGGTCGCAGGCGACTCCGCACATGCCTTCCGCAACCAGCTGATCCGGGACGTCGCCTACGAGCGCCTCTCCAAGCAGCGGCGGGCCGACGTACACGAGCGGCTGGCGGGCTGGCTCGCCGACCGCGGCGCGCTGTCGAACGAGATCCGCGCCTACCACCTCGAGCAGGCCTGGCAGCTGCGCGCGCAGCTCGACCCGGCCGGGTCGACCAGTCAAGCGGCGGCTCGTGCCGCGGCGGATGCGCTGGCGGCGGTCGGGCGGCGCGCGGCCGAACGGGGTGACGCGGCTGCCGCCGCCAACCTCCTCGCGCGGGCCACCGCCGCAGGCGGAGGCGGCGATCCCGTCGGCGTGAGGGTGGAGCTCGCGTATCAGCTCATGGATCGCGGCGACTTCGACCGCGCCGCCGAGGAGATCGATCATCTGGCCGCCGCGGGCGATGATGCCGCCGCCGCCTACGCCGACATCGCCAGGTTCCACCTGTTCCAGGCCACGGAGGCCGACCATGACCTCACCGAGAGCGCGACCCGCACGGCGGCCGCGCTGGAGCTATTCGCCGAGCGCCGCAACGACGCCGGCCTCGCTCGCGGCTGGCTGGCGATGGCCGAGTATCACGCCGAGGCCTGCCGCTTCGAGGCGTCGCACCGTGCGCAGCTGAAGGCGCTCGCGGCGGCGCGACGCGGCGGCGACCGCGCCCAGGAGGTGCGGGCCGCATCCGACATCCCTTTGAGGCTGTGGTTCGGG
>DASXOR010000175.1:0-44748 GCA_036494095.1 Gaiellales bacterium | reverse complement strand
CGTCGACTTCCCTTGACCGTGTAGCTACACCGTGTCGAGCGCCTGGCCGCCGTCGACGGGGATGACGACACCGGTCACGAACGCCGCCACCGGGCTCGCCAGCAGCCACACCCAGTTGGCGATCTCGCGTGCGTCGCCGATCCGGCCGAGCGGCACCTGCGAGGCGAGCCAGCGGTACGCCTCGTCGAGGTCGTCGGCCCAGGTCTCGTGGATGGGCGTGTCGATCGGCCCGGGGGCGATCCCGTTGACGCGGATCCCGGCGGGGGCCAGCTCGCCCGCCATCGATCGGGTGAAGTATTCAAGCGCGGCCTTCGTCAGGCCGTAGAGCGACTGCGTGGGCCGCACGATCGTGCCCGACGAGGAGCTGATGTTCACGATCGACGCGTTCGGCGCCGCCTTCAGTGCGGGCAGGGCCTCCTGGGTGAGCAGGAACGGCGCCCGGATGTTCACGTCCAGGTGCTGGTCGATCTCGGCCAGCGTGTACTCGCCGATCGGGTGGGTGCGGATCACGGCGGCGCAGTTCACCAGCACGTCCAGCCGGCCCAGCCGGCCGGTCACCTCGGCCACCACCCGGCCGGGAACGTCGGGCTCGCCCAGGTCGGCGGCGATCGCGGTGATGGCGTCGGAGCCGGCGGCGACCTCGGCCAGGAGGTCGGCCCGGCGGCCGACGATCACGACCTCCAGGCCCCGGCGCGCGAGCAGCCGCGCGGTGGCCGCGCCGATGCCGGTGCCGCCGCCCGTGACGAGCGCCACGGCGCCCGGCATGCCCTCGACCGGCGACTCGGCTTCTGGTCTGATCACCGGCTGAACGTAGCACACCCGTGAAGCGCCTGGAAGCGACTATCCTATGCCGATGCAGGGGCCGAATTCGAAGCTCACACTCACCCCGGCTCCGCGGCGAAAGCTCACCGAGACGGTGGCCGAACAGCTGCTCGCGGCGATCCGCGAGCTGCCTCCCGGCACGAAGGTGCCGTCGGAGCGCGAGCTGACGAAGGAGCTCGGCGTCGGCCGCTCGACGGTGCGCGAGGCGCTGAACGGCCTGGCGATGCTCGGCATCGTCGAGATCCGCCACGGCCAGGGTGTGTTCGTGACCGGCGATCCCGCCCAGGTGAGCGAGCCGTCGGCCGTCACGGCGGCCCTCGAGCGCGGTGTCACGCACGAGTTCATCGAGGCGCGCCTGATCGTCGAGGTGGAGGTGGCGCGGCTGGCGGCGCGGCGGCGCACCGACGAGGATCTGGCCCGGCTGTCGGCGGCGCTGGTCGAGCAGGAGGCGCGGCTCAAAGGCGAGATCGGCGCTCTCGTCGACGTGGCCGCGTCGTTCAACGTGCTGCTGGCGGAGGCGGCCCACAACGAGGTGCTGGCGGCGATGATCCAGTCGTTCGTCGCGCTGATGGTCGAGCGCGGCCCGCGCGTCTACAGCCTGGAGGGCTTCGGCGAGTGGGACCTGCAGGAGCACCGCGGCCTGTTCGACGCCGTCCGCCACCGCGACGGCGACCGCGCGGCCAGGCTCATGCGTGAGCACATCGAGGAATTGGCCCGCCGCTACCGCACCGTCGGCGCCGCGTAGTCGTAGCGCCTCAGGACGGGTAGGGCCCGACGCCGGCCGTCGCGCTACCGTAGCGTGCCAGGATCGGCCACACGTCGACGATGACGCCATCTTCGACGACGTGATAGCAGTCGTAGAAGTTGGCTGTCGTCGGCGCGTACCCGGGCATCATCTCGACGCGATCACCCACCGCGAGCCGCGAGTCGGCGGCGAGCTCGAGGCCGATGTGCTCCTCGTGGATGAACGGCACTCCGTACTCGTACCGCAGCACGCCCTCGCCACTGACGACCTCGGGCGGCGTGCGGTCGATCCCGATCGACTTGCGCCCCGAGTCCAGCACGGCCAGGTCGCCGTGGCGCGAGATCACCGTCGAGAGGACGGTCAGCGCGGGATCGAAGCCGGGCACGAGGGTGCGATGGAAGGCGTCGCTGAAGATGTAGGAGCCTGCGTGGATCTCGGTGATGCGCGGGTTCGCGCCGGTGATGTCCCACGTGCCCAGGCCGCCGGCCGCGACGATCGTGGTGTCGAGGCCGTGCCGTTCGAACTCGTCGACCACTCCGGTGAGGACGTCGTTGGCCGCCCGCGCCTTGTGGATCCGCAGGTCGCGGTCGGGCTCGAGCATGCAATGGCCCTCGTAACCGAGCACGCCCCGCAGCCGCAGCCCGGGCGCCTGTTCGACCAGCGTGCCGAGCCCGACCCCGTCGGCGGCCGAGCGGACGCCGGAGCGGTGCTGGCCGACGTCGACCTCGACGATGACGTTGATCTCGCTGCCGGCCGCCCGGGCGGCCTCGGCGAGCTCATTCGCGTTGGATGCGCTCTCGACGGCGATGGTCAGCTGCCCGAGCGCCGCCGCCCGGGCGGCCTCGGCCGCCTTCTCCCGCCCGATCACCTGATTGGCGACGAGCAGCTCGGGGAGGCCTGCCTCGAGCATGGCGCTCGCCTCCCAGATCGTCGCGGTGGTCAGGCCGATCCCGCCGGCGTCGAGCTGCATGCGGCCGAGGATCGGGCTCTTGTGGATCTTGGCGTGCGGCCGCAGGCTCGCCGGCACCGTCGCCATCCGCCGCGCCATCTCGGCGATGTTCTTGCGGACGGTGGGCAGGTCGAGCAGGAGCGCCGGCGTGACCGGCGCGTCCCTCGGCCGCCCGATCATGCGCCGGGGGATCTCCAGCCTGCGGTCGATATCGGTCATCGGCGAGCGGTCAGAGTGCGTGCGGGTGCTGGTGTGCGATCTCGGACGGCGTCTCGGGGCGCTCTTCGATGATGGCCCCGGCCTTCTTCAGCCAATCCTTGTTGCCGCGCTGGTTCATGAGGAACACGACGCCGATGCCGGCGATCAGCCAGCCGATGACGATGAACGGCGACCAGTTGTAGGGATAGACGGGAAGCGGATAGAACGCCTTGTAAACGGAGTAGATGAGCACGGCGCTCGTGCCGATCGGGAACACGAGGTGCAGGATCCAGTTGAACTCGTTCCGGGCCTCGCGCCAGTAGTAGACGACGACCGCGACGTTCGCGATGACGTATACGAAGATGACGGCGAGCACGAGGGTGTAGCCGACGGTCAGGAGGAATACCTCGAGGGGGTTGAGCAGGAGCGGCAGGATCAGCCCGAGTGCCATCGAGAGGACGAACTGGGCGGTGACGGCCGCGGTCGGCGTCTTGCGCGTGGGGTGGACCTTCCCGAAGGCGGCGGGCAGCACGCCGCTTCGGCCCATGCCGAACCACATGCGCGTGGCCACGTTCTGGGCCGCCAGGCTGCCGCCGATCACCGACGTGAACATGGCCAGGAGGGCGAGCCACCACAGGCTGCCCCAGACGCGGTGGGCGATCACCAGGGCGGGCAGCTCGCTCGAGGCGGGCAGGGTGGTGAGCTTGTTGACGCCCCAGCCGATCACCTGTCCCCAGATCGCGAGCACGAGCATGGTGCCGATGATGGCGATCGAGAGCATGGTCGCGCGGGGCACGTTGCGGCGCGGGTTCTCGGTCTCCTCGGCCAGCGGCACGGCCGCCTCCCACCCGGTCAGCCCCTGCACGGTCAGCACGATCGCGAGCGAGAACCCGGAGGCTGTGGCGATGTCTCCGGGGTTGAAGCCGTAGGAGAACGACTGCAGCGTGAACCCGCCCGGGCCGGGGCTGAACAGGCCCCACAGGCTCAGGCCGAGCACGATCAAAAACTCCATGGCCCCCACGACCACGATCGCGCGCACCGAGAGCGCGATGCCCAGATACCCGACGAGGGCGATCAGCGGGATCCCCACCAGCACGAGCATCCACCAGTGAAACCACGTCCACCCGTAGTTCGCCTGGAACTCGCCTTCGAGGATGAAGCCCAGATACGAGAACAACGGCCCCGCCACGATCGGCGAATAGAAGGTGAACATCCACCCGGTCAAGAACCCGAGGCGCGGACCGAGCGTCCGGCTCACATACGTGTAATAGCCGCCCGCCGACGGAAACTTCTTCGCGAGCTGCACCAGGCACATCCCCAGCGCGAGCACGACCAGGAACCCGACCAGATAGGCAAGCGGTGCATGCGCGCCGGACAGGCCCACGATCGTCGCCGTGAAGAAGAAGGCGGCGATCGCCGGAGCGATATGCGTGATGTTTTGCATAACGGCACCGGTCAGCCCCACCGCCCCGGGCTGCAGATCCGTCTCGGCGATCCAGATCTGGCCGGGTGTCTCGACGAACTCCGGGGATCCTTGTTGTGCACCTTCGTCGGCCATGCTTCTTCCTCTCCGGGGCGGGGCGGGACCCTTCAGCCAGCGGGCGTCACAACTGGTCTGCTCACCGGCTCAGGCGATCCTTGCAGAGTGCCGGAGGGTTGTCAAGGCGCGCTCCAGGCGCCGATTTGCGGCCGGAATTCACCTCTCCCGACGGGTCGAAATGGCCCTTCGCTCGGCGGCGATCGTTGCGATCCCGCGATCGATCGTCTCTGCAGTCGCCCCGCCGATGTACGGCGTGACGACGACGTTTCGCAACGTCACCAGCGGACGCATGCGCCCACCGCCGGGCGCACCAGGTCGGGGGCCGCGCCTGCCGGGTGGCCCGGTACGAGCGCCGCATGCAGGGCCGGGCCGCGTCGACCTCGAGCACGGCGAGCGTGTGGCGGGGGTCGAGCGCTCCGCGAGGTCGTGGCGGAACGCCTCTCCGGTCACGTACGCGTCTCCGGCCGCCAGGATCCGCAGCGACTCGGTCACGGGTATTGCCGAACCGGCTTCAGGTCGATGGCGTGGCCGCTGCCCGACTCGACGATGATCTTCAGCATCGGCTCGGTGTCGAGGTAGAAGAACTCGATCGTGTCGCCGATCCGCCCGCCCATCAGCGGCTGCGCGCCGAGCCCGGCGTAGTACGCCTTCAGGGCGTCGGACTCATCCGCCGTGTGGCGCATGACGGCGATGTGGTGCAGGCCCTCGCCATGCGTCTCCAGCCAGTCCCTGTAGATGCTCGGCCCGGCGAGCGGCTGCAGGAGCTCGAAGACGATGCTGCCGGTGTCGACCTCGGCGCCCAGCATCGAGTACTCGGCCGGCTTGCCCATGTAGTGCGTGTCGTGCAGGGACGGCGGCGCGTGCTCGTAGATGTTCCAGGGCCCCCAGCCGAGGGCGCGGTGGTAGCGCTCGAGCGCCTCGTCGAGGTCGCGCACCACGCAGGCGACCTGGCTGATCGGCAGCCCTCCGGGGGGGATCGCATCCGTCATCGTCTGCTCCTCTCGAGGTTCGCGGTGCCGGTCGGACGACCGGTTGACACCACCCTGGGGCGTGATCTAAGTTGCTGTACCTACAGGATGATAACCCTGCCGGACACGAGCATCGATCGCGCCTCGCCGGTGCCCTATTGGTACCAGCTCGCCGGGATCCTGGAGCACACGATCGCCGACGGCCGGTGGCGGCCGGGCGAGCGGCTCGCCTCGGAGGCGGAGCTGTGCCGGCACTTCGGGCTCTCGCGCACCACGGTGCGCCAGGCCCTGGCCCGGCTCGAGCAGGAGGGCATGGTCGTCCGCCGCAAGGGCTTCGGCACGTTCGCCGCATCGTCGGCCCCGCGGATGTGGCTCGTGCAGTCGCAGGAGGGCTTCTTCCACGACGAGGTGTTCCGGCTGGGGCGGTCGGTGTCGTCGCAGATCCTGCGGCGGGTGGTCGGCCCGCTGCCGGGGTGGGCGGCGGCCGGGCTCGAACTCCCCGACGGCTCGCAGGGCATCGTGATGGAGCGGCTGCGGTCGGTCGACGGCAACCTCGCGCTCGCCGTCACCGACTGCCTGCCCGAGCATCTGGCGGCCACCGTGCTTGCGATCGACGGCACCGACTCCCTCTACCAGCGTCTGAAGGAGGAGCATGGCCTCGAGGTCGCCGGTGGCAGGCGGTTCCTGGAGGCCGTCACCGCGGGCGAGGCGCTCGGCCGCATGCTCGCCGTCGAGCCCGGGGCGCCGCTCGTCTTCATCGAGTCGGTGTCGTGGGACAGCGAGATGCGGCCGTTTCACTGCTACCGGTCGTGGCTTCGCACCGACCGGATGCGGGTGGAGGTGCAGGTGAGCGCGTCGTCGCGGCCCGTCGCGGCGCTCGCCCCGGCGATGAGGTCTTCCGCGGATGCGTGAGCACCTGCTGACCATCGACGCGGGCACCGGGTCGGTGCGCGCGGTGCTGTTCGACCTCGACGGCAACCAGGTCGCGATCGGCCAGCGCGAGTACTCGCACGCTCCCGCGCCGGGCGTGCCCGGGTCGCAGGTGTTCGACACCGCCGGCAACTGGCGGCTCGTGCGGGCCTGCATCGCCGAGGCGATCGAGCGCTCGGGCGCGCCGACCGCGGCCATTCGCGCCGTCTCGGCGACCAGCATGCGCGAGGGCATGGTGCTCTACGACCGGGCCGGGCACGAGATCTGGGCGTGCCCGAACGTCGACTCCCGCGCGGGCGACCAGGCCGCCGCCCTGGTCGAGTCCGGCGCCGCGGCCGAGATCTACGCGCGCGCCGGCGACTGGGTGGCGATCACCGCGCCCGCCCGCTTTCGCTGGATCGCCGAGCGCGCGCCCGAGGTGTTCGCGCAGGCGGCCCACGTCGGCATGCTGGGCGACTGGCTGTGCACGCGGCTCACCGGGGAGTTCGCCACCGATCCGTCGCTCGGCTCGAGCTCGGGGATGTTCGACCTCGCCACCCGCACCTGGTCGCCCGAGATCCTGGAGCTGCTCGAGCTCGACCCGGGCCTGTTCCCGCCGGTGCGCGAGTCCGGTACTCCGATCGGCGCCGTCACCGCGGCCGCGGCCGCCGAGACGGGCATCCCGGCGGGCACCCCGGTCGTCGCCGGCGGCGCCGACACCCAGCTCGGCCTGCTCGGGATCGGCGTGCGCACGCCCGGCCGCACGACGGTGGTGGGCGGGTCGTTCTGGCAGCACACGATGCTCTTCTCCGAGCCGGTGATCGACCCGCACGCGCGGCTGCGGACGTTGTGCCACACCGTGCCCGGCCAGTGGATGGTCGAGGGCATTGGCTTCTACTCGGGGCTAGCGATGCGCTGGTTCCGCGACGCCTTCTGCGCCGCCGACAAAGGCCGCGCGGCGCAGCTCGGCGTCGACGTCTACGACCTGCTCGCCCAGGACGCGGCCGGCGTGCCGCCAGGCTCAAACGGCGTGCTCGGGATCTTCTCGAACGTGATGGACGCCAAGCGCTGGATCCACGCCTCGCCGGGGTTCGTCCAGTTCGATCTGGGCGCGCCCGAGCGGTCGGGCAAGAACGAGTGCTTCCGCGCGATCCAGGAGGCGGCCGCCTATGTCAGCCGCGCGCACGCCGGCATCCTGGCCGAGGTCTCCGGCGTCACTCCCACCGAGGTGGTGTTCACCGCCGGCGCCGCCCGCGGCCGCATGTGGGCGCAGATCCTGGCCGACGTCCTCGGCGTGCCGGCCCGGGTGCCGGTGGTGAAGGAGTCGAGCGCCCTCGGCGCGGCGGTGTGCGCGGGCCTCGGCGCGGGCCTCTACTCCTCGCTCGCCGATGTCGACCGGCTCGTGCGCTTCTCCTACACCGCCGAGCCCGACCCGGCCCGGGCCGCCCGCTACGACGAGCTCTATGCCGAGTGGTCGGCCGCCTACGCCGGCCTGCTCGAACCCGCCAGCACCGGAGCCGTGCGGCCGCTGTGGCGCGCGTCCGGGACCTGATCGACCAAAAGGACGGATCCACCATGCCTGAAGCCGACACCCAGGGCGAGAAGAATTTCTTCCTCGACACCCCCGCCGCGACCGACGCCTTCTTCCTCAAGGGCTCGAGCGGCTACGACTGGGGGATGCAGAACCGGCTCGCGCGCATCTTCCGGCCCGAGACCGGCCGCACTGTCATGCTCGCCATCGACCACGGCTACTTCCAGGGCCCGACCACCGGCCTCGAGCGGGTCGACGTCTCGATCCCGCCGCTCGCGCCCCACGCCGACGCGCTCATGCTCACCCGCGGGAGCCTGCGAACGTCGATCCCGCCCACCCATCGCGGCGCCGTCGTGGTGCGCGCGAGCGGAGGGCCGTCGATCCTGAAGGACCTCTCGCACGAGCGGATCGCGCTCGACATGGAGGACGCGGTGCGCATGAACGTCGCGGCCGTCGCGGTGCAGGTGTTCGTCGGCGGCGAGCACGAGACCGACTCGGTGGAGAACATGACCAAGCTCGTGGACGCCGGCTACCGGGCCGGGATCCCGGTGCTCGGGGTCACCGCGGTCGGCAAGGAGCTCACCCGCGACGCCCGCTATCTCGGCCTGGCCACCCGCATCTGCGCCGAGCTGGGCGCCCAGATCGTCAAGACCTACTACGTCGGCGAGGGCTTCGAGCGCGTGACCGCCGGCTGCCCCGTGCCGGTCGTGATGGCCGGCGGCAAGAAGCTGCCCGAGCTCGATGCGCTGACGATGGCGTACCGGGCTGTGGCCGAGGGCGCCGCCGGCGTCGACATGGGCCGCAACATCTTCCAGAGCGACTCGCCGCTTGCGATGATCCAGGCGGTCGCGAGCGTTGTGCACGGCGGAGCAAGCCCCGGCGACGCCCACGACCTCTACCGGGAGCTGCGGGAAGGGGCGCTCGCATCGGCCGGATGAGCGGCCCGCCCGGCGACGGCCCCTATCCCGCGCTGGCCGCGCTCGCAGCGGTCGAGCTGCCCCGGCAGGCGACGCCGTTCGCCGTGGTCGACCTGGACGTCATGGAGCGCAACATCGCGCGCATGGCGGGGTACTTCGGCGAGCGGCCGGCCAACCTGCGGCCGCACTTCAAGCATCACAAATGCACCGAGATCGCGCGGATGCAGGTCGCCGCCGGTGCGGTCGGCATCACCTGCCAGACGTCCGATGAGGCCGCCGCAGCCGTGCGCGCCGGCATCGGCGATGTGCTCATCGCAAATGTCGTGGCGGATCGGACGCGGCTCGCGTCCCTGGCGCGCTCGGCGGTGCACGCGCGGGTCACCGTCGCGGTCGACTCGGCGGTCGCGGCCGGCCTGGCGGCGCAGGCGGCGGCCCGGGCGGGCGTCGTGCTCGGCGCCGTCGTCGAGTACGACATCGGCATGCATCGCAGCGGCGTCGAGTCGATCGCCGAGGCGGTGGCGCTGGCCGAGCACGTGGCCGCGCTCTCCGGTCTCGAGCTCCGCGGGGTGATGGCCTACGAGGGTCATCTGGTCAAGGTGGCCGACCGGGACGAGCGCGCGGCGGGCGTGCGGGCGGCGTTCGCGCCGATGCCCGCGCTCCTTGCCGCGCTGCGGAAGCGCGGCTGCGAGGTGGCGATGGTCACCGGCGGGGCCACCTCGACGTACGACACCGCCGGGAGCCTGCCGTTCATGACCGACGTCGAAGCCGGCTCCTACGTCCTGATGGACGCCGCCTATGCGCAGCTCGTGCCCGAGTTCGAGCCGGCGCTGGCCGTGATCGCGACGGTCGCGACGTCGCGCCCGGGCCGGCCGCTCGTCGTCGACGCCGGCTCCAAGCGGATCGGGTCCGAGGCGGGCCGGCCGGTGCTCGCCGGGTTCCCCGCGGCGCACCAGGTCACGTCGGAGGAGCACAACCGGTTCGTGGTGGAGGGCCCGCGAATGCCGGGCGTCGGCGACCGCGTCGCGATCGTGCCAGGCCACACCTGCTCGACGGTGTCGCTCTATCGCACCCTGATCGGCTGCCGGGGCGGGCGCAGCGAGCGGCTGCTGCAGATCGACGGCCGCGACCCGCTGGCCTAGCGAATGCGGTACCCCGTACCCCCCTTAAGGGTGACGCCGCCGGGCGCCTCTCCCGGGAAAGTCCCCGCATAGGGGGGAAAACGGGCCGCATGCTGGTCGGCCATTCCTCGTACCGAGCTGACCGGGGAGGTCACCTTGCCCGCCGAACGCGTCACTCCCGCCGACACCGGCGGGGCCCACTCCGCGCTTGACTCAGCCCGCGCGCTTGCGGCCGCCTCGCGCCGCGCACCGCTCGAGGCCTGGCTGGCCGCGGGCTGCATCCTGGTCGTGCTGTGGGCGGTGGGGTGGCTGTGAGCGCGTGACCCGGCGCGTGTAGACTCGGACGTCGGCGGGACTGGAGGGCCGGTGGACGAGTTGACCCTCGGCGCGGTTGCGACGTCGAGCAAGGAGCATGAGCACCGGCTGCCGATCCACCCCCGGCATGTGGAGCGGATCGACGCCGACCTGCGCCGCCGGATCTTCCTCGAGCGCGGCTACGGGCAGCGGTACGGCTATGCCGACGACGAGCTCGCCGCGCAGGTGGGCGGGATGCGCCCGCGCGAGCAGCTGTTCGCCGAGTGCGACGTCGTGACCCTCCCCAAGCCGCTCCACACCGACGTCGCGGCGCTGCGGCCCGGTCAGGTCCTGTGGGGCTGGCCGCACTGCGTCCAGGATGCCGAGCTGACGCAGATCGGCATCGACGGGCGGCTGACGATGATCGCCTGGGAGGCGATGAACCACTGGACGCGCGACGGCGCCTTCAGCCTGCACGTGTTCCACAAGAACAACGAGCTGGCCGGGTACTGCTCGGTCCTGCAGGCGCTTCAGCTGCGCGGCACGTCCGGGCACTTCGGCCCCGGGCTGCGAGCGGCGGTGATCAGCTTCGGAGCGTCGGCGCGCGGCGCGGTCGCAGCCCTGCTCGCCCTCGGCGTCCATGACATCACCGTCCTCACCCATCGCAGCGTCCCCGCCGTGGCGGCCCCCATGCCCCCGGCCCGCCTCGTGCACTACGACCACAACCCCGGGATGCGGCCCGAGCTCGTCCATCCCGAGCGCGGCTCGGTCGCCGAGTTCCTGGCGCGGCACGACATCGTCGTGAACTGCATCCTCCAGGACACCGACGACCCGCTGCTGTTCGTCGCCGCCGCCGATCTCGGGCTGTTCCGCCGCGGGAGCCTGATCGTCGACGTCTCCTGCGACGAGGGGATGGGGTTCGAGTGGGCCCGGCCGACGTCGTTCGCCGAGCCGGTCTTCATGGTGGGAGCGGGCGTCCACTACTACGCCGTCGACCACAGCCCGTCGTACCTGTGGAACTCCGCCACCTGGGAGATCAGCGAGGCGCTGATCCCGCACATGCGCGCCGTCATGTCGGGTCCGGCGGGCTGGGAGGGCAGCGAGACGATCCGGCGCGCGATCGAGATCCGCGACGGCGTCGTCCAAAACCCGCGCATCCTCTCGTTCCAGAGCCGCGCGCCCGAGTATCCCCATCCCCGGTGCTGATCGGCGATGACGGCCGCATGATCCTGGGCATGGTGGGGATGTGAGCGCGGCGGGCGCCGAGACGGCCTGGCGCATCTCGGGCACCTACCTCGAGGTGTGCAACTGCGACGCGATCTGCCCGTGCCGCCGCATCGACGGGACGAAGGGCGGACGGTCGACCTCCGGGGTGTGCACCGGTGTGCTTTCGTGGCGGATCACGGCCGGCGCGGTCGGGCCCACCGGCCTGGCGTCGCTGGGCGTGGTGATCGTCTCCTACTACAGCGACGACGAGGCCGGCTCCCCGTGGAGCTGGGTCCTGCACCTCGACGAGCGCGCCGACGCCGCCCAGCGCTCAGCCCTGGAGGATGTGTTCGCCGGACGGATCGGCGGCACACCCACGGTCCAGTTCCCCTGGGCGTTCAAGCCGAGCACCCTGCTCGCCGTCGTCCCGTGCCGCATCGAGATCGACCACACGCCGGGGCGGGGGTGGTTCCGCGCCGGCGGGTCGGTGATCGTGCGCATCGCCGGCCCGTTCGAGACGCAGAGCCCTGTCTCGTGCGTCATCCCCGGCCACGACCGCAGCGGCCGCGAGGTCGTCGCCGAGTTGCTGCACGTCGCCGACGAGCACTTCCAGCTCGACTACACCGGCCGGTGCGGCTACGAGGCGACCTTCGAGTACGCCTCCGACCCGCGTCCATAGGTCACCGCCCGGCGCACCTCGTCGGGCGCGTCGGCGACGAGCTCGGCATCGGCCGGAACCCCGAGCGCGGCGTTGTAGGCCGTGAACGCGAGCCGGAAGACGGCCAGCATCGTCGCCTCGGCGATCTCGCGGTCGTCGAGCCCGGCCGCGCGCAGCTCGGCCATGTCCGCCTCGCCGGTTGCGTTGGGCTCGGTCGCCACGGCCGCCGCCCACCGCGCCAGGGCGCGCTGGCGGTCGCTCAGCCCGTCGGTCGCGCCGCCGAGGACGCCCGCGGCCGCGGCCGGTCCGGTGTGGGCAGCAAGCTTGGTGCCCCACGCGAGCGAGCAGGCCGGGTCGCGGCGGGCGCCGGCGACGGCGGCGTTGACGACGGCCACCTCGGCCGGTGGCAGCGTGGTCGATGCGCCGAGCTGTTTGCGCGCGGCGAGGAACGTGTTGGCGACGTCCTGCCGCCATGCCCAGGCGTGGGCGTAGTTCATGAGGTATCCGGCATCGGCGGTGTTGGCCGCGTAGGCGGCCTCGACCGTCGCGTCGATCTCTGGTTCGGGCAGGAACATGGGCACCATCCGCGTCGATGTCACGAGTCGGGAGCATCCTAGACGGCTCCCGCCGCCCGTAGCGGTCCCGGAACGCCCGGCGGTGGAGGGTGCGGCGATCGAGTTGCGGCCTGCTGCCAGGGCTTGTAAGGTCGTCCCCGGCGGCCTTCTCGTCCCCGGCAGGTCTTTTCGGAGGGTCGCGCTCGATTGCAGCGCCCGCATGGGCGCGTACAGCCATCGATGAAGGAGGCTCGCGTGAGAACCACCCGACTGCTTGTCCTGGTGCTGGGCGTCGTCGTCTGCGGCGCCGGCTCGAGTGCCGTGGCGGATGCCGCGGCCCACCACGGCAGGGTCAACTGCCACGGCGGCACGATCGCCGCGGGCACCTACAAGTCGCTGCGGATCAGCGGCGCGTGCACGCTCGTTGCGAGCGGCAACGTCACCGTGCGCGGCAACGTGGTGGTCACGTCGACCGGGCTCTTCAACGCCGGCACGCCGGCGAAGCTGGTCGTCGGCGGCGATGTGATGGTCGCGCACCACGGGGCCACGGCCATCGGCTGCTCGCCCGACATCGGCTGCGCGGCGCTCGGCGCCGACGTCGTCCACGGCAGCATCCGTGCCCAGGGCGCCGCGGCCGTGATCGTCCACGGCACGGCGATCGGCGGGGACGCCACGATCAGGGGCGGCGGACAGACGATGGACTGCACCGTCCTCGCTCCCTTCGGCGCTCCCTACTACAGCGTGATGGAGGACTCTCAGATCCGCGGCAACCTGGTGATCCGCGGTCTCCACACGTGCTGGCTGGGCGTCATCCGCAACCATGTCGGCGGCACCGTGCGCCTGATCGGCAACCGCTTCGGCGATCCCGACGCGGACGAGGTCGTGACGAACGTGATCGGCGGCAACCTGAGCTGCTTCAACAACATCGCGCCGCCGCAGGTCGGCGACTCGACGGGCGCGACGAACGTCGTCGGCGGCCAGAAGCGCGGGGAGTGCAAGGCGCTTTAGCACGGTCCTGATCGCCGGGGGCGGGCCGTGCTCACGGCGGCCCGCCCCCGCCCGGCCATTGCGAGCGCCACCCGCGCGCGATCCATTCGACCTCGGCGGGCGGCAGCTCGGGCACGTCGCCGTCGATCGCGCGGGCGTCCAGATAGACGCGGGCGGCGCCCTCGGTGATGCTGGCGGCGAGGAAGGCGTGGGCGAGATCGGCTCCGATCGCGAGCAGCCCGTGGTGGCGCAGGAAGCAGGCGCCCCTGTCCTCGAGCGCCTCCGTGGTGAGGTCGGCCATCTCGGCGGTGCCGGGGCGAGAGTAGGGCGCGGTGCGCACGCCACCGCCGACGGCGCCGACGAGGCCGGTCAGGATCGGCGGCAGCGTCCACCCGAACACCGCCATCGTGGTCGCCGCCGGCGAGTGGGTGTGGACGATGGCACCGACCTCGGGCCGGCGGGCGTAGACGAGGGTGTGCAGCGGCAGCTCGCTCGTGGGCTCGCGCCGGCCCGCGACCATCTCGCCGGCCGTGGTGACGAGCGGGATGTCGTCGGGCTCGAGGGCGTCGTAGGGGTATTCCGTGGGCGTCAGGGCGATGACGCCGGGCTCGCCCGGGACGCGCGCGCTCACGTTGCCCGCCGTGGCGTGGACGAGGTGCTCCGCCTGCAGGCGGCGGCAGCATGCGATCACGTCTGCGCGCGTGCGCTGCCGCGGGTCACCATCGCCTCGCCCCTCCATCGGATCAGCGTACCGGCCGTGGCGCCGGGACGCTCGTATGATGGGCGCGTGCCCGGCCGCTCCGCCGATTTCGCCGCCGCCAAGCGCAAGCTGCTCGGTCTCTGACCGCCGTGCCCGCCCCGCGCTCGCTCTGGCAGGTGCAGCACCGTGCGGCGCGGTTCCCGCCGTTCGCAGGCGACGTCGCGGCCGACGTCGTTGTGATCGGCGCAGGCGTGACCGGCTGCGCCTGCGCGCTTGGGCTCGCCAGGGCCGGCGCGGCGGTCACCGTGCTCGAGGCGGGGCGGACGGGCGCCGGCGCGAGCGGCCGAAACGGCGGCTTTGCGTCGGCCGGGACCGGGCTTGGGCTCGGCGCCGCGGCGGAGCTGATCGGCATGCCGGCGGCGATCGCGCTGCGGCGGGCGACCGAGACGGCGCTCGACGAGATGCTGGCGATCGCCGCCGCCCGGGGCGAGCCCGGCGCGGTGCGCCGCACCGGCAGCCTGTGGCTCGCCTCCGCCGCCGAGGCCGAAGCGATGACGGCCGAGCTGGCCGAGCTTGCAGCCGCCGGGGTCGACTGCCGCGAGGCGCCGGAGCTGATCCCGGCGCCGATGCGCCCCCACTATCCGCGCGCCGCCGTGTTCCCGCGCGACTGCGAGCTGCAGCCCGCACGGTGGGTGGGAGCGCTCGCCGGGGCCGCTGCCGCCGCCGGCGCCGCGCTGCACGAGCGCTCGCCGGCCCAGACGATCGAGCGGTGGGCGCGCGGCTGGCGCGTGCGCAGCCCGGCGGGAGCCGCGACCGCGCCCGCCGTCGTCGTGGCGTGCGACGGCCTCCTGCCCCGGCTCGTGCCCGAGCTCGCGGGCATCGTCTACCCGGTGCGCGGGCAGATGCTCGCAACCGAGCCGATCCCCGACACTGTGATCACGCTGCCGACCCACTCGGACCACGGGTTCGTGTACGCGCGTCCCACCGCCGATGGGCGGCTGGCGATCGGCGGGTGCCGGTGGGCCAACCTCGAGGCCGAGTACACCGACACCGATCGGCCGACGCGCGCCGTGCAGCGGGCGCTCGAGCGCTTCATCGGCGAGCGCATGGGCCTCGCCGGTGTCCCCGTCAGCCACCGCTGGGCCGGCGTGATGGGCTTCTCGGCCGACCTGTTGCCGGTCGTCGGCGAGGTGCCCGGGCGGGCGGGGCTGCACGTGGCCGGCGGCTACAGCGGCGTCGGAAACGTGCAGGGGTTCGTGTGCGGGCAAATGCTGGCCGACGCACTGCTCGGGCGCCCCCACCCGCTGCACTCCGCCCTCGCGGTCGGCCGGTTCGCCGCAGACGGTCGCCTGCGGCCGGCCGCCGAGCTGCGTGAGCAGGCCGAGAGCCGCCGGCTGCGGCAGCTCCAAAGCTGAGAGGAGTGAGGATTGCCGTACCTCGGTATGGCCCACCGCGGGTGAGGGTGGTCCGATCCAGCGGTCAACGGCTCACAGCTCGAGTGCCCGCCCGTCTGCGAGCAGGTCGAGACGCCAGTCGTTGCAACGCAGGATGTTGCCGCTGTCGGGCGGGAACGCGTACTCGGTCATGCGCAGAAGCGTAAAGCCGAGCTTGCGGCAGATCGCGTTCGAGGGCGCGTTGTCGACCGACGGGTACGCGTAGAGGAACCGATGCTTCCCTTCGGCCCTCGCCCGCTCGATCACCTGTGCGGTCGCGCTCGTCGCGACGCCGCGGCCCTGGAAGCCCGGCAATACCAGCCAGCCCGTCTCGTACACCAGCCCTTCGCTCGACTCGCGCTCCCAGTAGCCGATCGAGCCGACGCCCTCGCCCGTTGCGGCCTCGACGATCCTGAACATCCGGCCCTTGCCCGTGCCCGGCAGCCGCTCGTAGCGCTGCTGGCGCTCGCGGATGCTCTCCGGGCTCATCGGGCCGCCGAGGTGCTCCATCATCGCCGGGTCGCCGAGGCACTTCTCAAGCAGCGGGAGATCCCCCTCCCCCCACGGTTCGATATGCACGGGTGACGTGCTCATCTCAGGCGGACGCGCCGCCGTCGACGACCAGCGTGTGGCCGGTGACGTAGTCCGAAGCCGCCGAGGCGAGGTATCCGACGGCACCCTTGAGGTCGTTCTCGCCGCCCAGGCGCCGCAGCGGGATCGCGTCGAGCAGGTCGTCCCCGGCTCGCTCGAGCACCGGCCGCGAGAGGCCGGTGTCGAACCAGCCCGGCGCGATCGCGTTCACGCCGATCCCGTGCCGGGCCCACTTCCAGGCCAGATCGCGCGTGAACGCGATGACCGCCCCCTTGGCCGAGCTGTAGGCGATGGCGTCGAGTACCTCTGGCCGGGATCCGCGCAGGCCCGTGATCGACGCGATGTTCACGACCTTGCCCCGGCCCTGATCGATCATCACCCGGCCCGCCGCCTGCGTGCACAGAAAGACACCGGTCAGGTTCACGTCGATCACCTTCTGCCAGCCGTGCAGCGGCGTGTCCTGCGGCTTCGCGCCCCACGCCGTCCCGGCGTTGTTCACCAGGATGTCGATCCGCCCGCGGGCCGAGTGCGTCTCGGTCACGAGCCGGGCGACGTCGTCGGCGTCGGCGACGTTGCAGGCGACGCCCCGGCAGGGGACACCGTGCGCCCGCTCGAGCGCCTGGGCGGCCTCGGCGCAGCGCTCGCCGTTTCGCGCGCAGATCGTGACGCTCGCGCCCAGCTCGGCCAGCGCCTCGGACATCTGCCGCCCGAGCCCGGTCGCACCGCCCGTCACGATCGCGGACTGGCCGGAGAGGTCAAACAGATCCCGAACGCTCACCCAGCACCTCGCTTGCGGTTTCGGCGCGCGCCCGCTCGCGCAGGACGTGCTTCTGCACCTTGCCCGTGGCGGTCTTCGGGAGCGCGCCCGTGAGCTCGACCGCCTTCGGCACCTTGTGCCTGGCCAGGTGGGTGCGGGCGAACTCGCGCAGGTCGTCCGGGCCTGCGCCGGCGCCGGCGCGCAGCACGACGTAGGCCTTCGGCACCTCGCCCCACACGTCGTCGGCGACGCCCACCACGGCCACCTCGACGACCTCCGGGTGCGCGGCCAGGGCGTGCTCGACCTCGATGCTCGAGATGTTCTCGCCGCCGGAGATGATCATGTCCTTCAGCCGGTCGCGGATCTCGACGTAGCCGTCGGGGTGCATGACCCCGAGATCGCCCGAGTGGAACCACCCGTCCCGGAAGGCGGCCGCCGTCGCGCGCTCGTCGCGGTAGTAGCCGACTGCGACGTTGTTCCCGCGCATCACGATCTCGCCCAGTGTCTGGCCGTCGGCGGGCACGTCGCGGCCCGCGGGATCGACGATCCGCAGGGCCTCGCTCACCACGGTGCCCACACCCTGCCGCGATCGCATGACCATCCGCTCGGGGGCCGCGAGCGCGTCCCACGCCGGCTGCCATGCGCACACGGCGATCGGCCCGTAGGTCTCGGTGAGCCCGTAGAGGTGCGTGACCCGCATGCCCAGCTCCTCGACAACGCGCAGCAGCGCCGGCGACGGCGGCGCCCCGCCGACGAAGACGCTGACGTCGCGCGGCAGCCGCACGGCGCCCGGATCGCCCGCGAGCAGGGTCAGCACGGTCGGTGCTCCGCACAGGTGGCTGACCTCGCCCGCCGCGAGCATCTCCCACACCGTGGTGGCATCGAACTTCGCCAGGCAGCGGTGCTCGCCGCCCATCGCGGTCACCGCCCACGTGAACGCCCAGCCGTTGCAGTGGAACATCGGCAGCGTCCACAGGTAGGCGGTGCGCGTGTCGAGGTGGGCCTCCGCGATGACGCCGAGCGTGTGCAGGTAGGCGCCGCGGTGGGTGTACATGACGCCCTTCGGCCGCCCGGTGGTGCCGCTCGTGTAGTTGATCGAGAGCAGGGCGTCCTCGTCGGCGGGAGGCGCGATCGCGCGTGCGGCGGCCGCCGCGAGGCGCTGCTCGTACTCCGAGTCGTCTGCGGCCTGCGCCCGGGTCATGATCACCTGGGGCCGCTCCGCCAGCCGCGCGGTCGCCGCGGCGACGACGTCTGCGAGGCTCGGGTGCGCCACCAGGACGCGTGCGCCGGAGTGCTCCAGGATGTAGGCCAGGTCGGCTCCGGTCATGCGCACGTTCAGGGGCACGAGCACGGCGCCGGCCGCCGGCACCGCGAAGTGCAGCTCGAGCAGCTCGGGGACGTTGGGGAGGATCGCCGCCACCCGGTCGCCCGGCCGCACGCCGCATGCGCCGAGGCCGCCGGCCACACGCGCGCAGCGGTCGAGCAGCTCGCGATACGTCACCGCCCACGCGTCCCAGCGCACCGCCGGGCGCTCTCCCCAGACGGCGCCCGCGTGCAGCAGCGCGCTCAGCGGGCTCAGGGGCGAGTGGGATGCGGAGGGCGGCATGAACCGGCCGATCGATCGTACCGCGCGGCGGCCGCGGCCGCCGCTTCGAGCTTGGCCGGCACGCCCACGTCCATGGCGCGGGCGAAGTCGTCGCTGCGCTCGCCGGCGAGGAACCGCTTGTACATGTTCTCGCAGAAGATCGCCGCCTTCCAGTGTGCGAGCGCCTCGTACCATGCCAGGTGCTGCACCGACCGGCCTGTGCGCTCGGCGTAGAGCGCCGCGAGCTCGGCCCGGGACGGGAACCCGGCCGCGCGGGTGACGGGCGAGAGCGCGGCGATCCCCTCGCCCGGCGGCATGTCCCGGTCGACGTACGTCGACACCAGGTAGCCGAGGTCGGCCAGCGGGTCGCCGAGGGTGGCGAGCTCCCAGTCGAGGATGGCCGTCACCTGGGCGGGCGGCTCGGCCGCGACGAGCAGGTTGCCGACGCGGTAGTCGCCGTGCACGACGGTCGCGGGGCCCGATTCGGGGACGGTCGCCGCCAGGAAGGCGGCCACCTCGGCAACAAGCGGCAGATCGCGTGTGCGGTTGACCTCCCAAAGGCCGGTGAAGCGGCGCACCTGGCGAAGCAGGTAGCCCTCGGGCCGGCCGATGGCCGTGAGGCCGGCCGCGGCCGGGTCGATCGCGTGCACCTCGGCGAGGGCCTCGATCACGTCGCGGCCGAGGCGGGCGCGCTCGGCGGGCAGGTCGACCGCCGCCGGAAGCGCGGCGTCGAGGGGCTCGCCGGCGGCGAGCGTCATGAGATAGAACGGCACTCCCAGCACCCGCTCGTCGGCGCAGACGGCGAGCACCCGCGGCACCCGCGCCCCGGCCCGGTGCACGCCGGCGATGACGGCGCTCTCGCGCACCATGTCGTGGGCCGAGGGCGGCAGCGGCGGCGGCGGCGGCCGCCGCAGCACGAACCGCTCGCCGCCGCGCTCGACCAGGAACGTCAGGTTCGAGTGGCCGTCGCCGAGCCGCTCGGCCCGCAGCGGGCCGGAGCCGAGCCCGTGGGCGTCGCAGAACGCCGCGACCGCGGCGAGGTCGAGCACCGCGCCGCTACTCGAAGCTCCAGGCATCGCCCGCTCGGTAGCGTTCCAGGATCCGGCGTGCCACCACCATCCGGTGCACCTCGTCGGGGCCGTCGTAGATGCGCGCGTAGCGGGCGCCCAGGTACATCGCCGCGAGGGGGGAGTCGCCGGAGACGCCCAGCGCGCCGTGGGTCTGCACGGCCCGGTCGATCACGTCGTGCAGCACCCGCGCCGCGAACACCTTGAGCGCCGACACCTCGACCCGCGCGGGCTCGCCGCGGTCGACCTTGCCGGCGGCGGCGAGCGTCATCAGCCGGCAGGCGCTGATCTCGGCGGCCGAGTCGGCGATCCAGGTCTGGATCGTCTGCTTCTCCGCCAGCGGCTCGCCGAACGCCGAGCGGGCCAGGCTGTAGGAGCACATCAGATCGAACGCGCGCTGCATCTGGCCGAGCCAGCGCATTGCGTGGTGGATGCGCCCCGGCGTGAGCCGCTTCTGCGCGATCAGGAAGCCGTCGCCGCGCTCGCCGAGCATGTTCGCGGCGGGCACGCGCACGCCCGTGAAGCGCACCTCGCAATGCGTGTTCCAGCCGTGCCCCTCGTGCCCGAACACCGGGATCCTGCGCACGACCTCGACGCCCGGGCCCGCGGTCGGGACGATGAAGAGCGACGCCCGCCGGTGCGCCGCGGCGTCGGGGTCGGTGACCGCCATGACAATCCCGAAGGCCGACCCGTCGGCGCCGGTCGAGAACCACTTGTGGCCGTCGATCACCCACGCATCGCCGTCGCTGCGCGCCCGGCTCTCGAGGGTCGTCGGGTCGGCGCCCGAGACGCCCGGCTCGGTCATCCCGAAGAACGACCGCACATCGCCGGCGACGAGGGGCCCGAGCCAGTCCTGCCGCTGGGCGGCGGTGCCGAACAGCGCCAGGATCTCGCCGTTGCCGGCATCGGGCGCCTGGCACCCGAAGACGAGCTGGGCCCAGTAGCTGCGCCCGATCTGCTCGTTCAGGTGGGCGTAGGCCAGGAAGCCGCGGCCGGTGCCGCCGGCCTCGGGGCCGATGTGGGGCGCCCACAGGCCGGCGGCGCGCGCGCGGGCGCGCAGGTCGGCGATCAGCGCATCGGCGGCCTCGTCGCCCGCCGCGAACGCCGGCTCGTTCGGATACACGTGCTCGTCCATGAACGCCGCGTAGCGGTCGCGCAGCGCCCGCAGCTTCGGCGTGACCGCGCGCAGGGCGTCCTCGCTCATCGCGCCGGTATACCACAGCGCCGCCGGCCCGCCCCTAGGTGGTGTAGGTCACCGCCGGGTAGAGCGCGTCGGCGACGGCCCGGGAGCCGTCGATCGCAAGCGGCTGGCCCGGCTGCTTGACCGGGAAGTACGAGACGCGGTCGCCGGCGATCGCGACGCTCCAGCGGTGCGTCAGCCACACCTCGCTGTCGTTTCGGATCTCCCACTGGAACCGGTCGAGCGCACGCACCGCCGGGCCGGCCGTGCGCTGCCCCCGGCGGTCGAACTGGCTGCCGTGGCAGGGGCAGCCGAAGCCGGCGCTCGACGTCTGGACGGGGCAGCCCACGTGGGTGCAGTGGTTCGACCAGATCACGAACATCGCTTCGGGATCGAGCCAGTCGGGGCTCGCGCCTCCCGTGTTGTGGACGTAGGCCAGCTCGACGCTCGTCGCCGGCTCGGCCGGGTTGCCCACGAACGGCTTGGGTGTTGGCTTGAACCCGCCGGGCTCGCGGGGGAAGTCGCCGGCGGCGCCGAGCAGCACGGGCCGGAACTTCGCCTCCTTTGTCGCCGGCGCCAGCAGATACCCCGCGGCCGGCGCGGCGATCATTCCGCCGATCCCCGCCCCCAGCCCGACCGTCGTCAGTCCCAGCAGCTTGCCCCGCGTGTAGCCCGTGCTCATGGCGCGCCTTTCTCTCCTCTGAATTGGTCTATACCGGTTCGTACGCGCCTGCGCGCGGGCCGGTTTGCCGGAGTCCGGAAGCGGGGTAGGGGGCGATGGCCGCGCGCCTCGGCGCCGATCCGAAGGAGGGCCTACCAATGAGCGGTTACACGAAGACCAACCTGCGCGAGGTCGAGGACTCGGCCCCGAAGTTCAAGATGCCGTCCGAGATGAGCGCCCGGTTCGCCCGCACGCCGATCGGCGGTGAGACGCTCGGCCTGAGCCTGTTCAAGCTCGAGCCCAACTTCCGCATCCCGTTCGGGCACAAGCACGCCTCCCAGGAGGAGGTCTACGTCATCGTCCGCGGCTCGGGCCGGGTCAAGGTCGGCGACGAGATCGTCGAGGTCGGCCAGTGGGACGCGATCCGCTTCGACACGGACACGATGCGAAACGTCGAGGCCGGGCCGGACGGGATCGAGTACGTCGCCTTCGGCGCCGGCGAGGACGCGCGCGAGGTGGAGATGGCGCAGGGCTGGTGGAGTGACTAGCGGCCGCCGCCGGCGCGCGTGCACTGCTCGATGATCGAGCCACTCGAATGATGGGCGGATCGCCGCTCGAAGTCGACCCTGTTCGAGGCAGCGCCGCCGCCCAATTGGCATCCGCCACGAATGCCAATTGGGTGACCGCCCCGCACCCGTAACGATCCCGGAACGCGCGACCTGGCAGAATTCGGGCGTGGGCTCCACCCCGGAGACGACGTGACCGCCCTTGCGGCCGTGCGCCCGCCGCGCGTGCTCGTCCTGGGCGGGCTCGTCGCGATCGTCGCCCTCACGGTCGCGCAGATTGTCCTGAACGATCTCACCCACTCGTCCTGGACGGTGGCGGTGCCCCTCATCGCGATCATGCTGCCGTTCGTCGCCGTGGGCGCGCTCGTGGCGTGGCGCCGGCCCGAGAACCCGCTCGGCTGGATCCTGATGGCGATCATCGGCCTCTTCCTGCTGAGCACGGACGGCGGCACCTACGGCCAGCTCGTCTACCAGCACCACCGGCACTGGCCGGGAGGCCCTGTGTCGCTCTTCCTGGAGCCGCTGTGGGTGCCGTCGCTGATCATCCTGCCGCCGATCGCGATCCTGCTCTTCCCGGAAGGGCGGGTGGCGGGGCGGATCCTGCGGGGGATGCTCGCCGCCTACGTCGCCGCCACCGTGGTCTACCTGCTCAGCGCCTGGGAGATCGTCGCGGGAGCGGTGATCAGCTCCAACATCCATCTCGTTCCCGACGGCGACCTGACCGTCATCAACACGCCGCCCGGATGGTTCGACGTCGTCCAGACTGTGAGCCTCGGCGTGGTCGCCGTCTGCGTGCTGACGTGGGTCGGCGTCCAGGCGCAGCGCTGGCGGCGGGCAACCGGCGAGCAGCGCCAGCAGGTGAAGTGGCTGATCGGCGGCGCGGGCACCGCGCTCCTGTGCCTCGGCTTCATGCTCTTCGGCCCCGGGTCGAGCTCGAACACATTGGTGCAGCTCGCCCTCAACATCGCCCTGCCGGTCGGGCTCGCGGCGCTCCCTGTCTCGATCGCCGTCGGGATCCTGCGCTACCGCCTCTACGAGATCGACGTGATCATCCGAAAGACGCTGGTCTACGCCGCGCTGGCCGGCGCGCTCTTGATCGTCTACCTGAGCGGCATCTCGCTGATCGACCGCGCCCTGCAGGCCGTGACCGGGCAGTCCGGCGCGCTGGCGGTGACCGTGTCGACGCTGGCGGTGGCCGCGGCCTTCCAGCCGCTGCGGACGCGCATCCAGCGTGGCGTCGACCATCGGTTCTACCGGGCAAAGTACGACGCCGCGCACACGCTCGAGGAGTTCGCCGGCAGGCTGCGCGATCAGATCGAGCTCGATGCCCTCGCCGCCGATGTGCTCGGCGTCGTCCGCCTGACCGTTCAGCCGCGGCATGTCAGCCTGTGGCTGCGGCCGTCGCAGCCCGCACCGGGCGGCGACGCCCCGCGTTAGGCGCGTCCCGCGGGCGGGTACGGTGACCGGCATGGCCGAGCTTGCCACCGTCACCCTGTGCATCAACGGAGAGCAGCGCACCCTCGAGCTCGATACGCGCACGTCGCTGCTCGACCTCCTGCGCGAGCGGCTGCGCCTGACAGGATCGAAGAAGGGCTGTGACCACGGCCAGTGCGGGGCGTGCACGGTGCTGATCGACGGGCGGCGCGCGAATGCCTGCCTCGCGCTCGCCGTCGCCCACGACGGCGCCGAGATCACGACGATCGAGGGGCTCGCAGCCGGCGGGCTGCATCCGCTGCAGACGGCGTTCGTGGCCACCGACGCCTTCCAGTGCGGCTACTGCACGCCGGGCCAGATCTGCTCGGCCGTCGGGATGCTCGCCGAGGTCGAGGCCGGCTGGCCGAGTCACGCCGCGGCCGACGTGGCGAGGGCGCCGGAGCTCGACGCGGACGAGATCCGCGAGCGCATGAGCGGGAACATCTGCCGCTGCGGCGCCTATCCGAACATCGTCCGTGCCATTCAGGCGGTGGCGGGATGAGGCCATTCCGGTACGAGCGGGTCGGCGACGATCTCGGCGCGGTGACGGCGATCGCGGCCACCCCGGGCGCGCGCTTCCTCGGCGGCGGCACGAACCTGGTCGACCTCATGCGGCTCGGCGTGGAGACGCCGCCGGTGCTGATCGACGTCACCCGGCTGCCGCACGACCGCATCGACGAGCTCGACGACGGCGGCCTGCGCATCGGCGCCGGCGTGCGCAACAGCGACCTCGCCGCCGACCCCCGCGTCCGCGCGCACTACCGCGCCCTCGCCGAGGCGTTGCTGGCCGGGGCGTCCGGGCAGCTGCGAAACCAGGCCACCACCGCCGGAAACCTGCTCCAGCGCACCCGCTGCGCATACTTCCAGGACGTCTCGCAGCCGTGCAACAAGCGCACTCCCGGCAGCGGCTGCCCGGCCCGCCAGGGCGAGCACCGAAACCTCGCCGTCCTGGGGCACTCCGAGCACTGCGTCGCCACGCACCCGTCCGACATGGCCGTCGCCCTGGCCGCCTTCGACGCGGTGGTGCGCGTGGTCGGCCCGGTGGGCGGGCGCGAGATCCCGCTCCGCGACTTCCATCGGCTGCCGCAGGACGCGCCGGAGCGCGACACCGTGCTTGGGCCGGACGAGCTGATCGTGGCGGTCGACCTGCCGCTCCTGCCGGTGGCGGCGCGGTCGCGCTACCGCAAGGTGCGCGAGCGCGCCTCGTTCGCGTTCGCGCTCGTGTCGGTGGCCGCCGCACTCGACGTCGTCGACGGCGAGGTGCGCGACGTGCGGATCGCGTTCGGCGGCCTCGCGCACAAGCCGTGGCGGGCGCATGCCGCGGAGGCGGTCCTGCGCGGCGCCGCGGCGAACGTTGCGACGTTCACCGACGCGGCCGAGGCCGAGCTCTCCGCGGCGCGGCCGCTGCGCGACAACGCCTACAAGGTCGACCTGGCCAGGAATGTGCTCGTCCGCACGCTCGAGGAGCTGGCGGCGTGAGCACCGCGACGCGCACGCTCGGATCCCCGGTCGAGCGGATCGAGGGGCGCGAGAAGGTCGCGGGCGAGGCCGTCTACGCCGCCGAGCACGATCCGGAGAGGGTCGTCCACGCGGTCATCGTCCAGGCGGCGATCGCCAAGGGCTCGGTCGCGTCGGTGGATGCCGGCGAGGCGCTGCGCCTGCCCGGCGTCCTCGGCGTGCTCTGCGCCGAGAACGCGCCCGAGCTCCCGGGCGGCGAGGGCGAGCTGGCGGTGCTGCAGTCCCCGGGCGTCGCCTATCGCGGCCAGATCGTGGCAGCGGCGATCGCCGACACGCTCGAGACGGCCCGGCACGCCGCCCAGCTCGTCCGCGTCACCTACGAGACCGCTGCGCACGACGTCGAGCTGCACGCCGGCCATCCGCGGCTCTACAAGCCGGACAAGGTCAACCCCAACTTCTCCACGGACACGGAGGAGGGCGATGTCGACGCGGCGCTCGGCGCCGCCGAGGTCACCGTGGACGAGATCTACACGACGCCCGCCCAGCACAACAACCCGATGGAGCCGCATGCGACGGTGGCCGTGTGGGAGGACGGCGACCTGCGGCTGTACGACTCCACCCAGGGGGCGTGGAACGCCGCCCAGGCGATCGCGAAGGTCTTCGCTCTCGACCCGGGCCGGGTGCGGGTCATCTCGCAGCACGTCGGCGGCGGGTTCGGGTCGAAGGGCACACCGCGGCCGCACGCCGTCCTGGCCGCGATGTGCGCGAGGTATGTCGGCCGGCCCGTCAAGCTGGCCGTCACCCGCCGCCAGATGTTCACCCTGACCGGCTACCGCACCCCGACCATCCAGCGCATCCGGCTGGGTGCCGACGCCGGTGCGCGGCTGCAGGCGATCGCCCACGACGTGATCGAGCAGACCTCGACGGTGCAGGAGTTCGCGGAGCAGACCGCCGTCGTGACGCGGATGCTGTACGCGGCGCCGAACCGGCGCACGACCCACCGGCTGGTCGCCCTCGACCTGCCGACGCCGTCGTGGATGCGGGCGCCGGGCGAGTGCCCGGGCATGTTCGCGCTCGAGTCGGCCCTCGACGAGCTCGCGATCGCGTGCGGGATCGATCCGGTCGAGCTGCGCCTCCGCAACGAGCCGGAAATCGACCCGGAGAGCGGCAACCCCTTCTCGACCCGCAACCTGGTGGCCTGCCTGCGCGATGGCGCTGCGCGGTTCGGCTGGACGGATCGACCCGGCGTCAGGTCGCGCCGCGACGGCCGCTGGATGGTCGGGATGGGGGTCGCCTCCTCGACCTACCCCGCCCGGCGCGCGGCGGCGACGGCGCATGCGACCGCTGCCGGCGACGGCACGTACGTGTTCCGGATCAGCGCGGCGGACATCGGCACCGGCGCCCGGACCGTGCTCACGCAGATCGCGGCCGATGCGCTCGAGGTGCCGCTCGATCGCGTACGCGTCGAGATCGGCGACAGCGACGCGGGGCAGGCCATGCTGGCGGGCGGCTCGATGGGGACGTCGTCGTGGGGTGCCGCGATCATCGAGGCCTGCGCGGGGCTGCGCGCCGGCGAGCCTGAGGTGCACGTCGATACGGCGGAGAGCGCGCGCGAGGCGGTGCCGTTCGCCCGCCACGCGTTCGGCGCCCAGTTCGTCGAGGTGCGCGTGGACGCCGACACCGGCGAGGTACGCATCCCGCGGGCGCTCGGCATGTTCGCCTGCGGCCGCATCCTGAACCCGCTGACCGCGCGCTCGCAGTTTCTCGGCGGGATGACGATGGGGATCTCGATGGCGCTCTTCGAGGAGACCATCCTCGATCCGGTCGCCGGCGCGTACATGAACAGCGACCTGGCGATGTACCACGTGCCGACGAACGCGGACATCGGCGAGATCGATGTCGGCTGGGTGGCCGAGGAGGACACGACCGTCAACCCGATGGGGGCGAAGGGCATCGGCGAGATCGGCATCGTCGGCACCGCCGCCGCCGTTGCGAACGCGGTCTACAACGCGACCGGCGTGCGCGTCCGCGACCTCCCCATCACGCCGGCGAAGCTCGTCGGCCGGCTCTGAGGCGGGGTCAGACGGAGTCCGACGGGGGGGGGCGACTCCTACCGGCCGGCTCGTGCCGAACACCCGGTAGGTTATGGGGCCATCGTAGGGTCCGGGCGGCCGGACGTCCTGTAGGGTGAGCTCATGCGTGACGTCGGCATCGGCCTCGTCGGATCCGGGTTCATCGCCGAGGCGCATGCCGAGGGGTTCACGCACGTTCCGGCGGCGAGCGTGCGCGGCGTGGCGTCGCCGACCCCGGGGAAGGCCGAGCGGTTCGCGCGCGAGCGCGGCATCCCCCGCCACCACACCGACTACCGCGCGCTCATCGAGCAGGCAGACGTCGACATCGTCTGCATCGGCGCTCCGAACGACCTGCACCGCGACATCACCGTCGCCGCTGCCGAGGCCGGCAAGCACGTCATCTGCGAGAAGCCGCTCGCGCGCACCCTGCGCGAGGCCGACGAGATGATCGCGGCGTGCGCGAGCGCCGGCACCAAGCTGATGTACGCCGAGGAACTCTGCTTCGCGCCGAAGTACGTGCGGGCGAAGGAGCTCGCCGACGAGGGCGCGCTCGGCTCGGTGCACCTGGTGCGCCAGGGCGAGCAGCATTTCGGCCCGCACGCGGACTGGTTCTGGGATCCCGACCGGGCCGGCGGCGGGGTGCTGATGGACATGGGCTGTCACGGAATCGAGTTCGCCCGCTGGGTGTATGGCAAGCCGGAGGCGGAGTCCGCGACGGCCGAGCTGGGGACGTTCGTGCACGACGTGCGCACGCGGGCCGAGGACCACGCGGTCGGCGTCGTCCGCTTCGCGGGGAACCGGATGGGCGTGATCGAGACGAGCTGGGCCAAGCCCGGCGGGATGGACGACCGCGCCGAGCTGATCGGGTCGGAGGGCGTCACCTACGTCGACATCCTGCGCGGCTCCGCGCTCATGACCTACAGCGAGCACGGCTACGGCTACGCGGTCGAGAAGGCCCCACAGACGAGCGGATGGACGTTCACGATGTTCGAGGAGATCTGGAACTACGGGTTCCCGCAGGAGATGCGCCACTTCGTCGACTGCGTGCTCTCAGACGCCGAGCCGATGGAGACGGGCGCCGACGGCCGCGCCGTCCTCGAGATCATCTACGCGATGTACATGGCCGCTGGCGGCGCCGGGCGCGTCTCGCTTCCGCTCGAGATCAGCCCCGAGGTGGCGGCGAGGCCACCGTACCTGTGCTGGAAGGAGCCGGCCGCGGGGCGCATGGTCGGCGCCGACTAGGGCGCCATGCCCGTCGACGTCGAGACGCAGATCGAGATCCTCCGGCCCCGCTCCGAGGTGGCCGCGTTCGCGGCCGACCCCGACAACGCGACGGCGTGGTACCGCAACATCAAGCGGGTCGAGTGGAAGACCGGGCGGCCGCTCGCGGTCGGATCGCGGGTGGCCTTCGCAGCGGAGTTTCTCGGGCGCAGCATGGCGTACACCTACGAGGTCGTGGCGCACGATCCGGGGGAGCGGCTGGTCATGCGCACCGCGGACGGCCCCTTTCCGATGGAGACGATCTACGCCTGGGCCGACGGCCCGGCCGGCTCGACGGTGATGGTGCTGCGAAACCGCGGAGAGCCCGCGGGGTTCTCGCGGCTGACCCGGCCGATGATGGCCGCCGCGATGCGGCGCGCGAACCGCGGCGATCTGCGCCGGCTGAAAGCCGCCCTCGAGGCGCGCTGACGACCTAGCCGAGCATCGCCGGCAGGCTGGCCTCCCAGGCGTAGTAGGTGAGATAGCCCAGCCGGTCGCCCGCCATCGCTCCGGCATAGGCGAGCACCGCGTCGACGTACAGGTTCGACGGGTTGTAGGCGTGCAGGGCGCCGTGCTCGTCGGCGGGCGCGCCCGAGCGGTGCAGGTAGTTGGCGGCGCCGAGGATGGCGTCGCGCGGCACGTGCACATCGCCTCCCAGCCCGTACGCCCGCCAGGTCGCCGGCAGGAACTGCATGGGCCCCTGCGCGCCGGCGCTCGAGCGGTTGACGACGCGGCCGAACGCCGACTCGACGAAGTTCACGGCGGCGAGCACCTGCCAGCGCACCCCGAAACGGCGCTCGGCCTGCCGGTAGTCGTGCAGCAGCTCGCCGGCCGGCCGCGGCGGCACCAGGTGAAGCGCGATCGGATGCTTGGGCGGTGGCCCGTCCAGGCGGCGCAGGTCATGGGCTGCGCGCAGGTCGGCGCGTACGCGGGCGGCCACCTCGGCCGGGAGCGCCGCCACCACCGGCCGTGCAAGGTCGGGCCTGCGCGCGAGCCGGTGCACGATGCTGCGCTCGGTCGCGGCCGCGGCGAGCGCGGCGCGCGGCGGCGCGCGCAGCGCCGGGTCGGCCGCGAGCCATGCGGTGAGCGCCGTTCGCAGCGCCGCGTCGGCGCGGGTCAGGCGGCTGGCAAGCGTGGCCGGGCTGGCGCCGCCTGCGGTGTGGTCGGCCGCCGACGGTCCAGCTCCGCCACCTCCGCATGCGAGGCCGGGCAGGCACGCCGCCGCGACGAGTGCGAGTGCGGTGCGCCGGCTCACACCGTCCACGATAGATGGGCCGCGGCGCCGGCAGGCTCGCTTCACTCCCCAATTGGCATCGAATGCGAATGCCAATTGGCGCACGCGCCCCTCCCTCCCAATTGGCATCGAGGGCGAATGCCAATTGGCGCACGCGCCCCTCACCGAACGGCGGGCGTGCGCTCGCTCGGCTCGGGGTCGGGCCGGGCGTGGGCGTCGCGGCGTACCGTCCCCATCCGGATGTGCCCGAAGAGGGCGAAGATCGCCACCAGGCCGACGACGATGTTGAAGGCGACGGTCACCGCCTGGACGCCGATCGAGAACGCCAGCACCTGGCCCGACGTGGCCACGCCGCCCAGCGCGAACACGAGCAGGCCCTGCTGCGCGCCGACGCCGCCGGGGGTGACCGGAAGCGCGGTCGAGACCGAGTCGATCACCACCACCAGCACCGCGAAGCGAAGCGCCGGCGGGATGCCGAACGCGGCGAGCATGGCGTAGGCCACCCCGACCCGCAGCGCCCAGTCGACGAGCTGCGGTGCGGCCACCACCCGGGCGAAGCGCCCGGGCGAGCGCAGGATGCGCAGGCCCGCCGTCGCGCGCGTCCAGAATCCGCGCAGATGGTGCATTGCCCACTCGGCGCCAAGCAGACAGACGGCGGCGGCGAGGCCGATCGCGAGCGCGACCAGCCCGGCGTGGCGGGCGTAGAACGAGAACTCGAACGCTCTCGCGTCGGGCAGGTGGACGATCGGCGGCAGCCAGCCGAGGCCTACCGTCGCCGTCACCATCGCCGCGACCACCACCGCGCCGAAGACGGTCTCGGCCACGAGCGTCGAGACGATCGTCGTCACCGAGGCGTTGCCGAGCTCGCGCCGGATCGCGAAGACGCGCACGACATCGCCGCCCCGGAACGGCGCGATCGCGTTTGCGCCCACGCCTGCCAGGTACGACCACACCGCCGAACGCATCGCCACATGCCGATCCGGGAAGGCCGCCGAGAGGATCCCCCGCCACACCCCGGCGCGCACGAGCAGGCTCAGCATGTGCAGTGCGAGGGCGACCGCGAGCGGCAGCAGGTGGGTGTCGCCGATGTGGTCGCTGAACGCCGACGCGGCGTCACGCAGCTGAGCCAGCCCTTCCTGCATCACTCACATGATGCGGGGAGTTCATGTGCGCCGCATCAGACTTTGCCCCGCGTTCGCTCAGGGAAACTACGCGGTCGAGCGGCGAGCCCGATGAGGCCGGGGTGAGGGCGACTTCGCGCCGCCCTCACCCCGGCGCCGTGGCTCAGGCGTACGTGTCGACGGTCCTGGACGACGGCGCGGTGGCCGTCACCGTGGTGGCCTTCTCGTCGGCCTCCTTGGCGCGGCTTTCGGCCTGCTCTTCGGCATCGCGTTGATGCACCTGCCATGCCTGCACCACCGGGTTGGCTGTGTACCCCGAGTGGATCGAGCTGATGCTCATAGTCGGGAATCCCTTCCATTGAGCCTGCACGCCCATCATGGGCATGCGTGTGCACTTCCCTTAATCGGCGTGCGCGGCGGCGAGATGAGGTATGTGTTACGAGATCGACGGTCCGCTCAGGGCAGCTCGACCCGGCCGAGCGCGCGCGCCGTCGCCCAGGCGGCGACGGCGGCGACCGCGATCAGGACGAGGCCGGAGACCGCCGTGCTCGCCACGGGCCGCGATGCCTGCGGCAGGACGTGTCCGACGAAGGAGCGGCCGTAGGCCGAGATCGAGAGCTTGGCCGCCGACGCCGCGAACGTCGCGATCGACCCCTCCCACAGCAGGATGTAGATGACGCCGATCACGATCGGCCGGCGAGTGTGGAGCGAGAGCAGCACCGCCGCGGCGCAGTAGGCCAGGCTGGCGAGCACCACGCCGAGCAGCGGCCAGCCGATCAGGCCGGCCGTGCGGCCGTGCCCGAGGCTCAGGAAGCCGCTTGCGACGAGGCTCGGCACGAGCAGGATGAGCGCGGCCGACCAGGCCGCGGCGATCTTCGCGACGACGAGGCGCAGGCGCGCCTGCGGGGTGGCGACGAGGTAGAGGATGGTGCCGTCCTCGCGCTCGTCGCCGAAGGCGCTCACACCGAAGACGAGCGAGACGAGCGACGCCACCGTGGGCACGAAGAGCTGCTGCACGAGGTCGGAGTAGAACGAGTGGTCATGGCTGCCCGGCCCGCGCGCGAGCGCGTAGATCAGGGCCATCAGCGCCGGGGCCGCCGCCACCAGCCCGAGCACGATCGTGCGCTTCTGCAGCAGGAGCGCACGCAGCGTGAGCATGAAGACGGGGTCGATCACCGCGCCTGCCCCCGAGCGCGCTCGTGCAGATAGGCGTACACGCTCTCGAGGTCGTCTCCGACCGGGCGGATTCCGCGCAGGAGCGTCTCCGTCCGCTGCGCGGCCAGCGGCAGCTCGCGGCTGAGCGTCGCCGGGTCGCTGGTCTCGATCTCGATCGTGCCGTTCTTGAGGCGCACGGCATCGACGTCGGCCAGGCCGAGCAGCTCCCGCGCGAGCGCACGGCCGTTGCCGTCGGGGCTCACCAGCACCCGCCGCGGCCGCTCGCTGATCAGCCGCCGGATCGCGTCGGTGGCGCCCTCGGCGACCAGATGGCCGTTCACGAGCACGAGCACCCGCGGCGCCATCCTTTCGACCTCGTGGAGGACGTGCGACGAGACGATGACGGTGCGGCCCTCCGTCCCGAGCCGCGTCAGCAGCTCGATCACGTGGCTGCGCTGGGCCGGGTCAAGGCCGTTCAGCGGCTCGTCCAGGAGCAGCAGCTCGGGGTCGTGCGCGAGCGCCTGGGCGAGCTTCACACGCTGGCGCATGCCGTGGGAGAACTCGCCCACCGGCCGGTCGGCGGCCGCCTCGAGGCCGACCGTCTCGATCGCCGCGGCGGCGGCCGCGCGGAAGTCTGCCACCCGGTGCAGCCGGGCCGCGAGCTCGACCACCCGGCGCGCCGACAGGAACGGCCACGGCGGGCTGTGGTCGGGGACGATGCCGACACGTTGGTACACGGCGGGCGTGCGCCGCGGGTCGACGCCGAAGATGCGCACGACGCCGCTGCTCGGCGTCGAGAACCCGGCCGAGAGCTTGAGCGTCGTCGACTTGCCGGCGCCGTTGTGCCCGAGCAGCCCGATCACGCCGCCGTCGGCGGTGAACGAGACGTCGGCGAGCGCGACGGTGTCCCCGAACCAGCGCGAGACGCCGGTGAACTCGATCGCGGGGGCGCTCACCCCTCGTCCCGTCCGTAGCGGATGGCGAGCACGATGACGGCGACCACGATCAGCTCGACCGACGTCGCCGCCCACACCGCCGCGCTGATGTGGCCGCGGTCGGTGTAGCCCGGGTAGAGGCCGCGGGCGGCCTGGATCGGCGCGGCGGCGAACGCCAGCAGGCGCAGGTAGCGCTCGTTCAGCGCGTGGGCGAGCACGCCGCCGACGATCGTCGGGATGATCAGAAACGCCAGATAGCCGCCCACGGCGAACGCCCGCCGTCCGGTCAGCGACGAGATCGCGAGGCCGATCAGCGCGTAGAAGGCCGCGATCATGAGGCCCCCGCCGACGATGCGGGGCAGGTCGGCGACGTGGCTGTCCAGGTACCCGATCGGGTGCACGGCGAAGAGCAGGTTGCCGGCGTAGAGGATCAGCGGCGGCGCCAGCGTGACCAGGAGCAGCGGGATCAGCGCGGCGACGATCTTGCCGATCACGTAGTCGCCACGGCCGATCGCCGTCGAGAAGTAGAGCGAGAGGGTGCGGTCGCGACGGTCGGGGCAGACGAGCTCCGGCGTGATGACGACGCTGAAGACGAGGATGACGATCGCGATCGTGGCCATGTAGTCCGAGTACGGCAGCGCCTTCACGAGATCCCTCGTGAAGCTGGAGGTCCCGAAGAGCGCCCGCAGGCCCAGGACCACGAGCGCCGGCGCGAACGCGAGCAGCGTCAGGGTGATGGGGATGAGCTTGGCCTTCCACCCCCGCCGTGCCCCCAGCGCGCGCAGGGCGCTCCACCGGGCCAGCGACCAGATCGCCCCGAGGCGACCTGACCGGGGGCCGTCGTAGCGGCTGTAGGCGACATCGACGACACGGGCGTTGGCGTCGGCGCTCATCCGATCGCCCCGATCAGCGATTCCTCGAGCGTCGGCCCGGCGGGCCGCAGCTCGTGCAGGCCGACGCCGGCCGCGACGGCGGCGTCGCGCACCCCGGTGAGCACGCCGTCGGCGTCCTCGCCCCGCACGAGCAGCCATGCGCTCTCGCCGTCGCCGTTCCGCTGCACCGTGAGCCCGAGCCGCGCTGCCGCTTCGCTGAACCCGGCCGCGTCGCCGGTGATGCGCACCTGGACGTCGCCCTGCGTGGCCGCCGCCGCGTGGTCGATCGCGCGGGTCGCGGCCACTTTGCCATCGCGCAGCACGATCACCGAGTCGCAGGTGCGGGCGACGTCCTCGAGCACGTGCGACGACATGACGACGGCGATCCCGAGCTCGGCCGAGAGCCGCCGTACAAGGGTGAGCATCTCCTCCCGCCCGGCCGGGTCGAGGCCGTTCGTCGGCTCGTCCAGGATCACGAGCCCGGGCGAGTGCACGATCGCCTGGGCAAGGTTCGTGCGCTGCTTCATGCCCACCGAGAACGTGCGGATGAGGCGCGAGCGCTCCTCCTCCAGCCCCACCTGGAAGAGCACCTCGGACGCGCGCAGCACCGCCACCCGCCGCGGCAGGCCGCGCAGCTCGCCCATGTGGACGACCAGGTCGCGCGCGGTCATGCCGAGCGGCAGGGAGTTGTGCTCGGGCATGTAGCCGAGCAGCCGCCGGATCTCCCATGTCGGCTTGGAGGCGTCGATCCCGAGCACGCGGATGCTGCCCGCGTCGGCCTTGATCAGGCCGAGGATCGACCGCATCAGGGTCGACTTGCCCGCGCCGTTTGCGCCCAGGAGCCCGACCGCGCGCTCGGTCAGCGAGGCCGAGACGTCGTCCAGCGCGACGATGGCGCCGTAGCGCTTGGTGACGCCGTGGATCTCGACGAGCGGCTCACCGCCGCCGTTTTGGCTCACCCGGCCAACTCAGTGCAGGGCTTGGGCCGCGGTCATGATCCGCGCCGCCGGCTGTGAGCCGACGACCGTGTAGGTGATGCCGCCACGGCTCCACTGTACGAGCGATCCGAGCGTCGTATCAAGCTCGCGGCCGTGTACGCCGTCGATCGATGCCGACGGCAGCGCCTTCAACTGGCTCTGCCGGGCGGTCGCCCGCTGCTCGAGCACGAAGATCGCGCCGAGTCCGCGGCCGTAGGTGACCAGGGCCGCCGGGCTCTTGCCGACGTTCACCGATCGCACCTCGCGCTGGGCCATGCCCGCGAGCTTGGCGGGCGCGGCCAGGCGGAAGCCGACCGCCTTGGCGACGGCTGCGGCGCCCGTCACCGATGCGGTGTGCGCGGTCTGCGAGCGGTCGCTGCGGCTGGGCATGTGCACGTGCACGATCTTCGTGCCCGCCGGCAGCGCGAGCGTCAGGTGGGCGGCCGGCACGGTGCCGTAGCGGATGTGGGTCACCGTGATCGCGACGGCTGGGGTGCTCGACCCGTGCGGATAGACCGCGAGCCGCAGCGGAATGCCCTGCGCGGCATCCCAGGCCAGCTCGAAGTTGCCGAAGAGGCCGCCGTTTCGGCGCGGCGCGGCGCGCACGGTGTAGGCCTTGTGGCCGGCGACGTTGCTCGGGATGGCCCCCGAGACGACGGCAACGTGCCCGAGGCGGGCAATGGCCTTCTGGATCGCGGCGATGGTCGGCACGGCGTGGGCGTGCGCCGCGTCGGCGCGATCGCTCGCGTGGTGCGCAACCGGCAGGATGTAGGCGGCGTGGTGCCTTTTGTCGTACAGCGTCACCTGGTGGCCGTCGAAGCTGAGCGCGGTCGTGCCGAGCTGTGACTTGACGTTCACGCGGACGTGGCCGCCGCCGACGAACACGCTTCCGGTCGCCCCCGAGATCGGGCTGGCCGAGATCGTGGTCGAGTTGCCGGCCAGCAGGTGCTGGTCGATCACAAAGCGGGCCGAGACACCGGAGACCGGGTGGTGGGAGAGCGCGAGGTGCACGGCGCTTGCGAGCGACCGCTTGGGCGGCTTGGGCGGCCCGCTGCGGGTGACCGCGAAGGCGGTGACCGTGATGGCCGAGAGCAGCACCGCCAGGAGCACGAACCACCCGGCCAGACTTGTCGCCGATGAACGCCTGATCATGCCCATTGCGCACTTCCTCCTCGCGAGACCCCCGAAACGCTAGCGGCCGACCCTGAGAGCCGTGTGAGCGTGCGTGCGCTCGTCGGCGGCGACGCGGCTGCCGCGCAGGAGCGACGCCGCGGCGGCGATCAGGCAGGCGACGATCGCAAAGGCGAAGGCGGCGTGCAGGCCGTTTCGGAACGGCGCCGAGATCAGGTGGGGGAAGAACGACGGCCCCGTCAGCACCGTGCGGTTGTGCGCCGAGAGGGCGTGCAGCGCGCCCGGGCCGAGCAGGTGGCCGATGGGGTTGTAGCCGAGGAACGCGGCAAACAGGATCGAGACGGGCGGCAGGTGGGCGACCTGCCCGGCGGTGGCGGGGGAGACGCCGTGGGCGACGAGGCCGGCATGGACGGTGGTCGGGAGCGTCGTGGCCAGGCCCAGGATCATGAGCGTGAAGAAGATGCCGATCGAGAGCACCTGGGCCGAGTTCTGGAAGGTCTGGTTCATGCCGCCGCCGGCGCCGCGGTCGCCGGCCGGGAGGCTGTTCATGACGCTGGCCCGGTTCGGCGAGGCGAACATGCCCATCGAGACGCCGTTCAGGACGAGCACGGCGGCGAAGAACGGATACGAGAAGTCCGTCGGAAGCAGGAGCAGGAGGCCGAAGCTCACGGCGGCCCCGATCATCCCGGTCGTCGCGAACAGGCGCGCCCCGAACCGGTCGGAGAGGTAACCCGAGGTCGGGCCGGCGACGAGCATGCCGAGCGTCAGGGGCAGCATGTAGATCCCGGCCCAGAGCGGCGTGTCCTGGAAGTTGTAGCCGTGCTCCGGCAGCCAGATGCCCTGCAGCCAGATGATCAGCATGAACATGAGCCCGCCGCGGGCGACCGCCGAGAGGAACGTCGAGAGCGTCCCGAACGTGAACGCGCGAATCCGGAACAGCGGCAGCTTGAACATCGGGTCGGGTACACGCCGCTCGATGGTCGCAAACGCGATCAGGCTCACGGCCGCGGCGCCCATCAGGCCGATCACGCGGGGGCTCGTCCAGCCGGTGGCATGGCCGCCGGCCGGGCGGATCCCGTACGTCACCGCCACCATCATGAGGACGAGCCCGAGCGCGAAGGTGACGTTGCCCCACCAGTCGATCGGCGCCCGCTTCGGCACGCTGCGCTCCTCGAGCTTCAGGTACGCCCAGACGGTGCCGAAGACGCCGACCGGCACCGAGATCAGGAACACCAGGCGCCAGTCGATGGGTGCCAGCAGGCCGCCGAGCACGAGGCCGACGAACATGCCGCTGACGCCGACGATGTTGTTGATCCCGAGCGCCATGCCGCGCTGGGTGGAGGGGAAGGCGTCGGTGATGATCGCGGCGGCATTGGCCAGCAGGCAGGCGCCGCCGAGGCCCTGGACGATCCGAAAGACGATCAGGTACGTCGCGCCCGACCGGCCGGTCATCCAGTCGATGGCCAGGAGCAGCGACGCGACGGTGTAGATCACGAAGCCGAGGTTGTAGATGCGCACCCGGCCGTACATGTCTCCCAGGCGGCCGAGGCTGACGATGAGGACGCTCGTGATGACGAGGTAGCCGAGGATCATCCACAGCAGGTAGAAGCTGTTCGCCGGCACCAGCGGGTCGAGCTTGATGCCCCGGAAGATGTCCGGCATCGCGATCAGCGTGATCGACGCGTCGAGTGTTGCGAGCAGTACCCCCAGCGTCGTGTTCGAGAGGGCGATCCACTTGTAGCGGTCGGCGGCCACCGCTCCAACTCTACAGGCAGACTGTTCAGTTATGCTGCATACATGAGCGACCCAAACACGCTCGCAAGCGACCTGCGCGTGGTGATCGGCCGGCTCGTGCGCCGCCTCCGGGCCGAGCGGCGCGACATCTCTCTCGCCCAGCTCACCGTGCTCGGGCGGCTCGACCGCGACGGGCTCTCGGGCGTGAGCGCGATCGCCGCGGCCGAGCGGGTGCGTCCACAGTCAGTGGCGAGCACCGTGGCGGCACTCGAGCAGGCCGGGCTGATCTCGCGCCGGCCCGACCCGGGCGACGGCCGCCGGGTCGTGCTCGAGCTCACCACGGCCGGCCGCGAGGCGCTTGCCGACGACCGCCGCCGCCGCGAGGGTTGGCTGGCCGACGCGATCGCCCGCGACCTCACGGCGGACGAGCGCCGCGTCCTGGGCGAGGCCGCTGCACTGCTCAGGCGCATTGCAGACGGCTGACGGGCGGCGGTTGTATCAGGTAGCCTGATCAGCGCAGTCCCGGCCAATTGGCATTCGCTCGAACTGCCAATTGGCCAGGAGCAGCTTCTCGGATGTCCGCCAACCTCGCCCAGATCCTGGATATGGCCGCCGCGGCCGACGGCGAACGCGCCGCCCTGATCTGCGAGGACGGCCGCACGACGACCTACGCCGACCTCGCCCGGCGCGCATCCGGCGTCGCCGCACTGCTGGCCGAGCGCGGCGTCCGCGCCGGCGATCGGGTTGCGCTGCACATGCCCAATGGCCCGGCGTACGTCGCCGCCTACTTCGGCGCGCTGCGGGCCGGCGCGGTCGTCGTGCCGCTGAACGTCCTGCTGGCGCCGCCGGAGATCGCCCAGCGCGTGGCGGCATCCGGGGCGCGGGTCACGATCGACCCCTCGTGGCCGCCCGCCGAGGCGCTGCCGCTGCCAACGGACAGGCCGATCGCCGAGCGCCGCCCGGACGACCCGGCGGTGATCCTGTACACGTCGGGCACGACCGGGGCGGCGAAGGGGGCAGTGCTGACCCACGCCGGCCTGCGCGAGGCCGGCGAGAACGCCGTGGCGGTGCTGGGCTACACCCGCGCCGACGTGATCCTGGGCGTGGCGCCGTTCGCGCACGTGCTGGGCCAGTCGGGGGCGATGATCGCCGCCGTTCTCACCGGCGCGGCCGTCGCCGTCCCCGGCCGCTTCGACGCTCCGCGCACGCTGGCCGACATGGCCCACACGGGCACGACCGTCCTGCTCGGCGTCCCCACCATGTGCGTCGCGCTCGTTGCGGCCGCCCGCGAGACCGACGTGCGCCCGCCGCTTCGGCTCGCGCACATCGGCGGCGCGCCGCTGCCGGCGGGCGTCCGGATCGAGTTCGAGCGCACGTTCGGCTGCCCGATCCACGAGGGCTACGGACTCACCGAGCTCTCGGGCATGGCGGCCGCACAGCCGGTGGGGCTGCCGCGAACGGCGGGCTCGGTGGGGATCCCGGCGGGCGGGGTGCAGATGCGCATCCGGGCCGCCGACGGCTCCATCTGCCCCGCCGGGGAGATCGGCGAGATCCAGTTTCGCGGCGGCACGGTGATCCCGGGCTACTGGCGGGATCGGGCGGCCACGGCGGCGGCCATCGACCCCGACGGGTGGCTTGCGACCGGCGATCTTGGCCGCACCGACGCAGCCGGCAACCTGTTCCTGGTCGACCGCACAAAGGAGGTGATCATCCGCGGCGGCTACAACGTCTACCCGCGCGAGGTCGAAGAGGCCCTGTTCGCCCACCCGGACGTGCGCGAGGCGGCGGTTGTCGGCACGTCGCACGACGTGCTCGGCGAGGAGGTGACGGCCTTCGTCGTGCTCGAGCCCGGGGCGGCGGAAGATGCCGATGCCCTGCGCGCCTTCGCCGCCGAGCGGGTCGCGGCCTACAAGTATCCACGCCGGATCGTGTTCCTCACGCAGCTGCCGAAGAGCGCGACCGGAAAGGTGCAGAAGCGTCAGCTCGTTCAATCACTCAAGACGTAACGATGTGACGTTACCTACCGTTCGTATGCCTCGAGCCCCGGCCGGATCTTCTTCTCGTCCAGGAACTGCGAGAGGCCCTGCTCGCGGCCGCGCTCGGAGTCCAGGAACTGCGACTGCTCGAGCTTGGCGTAGAGGTAGTCCTCGGCCTCGTCCCAGCTCATGTCGCGGCAGTGCTTGAAGCCGAGCTTGGCCGCACGCAGGACGACGGGGTTTTTCTCGAGCAGCTCCTCGGCCAGCCGCCGCACCTCAGCGCGCAGCTCGGCGCGCGGCACGCTCGCGTTCACGAGCCCCATCTCGGCCGCCCGCGGGCCGTCGAAGGTGCGGCCGGTCATGATGTGCAAGAGCGCGGCCCGCGTCCCCACCGTCTCGGCCAGCGCGCGGCTCACGACCCCGCCGGGGGGGATGCCCCAGTTCACCTCCGAGAGCCCGAACGTCGCCTCGTCGGCGGCGATGGCGAGGTCGCAAGCCACGAGCGGGGTGAAGGCGCCGCCGAAGCACCAGCCGTTCACCATCGCGATCGTGGGCTTGGCGTACGTGCGCAGGAGCCGCCACTGCCACTGGGCGGAGTCGCGGCGGACGCGCCGCTGGACGTGAGCCGGACCGGCGTCGACGTCGCGGAAGTACTCCTTGAGATCCATGCCGGCCGAGAAGGCGTCGCCGGCGCCGGTCAGGACGACGACGCTGCAGGCGTCGTCGGCGTCGAGCGCCTCCAGCACCTCGATCATCTCGGTGTTCATGGTGGGGTTCATGGCATTCCGCTTGTCGGGCCGGTCGAGCTCGACCCAGGCGATGCCGGCGGGTTCCAGATCGACCCGCACCGTGCTCCAGCGGTCGCTGTATGTCATGTCGCTCCTCTCAGGCTGCCTGTCATGTGACCCCGTCGGGTAGTCTCGTGGGATGGAGCCGCGCTTGAGCTACGTGATCGGCCGGCTCGACCATGTGCTGCGGCGCCGCATCGCCGAGTTGGTCGAGCCGCACGGGCTGACAGTGTCGCAGTACACGGCGCTTTCGGTGATGCGCTCGCGCCCGGGCCTCTCCAACGCGCAGCTCGCCCGGCGGGCCCTGATCACACCGCAGTCGATGAACGAGGTGCTGGCGCAACTGACCGCCCTGAAGCTGATCCGTCGCCACCCCGACCCGAACCACGGCCGGGCGATCCGCACCGACCTGACTCCGGGCGGCGAACGCGTGCTCCAGGCCTGCGACCGGGAGGTGGACGCGCTCGAGGAAGACCTGCTGGCGGGCATGCACATCTCGGAGGTCGAGCAGTTCCACGAGCTCCTGGTCGGCTCCGTGCGCCGGCTGGGCGCCGGCCTCTAGTCGGTCTGGGAGCGGCATCCGAAGCACATCCATCAGGCTACCTGATTCTCTGCCTGTCCGGCAATATCAGGTAGCCTGAGGCGTTGCGCAGGTCAACGCGAGATCGCCTCGCCGATCCCTTACCGAACTCCCGTCTGGCGCTCGGCCGCGGCTCGGCTCGGCCACAACCGAGGCCGCTAGCCTGGGTGTATCGCAAGCTCAATCCGAACCGACACCCGAAAGGCGCCAGAATGCCTCACCTCCTCGCAAGTCTGATCGCAAACGCCGTCAGCGTCTACACATTGCTCATCCTCGCGGCGGTCGTGCTCTCGTGGATGCGCTCGCCCCGCTCGCCCGCGCTTGCCGGCATCCGCAGCGGGATCCAATCGCTCACGCTGCCCTATCTGGGCCTGTTCCGGCGGCTCGTGCCGCCCCTCGGCCGCCTCGACCTCTCGCCCATGGTCGCGGTCATCGCCCTGCAGGTGTTCGGCGGCGCGGCGGCGGCCACGGTAGCCCAGCTGTAGGCCCGTATCACGCGGTGACCGGCGCATCCGGGGACGGGCGCCGGTCACCGCGGCACGTCAGCGGACGCTGAACGCCGCGCCCGCGATCTTCACGTACAGATCGTCGCGCAGCAGGTAGACGCTGTAGCGGCCCGGCGTGAGCGGGACGGCGAAGATGCCGCTCGGCCGCAGCGAGAACGTGCCGTCGATGGCCGAGTGGGTGTAGCCCCAGAGCAGGTACGACGCCACCAACGGGTCGGCCCCGCGGTGGTAGATGCCGAGCCAGTCCCAGCGATCGCCGGGGGCGTTCTTCACCGTCACGCGGATCGGCACGCCCGTCGCGAACGTGGCCTTCGTCGTGGCCACCGCAGGCGCCGCGCCGGGCCGGGCGACCCAGAACGGGTACCGGGAGCGCACGCGCCCGCCCGGGCCGAGCAGAGCGGCGGCGTACGCCCCGGGCGCCCAGCCGGAGCTCGGGAAGCTGACCGCGCCCACGCCGCGGGCGGCCGCCGCCGTCACGCGCCGGCGGGCGACGACCGTCGCCGTGCCGCCGCGCAGGTGCTCGATCGCGACCGCCGATACGGCCCCGCCGGCATGGAACGAGGCCGGCACGGCATCGCCGACGCGCACGAGCCGATGCGGCACCGTGACGAGCGCCGGCGGGCTCGCACCGCGCACACGGAAGGTCGAGACGACCAGGCGGTGGTCGGACGGCCACGGCGCCACGGTCGCGGCGGTGCCCGGCGAGCCGGGCTCGCCGACGATCGCGCTCGCGATCGGAGTCGCGCCCTGCGCGAACACGAAGTCGATCCGGTCCTTGGGCTCGCCGCGGAAGAGGTCGACGCCCGGGATCGTGCGGTGGGTGGGCCAGGTCAGCCCGGGCACCCGCACCGGGTTGGGGTAGACGGCCCGGAACGAGTCGGTGAAGCCGGCGGCCTCGACGGCGGCCGAGACCGGCCAGCGCAGCGGGTAGCGCAGGTCGGGGCGCGTGCCGACGGCGGCCTTCGTCCAGTCGCGGAACGAGGGTGAGTTGAAGTCACCGGTCAGAAAGACGGGTATGCCCTGCGCGTGCAGCGAGCGCGCCGCGGTCAGGTCGGGCTGGATCGCCGGCAGGCGCACCCGCTTCTCCATCGCGATCACCTGGGCCGCGGTCTTGCCATGCTTCACCCACACCGGCCCGTACGGCGCCGATGGCAGGTGCACGTTCTCCAACGCGACGACCCGGCCGGGCGACGCTTCCACGAACGTGTACAGGCCGTGTCCACCCGGTGGATCGATGAGCGGCAGCCGCGAGACGATCTGCATGCGGATGTCGTAGTAGCGCCAGTGCAGCGCCTGGGCGATCTGGCGGATCTCGCCGCCGCCCTCCTCGATGCCGACGACGTCGGCCCCGCTCGCCCGGATCGCCCGGGCGACGAGCCCGGCCTTGATGATCGGGAACTCGTCGGAGATGTCGCAGTTGAACTGCGCCACCTTGATCGTGGCCACGGGCGCCGCCGCCGGCGTCGCGGCCCGCGCGGTGCCGCCGCCGAGCGCGACGGTCGCCGCCGCCACGGCCAGGATGACTTGCACGCGCCCCCGCATGCGCGCGAGCCTACCACCGGAGCCCGCACCGGCACCGTCTTCCCGTAGAATCGCCCGATGGGGGCTCGTGACGAAGGTAGCGAGCTGGTTTCCGGCGCGCGCGTGCGAAAGACGGTCACGATCGTGTTCGCGGACGTGGTCGGCTCGACCGCGCTCGGCGAGCGGCTCGACCCCGAGGCGCTCCAGGGGGTGATGGGGCGTTACGGCGGCGAGATGCAGCGGGTGGTCGAGCTGCACGGCGGCCGCGTCGAGAAGTTCATCGGCGACGCCGTGATGGCCGTGTTCGGGGTGCCGGTGCTGCACGAGGACGATGCCCTGCGGGCGGTGCGCTCGGCGCTCGAGATGCGCTCCGCCCTCGTCGACCTGAACCGCGACCTCGAGGCCGAGTACGGCGTCGAGCTCGGGATCCGCATCGGCGTGCACACCGGCGAGGTGATCACCGCCGACGACGCGACCGACCAGGGGCTGATCGTCGGCGACGCCGTGAACGCCGCGGCCCGGCTGCAGTCCTCGGCGCCCACCGGGGCCGTGCTGATCGGGCCCGAGACGCAGCGGCTGGTCGCGAGCACGACGCGGCTCCGCCGCCACGGCGACCTCGAGCTGCGGGGCAAGACCGGCCGCATGCGCACGTGGTGCGTCGAGGGGCTGCGGCCGGGCCGCGAGTCGCTGCGCGCGACGGCCGCCGCCGGCATGGTCGGCCGCCGCCGCGAGCTGCGGCGGATGCAGGCCCGCTTCGACCGCTGCCTGAGCACGGAGAGGTGCGTCGTCACGACGGTGCTCGGCCCGGCCGGGATCGGCAAGTCGCGGCTCGTCAAGCAGTTCGTGTCGGACGTGCAGGGGCGCGCGCGGGTTGTCGTCGGCCACTGCCTGCCCTACGGCGAGGGCATCACGTACTGGCCGCTCAAGGAGATCGTGGACGAGCTCGGCGGCGTGGCCGGGCTCGAACGGCTCATGCCCGGCGACGAACAGGACATCCTGGCGGCGTCGATGGTGTCCGCCGCCATCGGCCGGTCGCACTCGACGGCCTCGGCCCAGGACGTGCAGTGGGCGGTGCGGCGGCTGCTCGAGGCGCTCGCGCGCAAGCTGGCGCTCGTGGTCGCGTTCGACGACATCCAGTGGGCCGAGCCGCCGCTGCTCGACCTGATCCAGTACCTCGCGAGCTACGTGCGCACCGCGCCGGTTGCGATCGTCTGCCTGGCCCGCGACGACCTGCTCGAGCGCCGCCCCGCCTGGGCGACGGCGTTCGGCCGCGGCGCGACGGTGCGCCTGCGGCCGCTCTCGGACACCGACTCGGCCCAGCTCCTGCGCGGGCTCGCCGGCCGGCAGGGCCGGCGCCTGCGCCGGTTCGAGATCCTGGCGGCCGCCGAGGGCAATCCGCTCTTCCTCGAGCACCTGGTGGCGATGCGGGCCGACGACCCCGCCGGGGCGACGCCGCCGAGCATCAACGCGCTGCTTGCGGCGCGCATCGACGGCCTGCCGCGCCCGGCCCGGCGGGTGATCGAGGCGGCCGCGGTCGAGGGCCGTGGCTTCCATCGCGGCGTCGTCTCGGCGCTGCTCGCCGACCAGGCCGCGATCGACGTCGACGCGGCGCTTGCCGAGCTCGAGCAGCGCGAGCTGGTGCGCCCGGCACAGCGCGAGTTCTCCGACGACGCGGGCTACCGGTTCACCCACCTGCTCGTGCGCGACGCCGCATATGAGCTCATCCCCAAGCGGCGGCGGGCGGAGCTGCACGTGGGCTTTGCGAACTGGCTGCGGTCGGTGGCGGCCGAGCGGCGCGAGCTCGACGAGATCATCGGCTACCACCTCGAGCAGGCCCACGAGTACCGGCGCCAGCTCGGCCGGGTCGACTCGGTGCCGCACCGCGCGCTCGCCGCCGACGCCTCGGGGCACCTGAGCGCGGCGGGGCGGCGCGTGCTCGACGCCGGCGACCGGTCGGCGGCGGCGAATCTGCTGAGGCGGGCGGCAGCGCTGCGGCCGGCCGACGATCCCGAGCGCACG
>DASXOR010000174.1:0-8965 GCA_036494095.1 Gaiellales bacterium | reverse complement strand
GAGACGACGTCCGTGTAGCCGAGCTCCGACAGCGTCTTGGCCGCATAGGCTGAGCGCGTGCCCGAGGCGCAGTAGATGATGAGGGGCGTCGCGCGCTCCGGGACGCGCGACTCGATCCTGGTCTCCAGGTTGCCGCGCGGGATGTGGATCGAGCCGGGGATCAGGCCCTGCTCGTACTCGTCGCGCTCACGCACATCGAGCACGACGGGTCGCGGCTCGACGGCGAGCCGCTCCGCGGCCTCCTGAGCCGTCTCCTCCCGGATCTGCTGCTTCACAGATGCGAGGTAATCGCGAGCCGAAACCACCAGCTTCACCTACCCTTTCCCCTCCGAGCTTGCACTTGCAACAAGAAGTCTACCAACCGAATGGATCCAAACTTTTCTCCAGACCTCCCTAACGCGGGAACCGGGGTGCGTATTCCCAACGGGCGCCGCCGGCTGATCCTGGTGGCCGCCGTCGCGGTCGCCGCCGGGGTCATCTCCGCGGCCGCCGTGCTGGTCACGCATGAGGGCGGCGGGGGCGGGGGCGCGAAGGCGCAGACGGCCCGGCCGCTGTCCGGTCAGCCGCCGCTCTTCCTCGACCTGCCCGGGCCGGCCGTCAAGGGCGGAAACGCGGCCGTGTACGCCGCGGCGCAGAGGCGGCTGCCGGCGGGCGACGTGCGCCTGGCCGTCGCCCGGACGCTCGTCGCGTACAGCTCCGCCCATTCGGATCGGACGCTGGCCGCCCTGCGGCGGCTGCCGCAGCGAAACCCCGCCGTGGTCTTCGCGCTCGGCCTGGCCCAGCTCTGGGCGGGAGAGCCGCAGCCGGCCGAGCTGACGCTCGAGCGCGTGAAGCGGCTCGACCCGTACGGCTTCTACGGCACGAACGCCGACGATCTGCTGCACCTCGGCCACGAGGCGCCGGGCTACCCGCCCTACTTCCCGCCGAGCGCGAGCCCCGGGTCGCTGCGGGCGCTGCAGGCGGCAGTGGCGGCGCACCCGACGAGCTCCGGGGCGTGGCTCGCGCTCGCCGTAGCTCTCGAGCGCACCGATCGGCTGGCGGCGCTGCGCGACGCGCGCCGGGCCGCCGACCTGAACCCCCAGGGGATCTCCGAGCAGGTGGCGGTGGCCGTGCTCGGGTTCGACAAGGACGCCCCGATGAACACGCTCCAGACGATGCTGAACCTCGCCTCCGAGACGAAGGCCCAGCCCGACCCCGAGGTGCTGTTCCATCTGGGCCTCGTCTACTTCTGGACGAAGGACAGCCAGGACGCCGCCGGGGAGTTCAGCCAGGTCGAGTCAGACGCGCCGCACAGTCACTACGCGCCGATCGCGCACGTCTTCGCCCGGTGCATCGAGAGCCCCGCCGCCTGCCAGCGGCTCGCCACCGGGGGCTGACGCCCAGCATGGGGCCTGGCCCCGCCAAGCGGGGCCAGGCCCCGGTTTGGCGGCTACCAGGGCGGGGCGCCGTGCACCCAGCGGCCGTTCAGCATCGTGGCGACGACCTGCGTGGCGGCGATGCGGTCTGGGTGGGCGACGATGTCGGTGTCGAGGACGACCAAATCGGCGGCGTAGCCGGGCAGGAGCAGGCCGCGGCGGCGGTGCTCGCCGACGGCGTGGGCGGCGCCGGCCGTGAAGCCGAGGATCGCGTCGGGTACCTCCAGGCGCTGGCCGGGATACCAGGGCTCGCGCCCATCCGCGGTGCGGTGGACGGCCGCCTGGATGCCGGCCAGCGGATCGAGCGCGGCCACCGGCGCATCCGAGCCGAAGGCCAGGTCGGCGCCGGCGTCGGCCAGGCCGCGCCAGCGGTAGGCCGCGGCAGCCCGCTCGCCCCAGACGCGGTCGGCCAGGTCGCGGTCGTCCATGGCATGGGACGGCTGCACCGAGGCCGTCACCCCGATGGCCGCGAAGCGGTGCAGGTCGGCGTCGTCGACGCATTGGCAGTGCTCGATGCGCGGCGCGACGGGCAGCTGCTCCCAGGCGTCGCGGGCGGCCTCGAGGCCGTCCAGGGCGGCGTGCACAGCCCCGTCGCCGATGGCGTGCACGGCCACGGCGAGCCCGCCTGCGGCCGCCTCGCGGGCGATCGCCTCGAGCTCGGCGGCGCTCACGAGCGCCTCGCCCGAGCCGTCCAGCATCCACGCCGTCCCCGAGCCGAGCGCGCCGTCCATGAACACCTTCACCGGCCCCACCCGCACGAGCTCGCCGCCGAAGCCGGTGCGCAGCTCGAGCGCGGTCGCGGCGCCCAGCATCTCGACGGGCACGGTCATGTGCACGCGCAGGTGCAGGCGCCGGTCGGCGTCGAGCCGCTGCCACAGGCCGCGGCCGCCGGGGCGCTGGAAATCGTGCACGCAGACAACGCCGCGGGCGTTGGCAGCGGCCACGCCCTCGCGCACGGCGCGGGAGAGCTCGAGCGGCTCGGGCGCGGGCAGGGGGAAGGTGAAGGCGGCGTTCTCGCGCAGGACGCCGGTGGTCTGCGCGCCGCCGGATGCGGCGAGCGCCGCCGAGTTGAGCCACAGCGTGTGCCCGTCGCGCGACCAAAGCGCCGCGGGGCGATCGCCGGTGACCGTGTCGAGGTCGGCCGCGCTCACCGGCCCGTCCGGCCAGCGCACCGGCTCCCAGCCGCCGCCTCGCAGCCAGCCGGTGCCGCCGGCGGCGGCCACCTGCCGCAGCGCCTCGGCCTTCGAGCCGCAGCTGCGCAGGTCGAGCTGCCTGCGCGCGAGCGCCCACTCCTGGAAGTGCACGTGCGCGTCGGTGAAGCCCGGCACGACGCAGCGCCCGTCGAGGTCGATGCGCTCGTGGCCGACCGTGTCGGTGTCGCCCTCGCGCACGTCGACGCCGCCCGCGATCGTGGCTCCGGCGACCGCGAGCGCGGCGATGCGAGGGAGCCGCGGGTCCATCGTGTACACCGGCCCGTTTGCGAGGATCATGCGCCGGTTACGATAGGGCACGTGACTCCCGCCGCCGAGATCGAGCGCCGGATCGGGCGCCTCCGGGAGGAGCTCGAACGGGCCGGCCTCGACGCCGCCGTGATCGTCCAGCACGCCGACCTGGCGTACTTCTCGGGCACGAACCAGCAGGCGCATCTGATCGTGCCGGCGCGGGGCGAGCCGCGGCTGCTGGTGCGGCGGGTGCTCGAGCGGGCCAAGCGCGAGTCGGCCATCGAGCGGATCGCGCCCCTGCGCTCGCTCTCGGCGCTGGTGGCCGAGATCGCCGACATGGGCATCGGGGCCGGGGCGCGGGTGGGGTTCGAGCTCGACGTGCTGCCGGCGCGGGCCTATCTGGGCTACGTGGAGCGCCTGCAGGGGATCGACGTGGTCGACGGGTCGGGCCCCCTGCGAGAGGTGCGGGCGGTCAAGTCGGCCTGGGATCTCGAGCAGATGCGGGCCGCCTGCGAGCAGGTGCGCCGCGGCGCCGAGGCCGTGCCGGCGCTGATCGGCGCGGGGGTGAGCGAGGCCGATGTGCAGCTCGAGGTCGAGCGGGTCATGCGCAAAGCCGGCCACCAGGGCCAGCTGCGCTTCCGCGGCTTCAACCAGGAGATGCACTACGGTCAGATCCTGGGCGGCCCGAGCGGCGCCGTGCCCGGCTACTCCGACTCGCCGCTGTGCGGCCCGGGGCCGAATCCGGCCGTCGGCAAGGGGCCGAACGGGCACGTGCTCCGGCGCGGCGACACGGTCATCGCCGACCTGGTCGGCGGCCACGAGGGCTGGCTCTCCGACCAGACGCGCACCTTCGCCGTGGGGGCGCCGCCGGCCGACCTGGCCGCGGCGTACGACACCGCCGTCGCGATCCTGCGCGCGGTCGAGGCGGAGCTCCGGCCGGGGGCGGCGCCGTCGGCGCTCTTCGACCTCTCCGAGCAGATGGCGGGCGCGGCCGGACTGGGCGAGCACTTCATGGGCGCGGGCGCCGAGCGGGTACGGTTCCTGGGCCACGGCGTGGGCATGGAGATCGACGAACTCCCCATCCTCGCGCCCGGATTCGACGATCCGCTCGTGGAGGGAAACGTGGTCGCGATCGAGCCGAAGTTCGTGTTCCCAGGCCGCGGCGCGGTCGGGATCGAGAACCTGTACGCCGTGACCGCGTCGGGGTCAGAGACGCTCACCACCGCGTCCGAGGAGCTGATCGTGCGTGACTGACACGAGCCATCTGGAGCCGCTCTCGGACGACCGCCAGATGCTGATCGACGCCGTGCGCACGCTCGCACGCGAGCGGATCGCGCCCAGGGCGGCCGAGGTCGACCACACCGCCGAATTCCCGTGGGACGCGGTCGCGCTCATGCGCGAGAACGACGTCTTCGCGCTCGCCTTCCCCGAGGAGTACGGCGGCACCGGCACCGGCATGCTCACGCACCTGCGCGCGGTCGAGGAGCTCTCGTGGGCCGACGCGACGGTCGGCCTCGTGCTGGCCGTGCAGGGGCTGGGCGGGCTGCCGGTGCTCCTGGACGGCAGCGAGGAGCAGCGCCGCCACTACGTGCCGCGGTGGGCGAGCGGCGAATGGATCGCCGCCTACGCGCTCACCGAGCCCGGCGCGGGGTCGGACGCCGCCGCGCTTGCGACCCGGGCCCGCCGCGAGGGCTCCGACTGGGTGCTCGACGGGGTCAAGCGCTTCATCACGAACGCCGGGGTGGCCCACACCTACGTCGTCTTCGCCCGCTCCGACGCCGGCATCTGCGCCTTCATGGTGGAGGCCGACGACCCCGGCTTCGCCGTCGGCCGGATCGAGCCCAAGATGGGCATCAAGGGGTCGACCACCGGAGAGCTCCTGCTCGACTCGTGCCGGCTGCCCGGCGACCGCCTGATCGGCGCGGATGGGGCGGGCTTCCGGCTGGCGATGCGGGTGCTCGACCGCTCCCGGCCGGGCATCGCCGCCCAGGCGCTCGGCATCGGCCAGGCGGCGCTCGACCACGCCGTCCGCTACGCCACCGAGCGGATCGCGTTCGGCAAGCCGATCGCCGATCAGCAGGGGATCCAGTTCATGCTGGCCGACATGGCGACGGCGCTCGAGGCCGCCCGCGGGCTCGTGCACCGCGTCGGGGCGATGCTCGATGCGGGCGGCGACGGCTCCGAGCTGACCAAGCTCTCGGCGATGTGCAAGCTGGCCGCCTCCGACGCGGCCATGCGCGTGACGACCGACGCCGTGCAGATCCTGGGCGGCTACGGCTACATCCAGGAGTTCCCGGTCGAGCGGATGATGCGCGACGCCAAGATCACCCAGATCTACGAGGGCACGAACCAGATCCAGCGAATCGTGATCGCCCGCGAGCTGCTGCGCGAGCTCGGCTGAAGCGAGCGCCCAAAAGCGCACCAAGAGGGGTCTGGCCCCGTTTGGTGCGGTGCGACTCAAGGTGCCTGGCACGCGCTCCTCGTCCATTGACCAGCGCAGTGCCGACGGCTCGCTGAACACCCGGTGCCTGGCACCGAATTCGGTGCCAGGCACCTGCCTTTGCGGAAAAGTTTGACTGCGGGCGGTTGCGGTGGCAGCATCCCTGTGGGCGATTTGTTTTGACCGGGACACACCATCCAGGTTCCGGCAGGCTGGGCACGATCTCTTTTGCGTTGGTGGCCCTTGCGCTGCTGCTTTCACCTGCTTCCGCAGCGGGCTCTGCGCAGGTGCCCCGGCCGCTGCCGTTCGGGCAGTGGGTGGCGTTCGACGCCGGCACCGTCGGCACGTTCGACGCGCAGGGGCTGTTCACGTTCGCGAGCCAGACGCCGGTGCGCCTGCGCGTGACCGACGGCTTCTGCCGCGGCGACCGCTTCCGCGTGCTCGACCACGGCGTCCGCGTGCTGACCACGAGCGACGTGCACGTCGACGGCGACTGCGACCGGATGCCGTTTGCGACCACCGGGCCGGAGGGCTGGAACGAGGCCGGATACAGCCGCGGCCGGCTCACCCTCGCGCCGGGCCGCCACCGCATCCGCCTGCGCTCGCTGCGCAGCCCGTTCGGCGGCAGCACCGGCTTCATCGAGATCTTGCGCGTTCACTAGCGGCCTTCTAGCCGGGCTCAGCCGAAGCTCGACACCTTGATCCAGTCGATCTGGAGGCCGACCTTGCTCGGCGTGCTCGAGTCGGGCAGCGTGCCGGTCTTGCCGTTCGAGCCCACGTGCGTCTGGATGCCGAGGTGCATCGGCACGTCCGGCACGTGGGAGCCGGTGGTCTGCGCCCAGACGCGGCCGTCGAGGATGTAAAGGAGCTTCCCCGGCGACCAGTTCACGCCGATGGTGTGCCAGTTGCGGAAATTCGCGTGCACGCGATGGTGGATCTCGGTGTTGCCCGAGCCGTAGTGCAGCGTCGAGGTCTCCCAGCGGCGGCCGCCGATGATCGAGGACTCCTCGGCGAAGTCGACCTCGGGCGGCCAGCCGTGCTGCGGCCACAGGAACATGCACATGCCGACGCCGCGGCCCTTCGTGATCCGGAACCGCACGCGGTAGCGCCCGTAGGTCTGGTTGAGCGACCTGCCCATCGAGATGCCCGCCGACACCCACTTGTCTCCGAAGGCGGGATCGCGGTAGTTCTGCAGGCGCAGGATGCCGCCCTTGACGACGACGTGCGACCGCTTCCATATCGTGTCGGGACAGCACCGCGGCGTGCCGTTGTAGCGGGTCCACATGCTCGAGTTGAACCCGTGGCTGAACTTCCCGTAATAGCGCAGGTGCCACGCGGCGGATGCCTGTGACGGGGCGATCAGGGCAAGCAGCACGGCGGCGAACAGGACGGCGATCGGGATACGGCGACGGCTCAAGGCTTCCAGCTCCTTCCTCGGATCGCCTCACCGTTTCGCACCCCGCGGCGGCGGGTCAAGCACGACGCACGCCAATTTACCGAGTTCTTACGCCCGATTCACAACCGCCCGGGGCCGGTCAGAAATCGAAACATTCCATCAGGTCGCCGATCGCGTGCGCGCCGTCGCGCGGCGGAGCGGGCGGGCCCGTCGCGGCGCCTCCGGCCGCTTCGTTGTTCGGCCCGCCGGGCGTGTGGTGATCGAAGCGATGGTTCACCGAGGCCAGCGTCGGCAGGTCGAACACGCGCTCGATGAACTTCAGGATCGACCCGTGCTCGTACACCGTCGGCTCCAGGTGGCGGCGGCGCGCGTGCGGCGAGATCACCCACGTCGGCACGCGGATGCCGAGGCCGTAGGAGTCGACCTGCGGCGGCGCCACGTGGTCGAAGTAGCCGCCGTGCTCGTCGTAGGTGAGGATGTACGCCGAGCGGTGCCACTGCGGTGAGTGCATGAGCGCCCGGATCATCTGCCGCTGGATCCCCATCCCGACCGTGACGTCGGCCGGCGGGTGCTCGTCGATGCCGAGGGTGAAGCTCGGGATCAGGAACGACACGTTCGGGAGCGTTCCCTGGCGCGCGTCGCGCAGGTAGTCGTGCGTGCTCGCCCGGGTGCGATGGTCGTTGGCGAAGCGCTTGAAGAACACGAACACGTTGTCGCTGTCGCCCGCGGGCACGTCGTCGAACGCGCCCAGGTTGTAGATCTTCCACGAGACGCCGGCGTTCTCGAGCAGGTCGAGGATGCAGGGCCAGTCGAGCACACCGAAGCCCCAGATGCCGTTCGTCGTGATCCCGCCGGATGTGCCGGACGCCAGGTAGAAGCGGTTCGGGTACGTGGGGCCGAGCACCGAGCAGAAGTAGTTCACGCACAGCGTGAAGTGGTCGTGCAGGCCGTAGTAGAAGGGCAGCGTGCTGCCGGTGTAGTAGCCCATGCAGTCGATGCCGTCGGTGGTGAAGAAGCCGTCCATCGCGCCGCCGTTCCACTCGGAGTGGACGTCGCTCCAGGCGTGCCCGATATCGGGCGTGGCCGGGCTCGTGAACGCGTACGGGGCGACCGTGCCGCCGCTGCCGTCGGGCTGGGAGTAGCCGGCCGGGACGCCGTGCGAGCCGACAAACGGCGCGAACCCGTAGTAGTGGTCGAACGAGCGGTTCTCCTGGCAGTCGATCACGATGTGGTCGATCGGCGGCCGCCGCCGGCCGTGCCCGCGCGTCACGGCCGGCGCAGCCAGCGGGGCGCCCAGCCCCATTGCCCCCGCGAGCGCCGCCCCGCGGCCGAGCACGCCGCGCCTTGTGGCAGTCCAGGTGGTGGTCATCATGCCTCCTCCTCCGTCGATGCCTGCGGTCCTGCGGCAGATCTATCGCACCGTCCCGGCCGCGTGGGAGGCGTTGACCGAACGCTCACGGTTCCGTATCCGTCCCCTCACAGCACCTCATCCTCTGGTCGAGGGATGGAGCACCGGCTAGGCTACGGCGCGTGCGGCGCGTCCTCAGCACCCACATCACGGCCCTGGCGGTGCTCCTGTGCCTGCAGGCTGCGGCCGGAATGCTGGCGGTGCGGCGCGATCCGGTCGACCGCTTCCGGGCCGCCTGCGTCACGGGCCTCGTGTGGGAGTCGCTGCGCCGGCTCGACCGGCGGCCGCCCGTGCGGCTCAGGAAGGCCGGCTGAAGCTGACGAGGGTGGTGCCGCGGCAGGCGTAGCGGAACGTGCGCTCGCCCGCCGTGATCGTGCCCGCGGATACCGACCCGGGCGCGACCCAGGCGCTGCCCGATGAGGTGCCGGTGCCGCCGCCCCACCAGGCCCGCTCCGACTCGGTGACGGTGCCCGGCTCGCAGCGCAGGAGCGGCGGCTGGGTGCTCACGATCGAGACGGCCACGATGCCCGCGCCGAGCGGCACGCCGCAGAGCAGCGCGATGGTCACCGACACCAGCCCGGCGAGCAGCGACGCCCGCGCGCCCCAGATCACCCGCGACAATACGTCGCGGCCGATCTCGTCGGTGCCGAACCAATAAAGGGCACTGGGCGCCTTGCGCACGGCGAGGAAGTTCGTCTTGAGCGGGTCGTAGGGCGCGATATAGGGTGCGAGCAGCGCCACGGCGATGAAGAACACGATGACGGCGAGGCCGAACATCGCGCTGCGCCGGCGAATAAGGCGGCGCAGCGCGCGGCGCGCCGGCGTCAGTTCCTCGGGTGGTGCCGCAACCGCATCGGCGGTGGT
>DASXOR010000173.1:0-13816 GCA_036494095.1 Gaiellales bacterium | reverse complement strand
CACGTGCGGGCGCTCTCGGTGCTCACGTTCCTCCTGCTCGCGCTCACGACCGCCGAGGCCATCCAGGTCGTCGGCGTGCTGCTCGTGCTGACACTCGTGATCACGCCGGCAGCCGCCGCTCAGCGCCTGACCGCGAACCCGGCGACGGCGATCCTCGTCTCGATCGTGATCGCGCTCGCTGCGACCGAGGGCGGCATCCTGCTCAGCCTGGTGCAGCCCTGGCCGACGAGCTTCTTCATCAGCTCGATCTCGTTCGCCGCCTACATGCTCGCGCGCGTGGCCGACCGGCGCCTGGGGATACGGTTCGGCGGTGACCCGGTGGGTTGACCTCGCGCCGCCCGGGCGGCCTCACTCGCCGGTCTCGGCACAACTACACTGAGGCGATGGACGGGACGGCCACGCTCACCCGAGGGTTCGGGTTGCCCCTGGAGCCGCGCCTGCCGCGCATCGGCGCCGTCGATGCCGTCGCGCTCGAGGCCAGAGCGGCCGACCTGGCCAAGCGCTCGGTCAAGCGCGAGTCCAAGCTGGCCGCGCTCGACCTGATCGTGCGCATGATCGACCTGACGACGCTCGAGGGCGCGGACACGCCCGGCAAGGTGGCGGCCATGTGCGCGAAGGCGGTGCGCCCCGACCCGGATCCGAGCGTGCCGTCGGTGGCGGCCGTGTGCGTCTACCCGAATCTGGTGGCGGTCGCGCGGGAACGGCTCGGCGAGGGTCGCACCGTGCGGATCGCATCGGTCGCGACGGCGTTTCCGTCGGGCCAGTCGCCTATCGATGTGAAGCTCGCCGATGTGCGGGCCGCGGTCGAGCTGGGCGCCGACGAGGTGGACATGGTGATCGACCGCGGCGCCTTCCTCTCGGGCCGCTACGCCAAGGTGTACGACGAGATCGTGCGCGTGAAGGAGGCCGCCGGCCCGGCGCACCTCAAGGTGATCCTCGAGACCGGCGAGCTCGGCACCTACGACAACGTCCGCCGGGCGTCGCTCCTGGCGATGGCCGCCGGCGCCGACTTCATCAAGACGTCGACCGGCAAGGTCAGCCCGGCGGCGACGCTGCCGGTGACGCTGTGCATGCTCGAGGCCATCCGCGACGTCGAGACCGAGACCGGCCGCCAGGTGGGGATGAAACCCGCGGGCGGCATCCGCCACAGCAAGGTCGCCATCCAGTACCTGTGCCTGCTCTCCGAGACGCTTGGCCGCGACTGGCTGACGCCGGAGAAGTTCCGCTTCGGCGCCTCGTCGCTCCTGAACGACGTGCTCATGCAGATGCGCAAGCAGCGCACCGGCGCCTACCAGTCCCCCGACCACTTCAGCGTCGACTGATGGCCGATCTCGAGCATCGTCCCGCGGCCGCGCCCGCACCGCTCGAGTGGGATTACGCCCCCGCTCCCGAGGCGCGCGACATCGTCCGCTTCCGCGAGCGCTACGGCCTCTTCGTCGGCGGCGAGTGGGTGGAGCCGCGCACCGGCGAGTGGTTCACGACCAGCTCCCCGGCCGACGAGGGCGCGCTCGCCGAGGTGGGGCAGGCGGGTGCGCAGGACGTCGACCTGGCGGTGGGGGCAGCCCGCGGCGCCTACGAGAACGGCTGGTCGGCGCTGCGGCCGGCGGAGCGGGCCAAGTACCTGTTCCGGATCGCCCGTATCCTCCAGGAGCGGGCGCGGGAGCTCGCCGTCGCGGAGTCGCTCGACGGCGGCAAGCCGATCAAGGAGTCGCGCGACGTCGACCTGCCCCTGGCCGCGGCGCACTTCTTCTACCACGCGGGCTGGGCGGACAAGCTCGAGTACGCCTTCCCGAACCGGCGGCCGCGGCCGCTCGGCGTCGCCGGCCAGATCATCCCCTGGAACTTCCCGCTGCTGATGCTGGCCTGGAAGGTCGCCCCGGCGCTTGCGTGCGGGAACACGGTCGTGCTGAAGCCGGCCGAGACGACGCCGCTCACGGCGCTCATGTTCGCCGACATTTGCCGCCAGGCCGAGCTTCCGGCCGGCGTGGTCAACATCCTCACCGGCGACGGGACGGCCGGGGCCGAGCTCGTGCGCCACCCGGGCATCGACAAGCTCGCGTTCACCGGCTCGACCGAGGTCGGCAAGGCCATCCAGCGCGAGCTGGCGGGCCGTGGGATCCCGCTCACGCTCGAGCTGGGCGGCAAGGCGGCCAACATCGTCTTCGACGACTGCGCGCTCGACCAGGCGGTCGAGGGGATCGTCAACGGCATCTACTTCAACCAGGGCCACGTCTGCTGCGCCGGGTCGCGGCTGCTCGTGCAGGAGTCGATCGCAGAGCCGTTGGTGGCCAAGCTGAAGCGGCGCCTGCAGACGCTGCGGGTGGGCGATCCGCTCGACAAGAACACCGACGTCGGCGCGATCAACTCCCGCCAGCAGCTCGATAAGATCACGGAGCTGGTCGCAAGCGGCGAGGCCGAGGGGGCGGAGATCTACCAGCCGCCGTGCGTGCTGCCCGAGCGCGGCTACTGGTTCGCGCCCACCGTCTTTACGAACGTCGCCCAGTCGAGCCGCATCGCCCAGGAGGAGATCTTCGGCCCGGTGCTCTCGGTGCTCACCTTCCGGACGCCGGCGGAGGCCGTCGAGAAGGCCAACAACACGCCGTACGGCCTGTCGGCGGGTGTGTGGACAGAGAAGGGGTCGCGGATCCTGTGGATGGCGGGGCGGCTGCGGGCGGGGGTGGTGTGGGCGAACACCTTCAACCGCTTCGACCCGGCGTCGCCGTTCGGCGGCTACAAGGAGTCCGGGTTCGGGCGCGAGGGCGGCCGCCACGGCCTCGAGGCGTACCTGAGGTTCGACTAGTGCTCCGTCCCAGCAGCCTCACGCGCTCGGGCGGCTGCAAATCGTCGCCTGGCTGCGTCCTCGGTCGACCCGATATTCTCGATATCGGGTCTCCCTGCGTCCTTCCCATGCTCGATTTTCGCTCGCCCGATCATCACGGAACCTCCGGGACGGAGCACTGATGCCCCGCCTGCCTGTGCGCAAGACCTACAAGCTCTACATCGGCGGCGCCTTCCCGCGCTCCGAGTCGGGCCGCACCTACGCGGCCGAGGGCCAGAACGTCGCCCGCGCGTCGCGCAAGGACGCGCGCGACGCCGTCCGCGCGGCCCGCTCGGCCGTCGCGAAGTGGTCGGCCGCGACGGCCTACAACCGCGGCCAGGTGCTCTACCGGCTGGCCGAGATGATGGAGACGCGCGCCGCCGACCTGGCGGCAGCCTGCTCCGGTCCGGACGAGGTGGAGCGGTCGATCGACCGGGTGGTCTGGTACGCGGGCTGGGCCGACAAGCTGGCCCAGGTGCTGGGTGGGGCAAACCCCGTCGCCGGGCCGTACTTCAACTTCACGATCCCGGAGCCAACCGGCGTGGTCGCCATCCTGGCCCCGCCCGAGCCGGCGCTCGAGGGGCTCGTGTCGCGCCTTCTGCCGGCGCTCGTCTGCGGCAACACGGCCGTGGTCGTCGCCTCGAGCGCCCATCCCCTGGCCGCGGTCGAGCTGGCCGAGGCGGTGGCGACGAGCGACATGCCGGCCGGCACGGTCAACATCCTCACCGGCGACGCCGCCGAGGTCGCGCAGATCCTGGCGAGCCATATGGACGTGAACGCGATCGACCTCACCGGCGCTCCGGCCGACGCTGCCGCCGAGCTCGAGCGGATGGCGGCCGAGAACGTGAAGCGCGTCGTGCGCGGCTCCGCGACCGGCCAGAGCGTGTGGGAGATCGAGCCGCTGACGGAGGCCAAGACCGTCTGGCACCCGATCGGCGTCTAGACCGACAGACGTTTGCGGTCGCATCGTGACGCCACCGTTACATCCGGCTGAGAGCCTGCGGGCGTGGAAGCACCCCCATCGTCCCGGCCGCGTTCGTGTTCGGCCTCTGGTAGCTCTCGATGGCCGACGCATCGATGACAGGCTGCGGCGGCGGCTAACCCAACCGGGGTCTGACCCCGAACGGGCGCTGTGACAGGTACGGATGGTCGGTGCCTGGCACCGGGACGGTGCCAGGCACCTGAGGCTGCGTGGGGACTGTCCCGCTTTACGGCCAGTCGATGGCGGCGAACTGGCGCCGCAGCCTCGCCCCGCGGGCCGGATTCAGCGCCTCGACCCAGCCGATGCGTCCGAGCAGGTGGGCGCGCAAGTCGGGGACGCCGGCGCGGTTGCCGGCGGCGGGCCCGCGCAGCGCGGCCTCGTGCAGCGCGGCCCGCAGCCGGTCGTAGTCGGCGCGGGCGACGTTCGGGTGCTCGTTCACGACGACCCCGCAGACGCGCTGCCGCCCGGCCCGGGTCATGAGCTGCGACTTGCGCGCGTTCACCCGGAATCCCTCCGCCAGCGCGATCGTCGCGACCGCGCCCCGCACCGCGACGGCGCCCGCGTGCAGGCGCGAGCCACCCGAGAGCACGAGGTCGTCCGCGTAGCGGGTGTAGGTCGCCTCGAACGCGTCGGCCAGCCCGGCCAGGCGGCAGTCGAGCCGGTACGCGCACAGGTTGGCGAGCGCGGGCGAGGTGGGCGCGCCCTGGGGCAGATGCGCCGCCGCGAGCCGTCGCCCCAGGCGGTGGTGCGCCGCTGCGGCGCCCGGGTCGGCCGCCCGCGGCGCCGCCGCCCACTCGGCGACCGGAAGCGCATTCGTGACGAGCCCGGTGAGGTCGGCCGCGACCGCCTCCGGGTAGCCGGCGCCGCGGAAGATGCCGTACACACGACCGGCCGCGATCGAGGCGAAGAAGTCCTCCAGGTCGAACCGCACGACGACGCCGCGGCCGGTGTGGCGGCGCGCATGTGTGAGCGGCGAGTGCCCCCGCCGGAAGCCGTGGGCGGCGTCGTGCGCCGGGATCGCGTCGAGGATCCCGCGTAACACCCGCCGCTGGGCCTCCTTCAGCAGGCGCTTGGGCTGCTCGATCAGGCGCGGCGGCGCCGCGGCCCGGGGCAGCCACCGGTAGCGGTAGTTGCGCAGCCGCTCGTCGCGGGCGCGCCGCTCCAGTCCGCGACGGTCGGCCAGCCACGCGAGCTCGCCGTGATGCAGGTCGAGCGCGGCGGCCAGGTCGGCCGGGGTGTCGATCACGGGCACGGGCCAGCGCATTCGGCCCATCGCCGGGGTGAAGACCGCCGCCGGCACATGCCGCGGCGGCCGGGGGAGCAGGCCGCGGTCGTCGAGCCGGTGCAACGCCTGCTCGATCACCGCCGTGAGCTCACCCGGCCGGTCTGCCGGGCGCTCGCGGTAGCTCGCCGCGGCCTCCGCCGCGACGACCGCGACGAAGCGCGGCCGCCTTCCGAAGGCCGCAGCCGCCCGCGCCGCCATGCCGGCGGTCTCCCAGTCGCCGTCCAGGAAGGCCGCCGCCGTCGCGCGCGCGACGCGCCGGCGCTCCGTGCGGCCCCATTCCGTCATGCGGCGGCGTCCGGCGACGCGCCCCGACTGCCCCTGTCCTGCGTGCGCGGACCTGCGACGGAGGCGCAGCGAAGCGCATGCGATGCGATGCGTGGTGACACCGGTTCCCCTGGGGGTGCCCCAGAGAGACCCGCCGAGCGGGTCGACTCGGGGCGCGTCGTCGGATGCGGCGGACGATACCGCAGGGGTTGACCGCCCACGTATGCTTTCTGAGATGGGGTTTCGGGTCTGGGGCGCGGCCGTCGTGGTCGCCGGTGTCTGCACCGCCTGTGCCGGGGCGTCGGCGGCGGAGCACCACACGGCTGTGCTTCGGGATGCGCCGCCTCCGGCGGCGCAGGCTCACACGCCGGCGGTCTGGCACGTGCCGGCCCGGCCGAGCGGGCGCGGGACGTACCTGATGGCGAAGCTGCGCCGGCCGCTGCACACGCCCTTCGGGCGGGTGGCCGCAAAGACGCAGTTCGGCGAGCCGCTGTGGGTGCCTGTGATCGCGCGGCACGGGACGCGGAGCACGGCGCTCGTGCCGGTGGGGGCGCGCAGCCGGCTCGTGCACCTCGACCTGCGCTCGCTCCCCCTGCGGTGGTCACGAACGCGGGTCGTGGTCGATCTGGCGCAGGGCCGTCTGCGGGTGTTGCGGGGCCGGCGCCTCCTGGGGTCGTTCCCGATCGGGCACGGCACCTCGGCCACCCCGACCCCCGTCGGCCGGTTCTCGGTCACCGACCGGGTGCGGTTCCCGGCCGGAAGCCCGTACGCGCCGTTTGCGCTCGCGCTCTCGGCCCACCAGACCCACCTCGCTGCGACCTGGGCCGGGGGGGACACGATTGCGATCCATCCCGGCCCGATGGGGCCGGTCAGCAACGGCTGCATCCACGCCGGCCTGCCGGCGATCGCGCTCCTGCGCCGCGTCGCCCGGCTGGGCACACTCGTGATCGTGCGCGCAGCATAACTCTCAGGTAGAGAGTAAGAGTTCGGAGTCGGGAGCGGTGTACACGACCTCACCCTCGACCAGCGTCGCCAGCACACGCGCACTCAGGTAGTCGCGCGGGTCGAGCCCGTGCAGGTCGCGATCGAGCACGACCAGGTCGCCCAGCTTGCCCGGCTCGATCGAGCCCGTGACCGGGTCGAGCGCGCACGCGTGGGCGGCGCCGATCGTCTGCGCCGCGATCGCCGCGTCCAGGTCGAGCCGCTCGCCGGCGAGCAACGGCTCCGAGGCCGATCCCTCGGGGTCGACGCGGGCGACGGCGGTCGCGAGCTGGTGCAGCGGGTCCGGCGTCGACACCGACCAGTCGCTCCCGAATGCCAGCGCCCCCCCGGCCCGCAGGATGCTCGCGAACGGGTACATCCCGGCGGCGGCCCGCTCGGAGACGAAGGGCACCGTCAGCACGGTCACGTACTCCTCGAGCCGCGCCCACAGCGGCGTCACGTTTGCGATCACGCCGAGCGCGGCGAAGCGGGGCAGATCGTCCGGGTGGGCGAACTGGACGTGCGCCAGCTGATGGCGGGCATCGCGCCGGCCGTTTCGGCGGATGGCGGCCTCGAGTGCGTCGAGCGATTCCCGCACCGCCCGGTCGCCGATCGTGTGGATGTGCACGCCGAAGCCGGCAGCGTCGCACAGGCGCACGAACCGCTCGAGGTCGGCGCGCGCATACATGTCCATGCCGTATTCGGCAGTCGGCCGCCCGCCGCCGTCCAGATACGGGTCGAGCATTGCCGCGGTGCGGTTCTCGACGACGCCGTCGTGGAAGAACTTGACGTGGCCGCACGCGAGCCGGCCCACGGTGCCGCTCGCCCGCCGCTCGACGAGCTCGGGGAGCTGCTCCTCGCCGCGTCCGGGCTCCCACTCGAGCGCACCGCGCACGCGCAGCCCGAGCTCGCCCGAGCTGGCGAGGTCCTCGTACGCGCGCTGCCAGTCGGCATCGACGAGGGCGTCCTGGCAGGCCGTGATCCCGAGCCGGTGGTAGTAGGCCTGGCCGGCCCGGATGCCCGCGACGCGCTCGGCGTGGGTGGGCGCGGGCGCCCGGTCGAGCACCAGGTGCATCGCCTGCTCCTGCAGCGTCCCGAGCGGCGCGCCGTGGGCGTCGCGCTCGATCCGCCCGCCGGCCGGGTCGGGCGTCGCGGCGGTGATGCCGGCCAGCTCGAGCGCGCGCGAGTTGACCCATGCTCCGTGGTAGTCGCGGTTCGTGAGCACCGCGGGCCGGTCGGGCACGACCGCGTCGAGCGCGGCCGCCGTCGGCAGCCCGCCGGGGAACTCGTTCATCGACCAGCCGCCGCCGACCACCCACTCGCGGTCGGGGTGCGCCTCGCGGTACGCCGCGATCCGGCGCAGGTGCTCGTCGGCGCCGCGGCTGCCCTCGAGGTCGCACTGCGTGGTGCCGAGGCCGCTCAAGCCCAGGTGGCAGTGCGCGTCGACGAAGCCGGGCAGCACCGGCGCGCCCCCCAGGTCGACGACGCGGGTGCCGGGGCCGTGCAGGCTCTCGACGTCGTGCCCGGTCCCCACCGCCACGATGCGCCCGGCCTCGATCGCGAGCGCGTCGGCGGTGCGTCCGCCGGCGACGGTGTGCACGACCGCGTTTTGCAGGATCAGATCGGCGGGCACCGGCGCGATCCTACCCTCCAGGCCCGCCTGGGTAGGCGATAACCCCCTGGTCGGACTACCGCAGAGTGTCCTACCGATCCCGCCACATGGAGGTCGACAGGTCGCGCCTGCCGACGACTACCGGGGGCGTTCGCCAGTCTCCGACCCAAAGGATTCGTCATGTCCCTTAAACGCGCGGTGTTTGCCGCCGCGATCCTCCTCCTGGCCGTTCCCGGCGTTGCAAGCGCCGGCGGCGCGACCGATAACGCCGGCACCGACGGTGTGCTCATCAACGGCTCGAAGCTCGTCACCGCCGTCGGCGGCACGGATACGCCGGGCGCGATCAGCGTCCGCTTCGAGGACACCTCGACCGCGCTGTTCTACGAGGATGACAATGGCGTCGATGCCAGCGAGGCCCCCGGCCTCTTCGCGATCCACGAGAACGGCACGGCGTACTCGGCGGACCCGTGGTACGGAACCGCCACCCCGTTCTTCCAGACGAGCGCTCCCGTCATGACCGGCGACGGCAGCCTCGCGAACCCCTGGAACGTCACGAGCGGCTTCGAGACGAGGGGCCTGGGCATCACCCAGCAGGTGCGCCACGTCGACGGCTCGCGCTCGCTGCGGCTGACCTGGACGGTCACGAACAGCACCAACCTCACCATCCCGTTCCAGGCCTTCTGGAACGCCGACCTGTACGTCTCCGGCAGCGACTCGGGCACGGGCGCGTTCCTGGCCGGCCCGCCCCGCACCCTGCAGGGCGTCGCCGTCGACGGGACCAAGGCGAGCCTGATCGAGCTGACCCCGTGGTCGCGCTACTACGAGGGCGACTGGAGCACGGCCACCGCTCCCGCCAGCGATGCCTCGGCGACGTACAACGACACGTTCGACCCGACCTCGCTGGACAACGGGTTCGGCGTGCAGTGGAACAAGTCGCTCGCCCCGCATGCCGCGACGACGATCGTGCTCGGCTTCGGCTCCTCTGAGCCGGGTGGCAATCCCGTCCCCGCCGTGGCGCCGGACATCACCCAGAGCCCGGTCAGCGGCCCGTCGACATCGGCGACGTTCGCCTTCCACGCGCACGCCGGCGACACCGCCACTGTCGGCTACGAGTGCAGCATCGACGGCGGCCAGTTCGACCTGTGCACCTCGCCTGCGGGGTACACGGGCCTTGCACTTGGTGAGCATGTGTTCCGAGTCCACGGCGTGAACGCCGACGGCGACTTCGGCCCCGCCGCGTCCGCCATGTGGACGGTCAAGCACCGCGTCGTGGGATCGCACCCGCACGTCGGCCTTCCGAAGGTCGCCCCCGCCGGGCACGCCATCAAGGTCGGCTGCAGCCTCGCCACCGGCAGGATCGCGCGGTGCTCGGTCACGTTGACGACGCCTCGCGGCATCGTCATCGGCCACGCGGTGCGCGTGTTCCACGGCTACCACCAGCGCCGCCACGGCAAGGTCGAGGTCGTGCTCACCGGCAAGGGCCAGAAGCTGGCCGCCCAGCCCGGTGGAGTGCATGTCGTCGCCACCATCGCAGTGCTGCCCGTCGGCGGCTCCACGCCGCTCGTCGCCAAGCAGACGGTGCACGTCGTCTCCTCACGCGTCGACGTGACGCCGGGGGCCCTGCAGTTCGAGAGCGGCTCGGCGGTGCTTCTGCCCTCCGGGCGCAGCTACCTGCTGGGCCTGATCCGGCAGCTCACGGGCGCCAGGCGGGTCGTCGCGACCGGCTACACCGACAGCCTGGGCTCGGCGGCAGCCAACTACCGGCTCGGGCTCGCCCGCGCGGACGCGGTGTGCGCGTTCATCTCGCACCGCGCGCACGTCGCCTGCCGGGCCGTCGCCTACGGCGAGAGCCACCCCCGGGCGACGAACGCCACCGCCGCGGGGCGGGCGCTCAACCGCCGGGTCGAGCTGCTGCTCACCTACTAGCCGCCAATGGGCGGGGACTGTCCCCACACCGGGGACAGTCCCCGCCTGACCGTCCTGCGGAGGCGTTCAAGCCGGGTGCCGCCCGCGCCGATGACTGAGACGACATGTCCGAGTTCGCCCACGTGCCTCCCCCCGATCCCGATCCCGACGGCCGCCTGCTCGACGAGTTCCTGTCGCTGCTGCCGCCACTGCCGACCCCCATCGGGGTCTTCTCGGCCGGCGGGGTTGCCGAGGTGGTGCTGGCCGACCTCGACCGCGGCCTCCTGATCGGCTACGCGCCGCAGATGCTGATGCAGCCGCAGCTCGTCGTCGTGTGCCCGCTGCGCGACCAGAACGGTGGCGGCTACGACATCTCCCTGAGGATCGAGAAGGCCTACTTCCAGTCCTCGAACCAGACCCTGCTCCACCTGCGGGTGATCGACGTCGTCCACCAGCCCGGCCACCGGCGCACCAAGCGCGCCCAGCGCAGCGACGAGGCCGAGGCCGTGGTGCTGCGCTCGAACGCCCTGCCCGACGGCGAGCATTTCCGTGTGCGCACCGCCGACATCTCTGAGGGCGGGGTGGCATTCGTCACCGAGCTGCATCTCGCCGTCGGCGACCGGATCATGCTCTCGGTCTACATCGGAGCCCGCCCGATCACGCTCGAGTCGCTCGTGATGCGGGTCGAGCCGATGTCGTTCGGCCGCTACCGGGTCGGATGCGAGGTGGACGCGATCGCCGAGCACGACCGCATCACCGTCGCCCAGATCGCCGACGCCTACGACGATGGCGACGCCGACGAGCGCGATCCCGAGCTCATCGCGGCCCGCGTCCAGGGACGCGCCGAGCAGCACGCGCTCAAGTCGCGCCTGGCCGTGCGCCGCTACATGCGCTAGGCGCTCTCAGGCACCGGCGCGGTTCGCAGCCACGATCCGGGCCTGATCGGGCGGCGCCGGGGGCACGTCCTGCAGCAGGGCCTCGACGAACTCCGCGGCGCCCATGTCATGCAGTGAGGCGTTGTGGCGTCGCTCGAAGCCGATGCTCGAGAGCGGGTTTCCCGAGAGCCCCCGGCCGCACACCGAGCCGGCGTAGTGGCTCGGCAGCGCCAGGACGTAGTCGGGCAGGTCGAGCAGTCGCCGCATCGACGCGTGCTGCATCCGCGCGAGGTCGCGCGGGTCGCCGCCGCCGGCGTGCAGGTCCGGGCGGCCGGCGTCGTTCACGAGCAGCGAGTCGCCGGTGAACGCGAGCCACGTCTCCTCCGTCCCCCTGCGCAGGTCGGCGACGAGGTAGGTGTGGTGGGCGGGGGCGTGCCCCGGCGTCGCGAGCACCGTCACGATCGTGTTGCCGAGCTCGATCCGCTCGCCGTCGCCGAGCGCCTGGTGCGCGAAGTCGACGCCGGCGCCCGCGGGCAGGTATCCGGTGGCGCCGGTCGCCGCCACCAGGTCGGGCAGGCCCGACACGTGATCGGCATGGATGTGGGTGTCGAAGACGGCGACGATCGGCGCGCCGGCTGCCTCGGCCGCCTCCAGGTAGCGGTCAACGAGCTCGACGTGGGGGTCGACGACGCCGAGCCGGCTGTGCGTCAGACAGCCGAAGAGATAGCTCGCGCAGGCTGTCTGCGGGTACAGGAACTGGCGCAGGATCATCGCTCGTGGATCGTAGAGCACGGCGATCGGCTCACGCTTGACCGGGCCTCCCCGAACCGGTAAAACACCGCCCGCCATGATCGCGCTCGCCCTCACCCACTACAACTCGTTCAAGTTCGTGCACGTCCTGTCGGCCGTGGTGTGGGTGGGCGGCGCGTGCGTCGTACAGGTGTACGCGTTCCTCGCGGTGCGCACCAATGACCCCGTCCGGGTGGCCGCGTTTGCCGGTGACACCGAGTTCGTCGGCACGCGCATCTTCATCCCGTCCTCGCTGATCCTGCTCGTCTCGGGTCTCTTCACGATCCACGAGAGCGGCGGCGGATGGAGCTACAGCCAGGGCTGGGTGCAGTTCGGGCTCGCGATCGTCGTGCTGTCGATCGCCGTCGGCGCCGGCTACCTCGGGCCGGAGTCCGGCCGCATCGCCAAGGCCATCGAGCGCAGCGGGGTGGAGTCGGCCGAGGTGCAGCAGCGCATCCGCCGCATCTTCCTCGTGTCGCGGATCGAGCTCGTCTTCCTGCTCGCCGCGATCTTCGACATGGTGGTCAAGCCCGGCATGTGAGGCTGGGGCGGGGCGATCGGCCCCGCCGCCTAGAATCCGCGTATGGATCGCTACGACCCCGCAGCCGTCGAGACGCGCTGGCAGGAGACCTGGGAGCGCGAAGGCGTCTTCGACGTGCCCAACCCCGGCCCGGGCGATCCCGCCGACGACCTGACCTACGTGCTCGAGATGCTGCCGTATCCCTCCGGGGAGCTGCACATGGGCCACGTCAAGAACTACACGATGGGCGACGTCGTCACGCTCTACCGGCGCCGCAAGGGCCACCGGGTGATGCACCCGATGGGCTACGACGCCTTCGGCCTGCCGGCCGAGAACGCGGCCATCCGCTCGGGCCGCCACCCGGCCGAGTCCACCCGCGACAACATCGCCGCGATCCGCCGCCAGATGAAGCGGATGGGCTGGTCGATCGACTGGAAGCGCGAGCTCTCGACGGCCGACCCCGAGTATTACCGCTGGACGCAGTGGATCTTCCTGCGCCTGTACGAAGCCGGCCTGGCCTACCGCAAGAGCGCGGCCGTCAAGTGGTGCCCGAACGACCAGACCGTGCTCGCGAACGAGCAGGTGATCGACGGCCGCTGCGAGCGCTGCGGTGCCGAGGTCGAGGCACGCACGCTCGAGCAGTGGCAGTTCAAGATCACCGCCTACGCCGACCGTCTCCTTGACGACCTCGCCGAGGTGCACTGGCCCGAGCGGGTCGTGACGATGCAGCGCAACTGGATCGGCCGCTCGCACGGTGCGGAGGTCGACTTCGCCCTCGACGACGGCACCGCCCTGAACGTGTTCACGACCCGCCCCGACACGCTCTTCGGCGCGACGTTCTTCGTGCTCGCGCCGGAGCACCCGCGCGCGATCGAGCTCGCATCCGGCGGCGAGCACGCGCAGGCCGTGGCCGACTACGTCCGCCACACGGCCGCCCGCTCGGCGGTCGAGCGGGCCGAGGCGCGGGAGAAGACCGGCGTCTTCACGGGGCGGTACGTCAGCAATCCGGTGAACGCCGAGCAGATCCCCGTCTGGGTGGCCGACTACGTCCTGGCCGAGTACGGCACCGGCGCGATCATGGCGGTGCCGGCGCACGACGAGCGCGACTTCGAGTTCGCCCAGGCGCACGGGCTCGAGATCCGCCCGGTGGTGGCGCCCGCCGGCGAGGAGCCGTCCACCGAGGCCGCCTACTCGGCCCACACCGCCGACGAGGTGCTCGTGAACTCGGGCGAGTTCACAGGCCTGGCCGCACCCGCGGGCGCCGAGGCGATCGTCGCCCTGCTCGAGCAGAAGGGGCTCGGCAAGGGCACGATCGCCTATCGCCTGCGCGACTGGCTGCTGTCACGCCAGCGCTACTGGGGCTGCCCGATCCCGGTCGTCCACTGCGACGGCTGCGGCATCGTGGCGGTGCCCGACGCCGAGCTCCCGGTGGTCCTGCCCGACGTCGCCGACTACGCGCCGCGCGGCCGCTCGCCGCTGGCGGCCGCCGAGGAGTGGGTCAACGTGGCGTGCCCGGCGTGCGGCGGCCCGGCCAAGCGCGAGACCGACACCATGGACACGTTCGTGGACTCGTCCTGGTACTTCATGCGCTACGCCGACCCACACAACGACCAGGCACCGTTCGCGCGTGAGGTCGTCGACGCGTGGCTGCCGGTCGACCAGTACATCGGCGGCGTCGAGCACGCCATCCTGCACCTGATGTACGCGCGCTTCTTCACGAAGGCGCTGTACGACCTTGGCTATCTGGGTTTCACCGAGCCGTTCGAGAACCTCTTCACGCAGGGG
>DASXOR010000172.1:0-22870 GCA_036494095.1 Gaiellales bacterium | reverse complement strand
GGATCCACGACCTCGAGGTGGGGGTGATGGCGGGGAACGACCGCGCCATCGCCTTCTACGAACGCCGCGGCCTCGTGGTCGGCGAGTTGCTCCTGTTCCGGTTCGGGACCGGGCGGTGAGCGGCTCCACCCGTCTCGACGTGCTCATGGCCGAGCGCGGGATCGCCGAGTCGCGCAGCCGCGCCCAGGCGCTGATCATGGCCGGGCGCGTGCTGGTCGAGGGCGCCGTGGTGACAAAGGCCGGGTCGGCCGTATCCGAGACGGCGCGGGTCGAGCTCGTGGCGCCGCCGCGCTACGTCTCGCGGGGCGGGGAGAAGCTCGAGACGGCGCTCGACGCGTTCGCAGTCGACGTGACCGGCGAGCGCTGCCTCGACCTCGGCGCGTCCACGGGCGGGTTCACCGACTGCCTGCTCCAGCACGGCGCCGCGGCCGTCGTCGCCGTGGACGTGGGCCGAAACCAGCTGCACGAGCGGCTGCGCGCCGACGGCCGGGTGACCGTGCTCGAGGGCGTGAATGCCCGCCGCCTCGACTGCGCGTCGCTGCCATACGCGCCCGCCCTGATCACGGCCGACGTCTCGTTCATCTCGCTGCGGCTGGTGCTGCCGGCCGCGGTCGCGTGCGCCGAGCCGGACTGGCGGGCGCTCCTGCTGGTGAAGCCCCAGTTCGAGGCCGGGCGGAGCGACGTGCGCAAGGGGGTGGTGCGCGATCCGGAGGTGCGCCGGCGCGTGTTGCGCGACTTTTGCGCATTCGTCACGAGCGCGGGAGCGGTGGTCGCCGGTGTGTGCGATTCTTGTGTCCCGGGGCCCGCCGGGAACCGCGAGTACGTCGTATATGCCGCCGCGGCCGGGCACGCGGCGGCGCAGGAAGGTGGAGTCGATGTCGAACGAGCGATCGCGGGCGCTTCACCCGATGCCTGAGCGCACGGGCATCGCGCGTATCGCCGTGATCGTGCACGGCAAGCCCGAGGTGATCGGCGACGCGCCCAAGCGGCTGCGCGCCGTCGCGGCGGCCAGCGGGGTCGAGATCACGGACGAGGGCGGCGCCGACCTGGCGGTCGTGCTCGGCGGCGACGGCACGATGCTGCGGGCGCTGCAGCGCTACCTGGGCACCGGTGTGCCCGCCCTCGGCGTCAACTTCGGCCGCGTCGGGTTCCTCACGAGCATCGAGGCGCGCGACCTCGAGACCGGGCTCGAGCGGTCGTTCGCGGGCGGCTTCGAGGTGGTCGAGCTGCCGACGATCACCGCGACGACCGCCGGCGAGAGCGTCACGGGCATCAACGACGTCGTGCTCACGAGCGCCGTGCTCGGGCGGATGGCGGTGCTCGAGTGGAGCGTCGACGGCCAGTCGCTCGGCGAGCTCGGCTGCGACGGCGTGATCGTCGCATCCCCGACCGGCTCGACCGCCTACAACCTGTCGGCGGGCGGCCCGGTGCTGGCGTGGGGGACCGACGGCTACGTGGTCACGTTCGTCTCTCCGCATTCGCTGCACGCCCGTTCGATGGTGCTCGGCCGGCCCCACCACGTGCAGCTGCGCAACCGCTCCGCCGATGTGCCTGTGCAGGTGATCGTCGACGGCCACACGGCCGGGCGCATCGACCCTGGCGGCATCCTCGAGGTACGCCAGGCCGACGACTGCGCGACGCTCGCCCGTGCCGCCGGGACGTCGTTCTTCCGCCGCTACCTGGAGATCTTCTCCCACTGACGGGTCATGGTCGAGCCGTCCGTGCCTGACCCCATACTGTGAAGGCGATGCTGCTCCGCCTCCACATCTCCAACCTCGCCCTGATCGAGCGGGCCGACATCGAGCCCGCGCCCGGCCTGAACGTCCTCACGGGCGAGACCGGGGCCGGCAAGACGATGCTGGCCGAGGCGATCGGCCTCCTGGCCGGGGCGCAGCCCGCGGCCGGGCTGATCGGGCCGCACGCCGCCGAGGCGTACGTCGAGGCCGAGTTCGAGCTGCCCGGCGCGTTCTTCGAGACGCCCGGGCTCGAGGCGGTCGCGGGCCTGCGCCCGGACGGCGAGGACACCCTCGTCGTCGCGCGGCGCCTGCTGCCGAGCGGCCGCAGCCGGGCGCTCGTGTGGGGCAGGACGTGCGCACGGTCGGATCTCGAGGCGCTCGGCGAGCGGCTGCTCGAGGTGTCGTCGCAGCACGAGGCCAGACGCCTGGCCCAGCCGTCCCGTCAGCTCGAGCTGCTCGACGGCTACGCCGGCTGCGAGGAGCAGCTTGTGGCGATGGCCGAGGCGTGGGGTGAGCGCCGCTCCGCGGCAGCGGCACTCGAGGCCGCGCGGTCGCAGGCGGCCGATGCCGCCCGGCACCGGCTCGATCTGGAAGACCTGGTGGCGCGGGCCGACGCCCTGGCAGCCCAGCCGGGCGAGCCCGAGGCCCTGCGCGCCGAGAGCGTGCGGCTGCGGCACCTGGACGAGCTCACCGCCGCCGCCGCCGATGCCGCCGAGCTCCTGAGCCCGGCCGACGGCGACGGCGCCCAGGCGCTGTCCGCACGGGCCGGCGAGGCCGTGGCCCTCGCCGCCGAATACGAGCCGCGCATGGCGGCGGTCGCCGCTGAGCTGCGCGATGCCGCGACGCGGCTGCAGGAGTCGGCGATGGAGCTGCGCGGCTTCGTCGCCGGGCTCGAGGCCGATCCCGGCCGGCTCGAGCACGTCGAGACGCGGCTCGAGGCGTTCACCCAGCTCGAGCGCCGCTACGCCGCGCCCCTCGACCGCGTGCTGGAGATGGCCGCCGAGGCCCGCTCGGCCCTCGAGCGGCTCGACGGCTCCGAGGCCGAGCACGAGCGGCTGGCCGCCGCCTCGGCGGCCGCCGAGGAGCGGGCGCGCGTATGCGCGGCCGAGCTCTCGGCCGCGCGCGCCGAGGCGGCGTCCGCGTTCGCCCGGGCCGTCGAGGCCGAGCTGGCCGACCTGGGCATGGCGGAGGCCCGCTTCGGCGTCGAGATCGAGCCGGCCGGCCTCGGCCCGCGGGGAGCCGACCGGGTCGTGCTCGAGCTGGCGGCAAACCCCGGGCTGCCCTCGGGCCCCGTGGCCGATACGGCCTCGGGGGGCGAGCTCTCGCGCATCGCGCTGGCAATCCGGGTGGCGGCGCGGGCCGGGTCCGGCCCCGGCGTGCTCCTGCTCGACGAGGTCGACGCCGGGATCGGCGGGCGCACCGCCCGGGCGGTGGCGGGCAAGCTGCAACAGGTCGCCGAAGGCGCGCAGGTGCTCGTGATCACCCACCTGCCCCAGATCGCCGGGGTCGCCGACGCGCACTTCCGCGTCGAGAAGCTTCACGGCGATCCGACCGCCGCCACGATCGTTCGCCTCGACGGCGCCGAGCTCGTCGACGAGCTGGCCCGGATGCTGGGCGGCGAAGCGGGCGACGAGGCGGCCCGCAGGCACGCCGAGGCCTTGCGCGGCTAATCCGCGTGGGGGAACCCGGGGTTCCCCCACGAGCCCATCATCGACCGCGCGCCGGAACGACTACCTCAGCCGTTCACAACCTGTGTAGGCGGGACGGCTAGGCCCTGTCGGCGGCCACGGCCTCGTAGCAGACGAGGTCGTGGCCGTGGGCCCGGAGCGTGCCCGCCGGCCGCATGCCGCACTTGTGCATGACCCGGATCGACGCCGCGTTCATCGGATAGGCGAGGGCGATGATGCGCTCCAGGCCGAAGGGGCCGAACCCGGCGGCCAGGCAGGCGGCCGTCATCTCGGTGGCATACCCGAGCCCCCAGGCGGGCCGCTCGAGCACATAGACGACCTCGACGTCGGGGCCTTCACCCTCGACGAGCGTCAGGCCGCACAGGCCGATCATCCGGCCGTCCTCCCGCCGTATCGCCGCCCACAGGCCGAACCCGTGCTCGCGCTCGGCCGCCATGTACTGAGCGACGCTCTCGGCCGTCTGCGCGCGTGTGCGCGCGCTGCCGCTGCGGCCGACGTAGCGCATCGCCTCCGGGTCGCCGAAGACGCGGTGCAGGCCGTGGGCGTCGTCGGCGCGGAGGCTGCGGATCTCGAGACGGTCGGTGGTGAGCGGGAGCAGGAGCGGGCGCATGGCCGGTGCCGAATATGATGCCCAAACCCGGCACCACGCGAGCACGGAGGAGCCATGAGCGAGCATCTGACGGCGACACGGGCGGGGGAGCGGTTCGCCACCGCCATCGCGGCGGCCACCGACTGCCATCAGGCGTGCATCGAGGCGCTGTCCTACGGGTTGCAGCGGCGCGGCGAGTCGGCCCATCTGCTGCACGCCCGGCTGATGCTCGACTGCGCCCAGGTGTGCGACGCGGCCCGCGACATGATGCTGCGCAGCTCCGACTTCGCCCATCAGATGGCGGCGCTCTGCGCCGAGGTGTGCGATCGCAACGCGGCGTCGTGCGATCGCCTGGGCGAGGGCATGGGCGCCTGCGCCGCGGCCTGCAGGCGCTGCGCCGAGGCCTGCCGCGGGGTGGGATGAGGCGTGCGGCCGGCGGGGGCGGCGGCCCCGGTCCGTCGCGTCCCTCGCGTATGATCCAGTACCCGGTACGGTCACTGCGGCGAAAGGCGGCGAGGGCGTGAGCAGGCAGGTCAAGTACGTGTTCGTAACGGGGGGCGTCGTCTCGTCGCTCGGCAAGGGCATCACCGCCGCGTCGCTCGGGCGGCTCTTGAAGTCGCGCGGCCTGCGGGTCTCGCTGCAGAAGTTCGATCCCTACATCAACGTCGATCCGGGCACCATGAGCCCGTTCCAGCACGGTGAGGTGTTCGTGACCGAGGACGGGGCCGAGACCGACCTCGACCTGGGCCACTACGAGCGGTTCGTCGACGAGTTCCTCTCGCGCAACTCGAACCACACCACCGGCTCGGTGTACGAGCGCATCATCCGCCGCGAGCGCAAGGGCGAGTATCTGGGCTCGACGGTGCAGGTGATCCCGCACGTCACCGACGAGATCAAGCGCCGCGTACAGCTGGCCGGGCAGTCGCACGACGTCGACGTGATCATCACCGAGATCGGCGGCACGGTCGGCGACATCGAGAGCCTGCCCTTCCTCGAGGCGATCCGCCAGTTCCGAAACCAGGCGGGCCGCGACAACGTCATGTACATCCATTGCACGCTCGTGCCGTTCATCGACGTCGCGGGCGAGCTCAAGACCAAGCCCACCCAGCACTCGGTGCAGGAGCTGCGCCGCATCGGTATCGCGCCCGACGTGGTCGTGTGCCGGTCGCGCCAGCCGCTCTCGCGCGACATGCGCGAGAAGATCGCGCTCTTCGCCGACGTCGCGGTCGAGGCGGTCGTGTCGGCCCCCGACGCCGACGACATCTACGCCATCCCGCTGATGATGCAGGCCGAGGGGCTCGACCGGCTCGCGTGCGAGCGGCTCGGGCTCGTCACCGGTCCGGCCGACATGCGCGAGTGGGAGGCGATGGTCGAGCGCATCCACGCTGCCGAGGGCACCGTGCGGATCGCGCTCGTGGGCAAGTACGTCCAGCTGCAGGACGCCTACCTGTCCGTGGTCGAGGCGCTGCGGCATGCGGCCATCCACCACGGCACGAGGCTCGAGATCGTCTGGGTCGACGCCGAGACGCTGTCGTGGGAGGAGGCCGAGCGGCGGCTGTCGCAGGTCGACGGCATCCTCATCCCCGGCGGGTTCGGCATCCGCGGGATCGAGGGCAAGATCGCGGCCGCCCGGTTCGCCCGCGAGCAGTCCGTGCCCTACCTGGGCGTCTGTCTGGGGATGCAGGTCGCGGTCGTCGAGTTCGCCCGCGACGTGGTCGGCCTCGACGGGGCGAACTCGAGCGAGTTCGACTCCGAGACGCCGTACCCGGTGATCGACCTCCTGCCGGAGCAGAAGCAGGTCGAGGACATGGGCGGGACGATGCGGCTGGGATCCGATCCGGTCAAGATCATGGAGGGCACCCTCGCCCACCGGGCCTACGGTGAGTCCGTGGTCTACGAGCGCCACCGGCACAGGTACGAGGTCAACAACAGCCTGCGCGCGCAGCTCGTCGCACACGGCCTCGTCATCTCGGGCACGTCACCCGACGAGCGGCTGGTGGAGATCATCGAGCTGCAGGACCACCCGTGGTTCTGCGCGAGCCAGTTCCACCCCGAGTTCAAGTCCCGGCCGAACCGCCCGCAGCCGCTCTTCCGCGACTTCGTCGGGGCTGCGGTCACCCGCAGCGGCCGCCGTCCGGCCGAGCCGGCCGTTGTGGCCGAGAACCTGACCGCGTAGGCCGCAGGCGCGCCCGAGCCGTATGGACGCCTGGCCCGAGCTCGACCGGCACATGCACCAGCTTGCGGACGTGGGCCGCATGGGGGCGCTCCTGTCCTGGGATCAGCAGACGCTCATGCCGCGCCGTGGCGCCGAGGGCCGGGCGCGCGCCGTCGCGACGCTGCGGGTGATCCGCCACCGCATGATGACCGATCCGCGTCTGGGCGAGCTGCTCGACGAGGCCCGTGCGGCCGGGCTCGACCAGCACAGGTCGGCGATGGTGCGGGTGCTCTCGCACACCCGCGAGCGCGCGGTGCGCCTGCCCGACGACCTGGTCCGCCGGCTCGCGCTTGCAGGGTCGCGCGGGCAGGCCGTGTGGGAGGAGGCCCGGGCGACCCGCGACTGGGCGCTCTTCCGGCCCTGCCTGGAGGAGATGGTCGCCCTCAAGCGCGAGCAGGCCGACCTGCTCGGCCACGACGGCGAGGCCTACGACGCGCTCATGGACGCGTTCGAGCCCGGCATGCGCACCGCCCGCGTGGAGCCGCTGTTCGCCGACCTCGCAGACGGGCTCCAGACCCTGCTTCGGGCGATCGCCGACGCTGGGCCCGCACGGCCGCCGCGCATTGCCGGTGCTCGCTTCCCCGACGCGGTGCAGTGGGACTTCACCATGCGGCTCCTGCGCGACATCGGCTTCGACCTCGACGCGGGTCGGCAAGACCGCTCGGCGCACCCGTTCACCACCACGATCGCCCTGCGCGACATCCGCCTGACCACACGGATCGACGAGCTCGACCCATTCTCGGGCATCTCCTCGACGATGCACGAGGCCGGCCACGGCCTGTACGACCAGGGGTTCGATCCCGACTACGAGGACACCCCCATCGCCGACGCGCCGTCGCTCGGCCTGCACGAGTCGCAGTCGCGGCTGTGGGAGAACCTGGTCGGCCGCAGCCTCCCGTTCTGGGAGCACTACACCCCGGTGATGCAGGAGATGTTCGGGGCGGCGATGGCCGGCGCGACTCCGCAGGACGTCTACCGCGAGGTGAACCGGGTGCAGCCTTCGCTGATCCGGGTCGAGGCCGACGAGGTCACCTACAACCTGCACATCATGATCCGGTTCGAGCTCGAGCTGGCGCTCCTGCGGGGGCAGCTCGAGGTGGCCGACCTGTCCGGGGAGTGGGACGCGGCCTACGAGCGCCGCCTCGGCGTGCGGCCGCCGCATCCGGGAGTGGGGGTGCTGCAGGACGTGCACTGGTCGACCGGCTCGTTCGGCTATTTCCCGACCTACACACTCGGCAACCTCTACTCGGCCATCCTGTGGGAGCGGATCGCGGCCGACATGCCCGACATCGACGCGCAGCTCGGCCGCGGCGAGTTCGCGCAGCTGCTCGGCTGGCTGCGCACACACATCCATCGCGCGGGCTATCTCCACGAGGGCGACGACCTGATCCACGACGTCACCGGCTCGCGGCTCGGCCACGCGCCGTTCATGGGCTACCTCTGGGCGAAGTTCGGCCCGCTCTACGGCGTCACGCCGCCCGAGGGGATGCGCGCGTGAGCACCGCGGCGGGGGGCGTGCTCGAGCTCTTCTGCGACCTGGCAGCCATCCCCAGCCCCTCGCGGCACGAGCGGGCGGTGGCCGACCGCGTGCTCGAGATCCTGCGCGGGCTCGGCCTCGACCCGGTCGAGGACGATGCCGGCGGCCGGATCGGGTCGGACATCGGCAACATCTACTGCCGCCTTCAGCCGAGGAACGGCGGCGGCGGGACGCCGATCTTCCTGAACGCGCACCTCGACACCGTCCCGCCGGACGGGCCGATCGAGCCCGAGGTGCGAAACGGCATCGTCATCAACCGGCACGACACGATCCTCGGGGCCGACAACAAGGCCGCGGTTGCGGTGATGCTGGCAGCGCTCGAGCGGCTCGTCGCGGGCGTGCCGCACGCGGGCGTGGAGCTCGTGCTGACCCCGATGGAGGAGGTCGGCTTGCAGGGCGCAAAGGCCTTCGACCTCGCCCGCCTGCACGCCGGGCTCGGATTCTGCTATGACCACGCCGCGCCGATCGGGAACGTCGTCGTCGCGGCGCCGACCCAGAAGTCGCTCGAGCTGCGCTTCCTCGGCCGCGCGGCCCACTCGGGGATCGCGCCGGAGGAGGGGCGAAGCGCGATCGCCGCGGCGGCGCGGGCCGTTGCCGACATGCAGCTCGGCCGGATCGACGAGGCGACCACCGCGAACGTCGGCCTGATCCGGGGCGGCATGGCCGGCAACATCGTCGCGCCGGAGTGCCGGGTGTGGGCCGAGGCCAGGAGCCGCGATCCCGACCGGCTCCGCGAGCAGGTGCAATCGATGCTCGACGCCGCCACCTACGCCGCCAACCTGGCCGAGTGCGAGCTCGAGACCCGCATCATCTCGGAGTACGAGGGCTACAGCTTCTCCCAGTCGCACGACGGTGTGCGCCTGGCCGCCGCCGCCCTCAGCCAGAGCGGCTACGACGTGACGTACATCAAGTCGGGCGGCGGCGCCGACGCGAATGTGTTCAACGCCGCCGGCGTCCCCTGCGTCAACGTCTGCAACGGCATGGCCGAGATCCACACCGCGTCGGAGCACATCGCCGTCGCCGACCTGGAGGGGATGCTCGGTGTGACGCTCGACCTGATCGAGGCCGCGCGCAGGTCTAGAATCGCGCAGCCAGACGAGGACGGAGGGGCGGGATGAAGGTCGGCGTCGTCAAGGAGATCAAGCAGGACGAATCGCGCGTCGCACTGACGACGGCCGGTGTCGTCGAGCTGCGCCGGCGCGGTCACGACGTCCTGGTGGAGAGCGGCGCCGGCGAGGGCAGCGCCATGCCCGACGCCGAGTACGAGGCGGCGGGCGCGACCATCATGGACGTCGGCGGCGTCTGGGCCGAGGCCGAGATGGTGCTGAAGGTGAAGGAGCCGCTCGACGGCGAGTACCAGCGGCTGTCGCCGGGCCAGATCCTGTTCACCTACCTGCATCTCGCGGCGGCGCCCGAGCTGACCCGGGGCCTGTGCGAGACCGGGGCCGTGTGCATCGCCTACGAGACGGTCGAGACCCGCGACGGGCGCCTGCCGCTGCTCGCGCCGATGAGCGAGGTGGCCGGCCGGCTGTCGGCCCAGGTGGGCGCCTACTACCTGATGAAGCCGCTGCGCGGGCGCGGCCGGCTCATGGGCGGCGTGCCCGGCGTGCTCCCGGCGAAGGTGCTCGTGCTGGGCGGCGGCATCGTCGGCTACAACGCGGCGCTGATCGCGCAGGGGATGCAGGCCGATGTCACCGTGTTCGAGCGCAGCGTCGACCGCATGCGCGAGCTGGATGTGAGCCTGGGCCGCACCGTGCTCATGCAGATGTCGGGCCGCCATGCGATCGCCGAGGCCCTGCCGCAGGCCGATCTGGTCATCGGCGGCGTCCTCGTGCACGGCGCGAAGGCGCCTCACCTGGTCACCCGCGACATGCTGGCGTCGATGCAGCCGGGGTCGGTGCTGGTCGATGTCGCCATCGACCAGGGTGGCTGCTTCGAGACGTCCAAGCCGACGACCCACTCCGACCCGACCTACATGGTCGACGGGATCGTCCACTACTGCGTCGCGAACATGCCCGGGGCCGTGCCGATCACGTCCACCTGGGCGCTCACCAACGTCACGCTGCCGTATGTCGAGGCGATCGCCGACAAGGGGCTGCACCGGGCGCTCGCCGAGGACCCGGCCCTCGCGCTCGGCGTGAACGTGGCCGCGGGCGAGGTCACCTGCGAGCCGGTCGCCGACGCCGTCGGCACCCGCTACACGCCGCTCGACGCCGTCATGCCGTTGCGCGCGGCCTGACTCGCTCTCCCCCCGGTCGTCAGCGCACGAGCGCGGCTGCGGTCGAAACGACGAGCGCGGCCGCGAGCAGCGCATTTGCCCGGCGCGCCCGCGCCGGGTCGCGCAGCACCGGGGCGAGCGACGCGCCGGCGGCAAGCCACGCCGCGTTGATCAGCACGATCAGCACGGTCAGCGCGGCGGTCTTGATGCCGGCGTCGAGCACGGCGCCCGATGCCACCCGGACGCTCACGAAGACGGCGCCGATCGCGACCCACGCCTTCGGGTTTGCGACCCCGAGCAGGAGGCCGCCGGCGGCAGACGGCGCGGCCGTCGTCGCGGAGCCCGCCGCGAGCGGCGGTGCCGTGGCGATGTGATAGGCGAGGTAGAGGATGTAGGCGACGGCGGGCACGATCAGCACCGGTCGCAGGGCCGGGGTCGCGAGCAGCACGCCCGTGACGCCCGCGGCGACCGCGAGCAGCACGACCGTCGTGCCGGCCACGATCCCGGCCAGGTAGGCGCCTGACCGGCGCACCCCGAAGGCCGCGCCGGTCGCCGTCAGGCTGATCGTCGCGGGCCCCGGGCTGCCCATGATCGCGAGGGCGGTGACGAGCAGCGGGGCGAACGCCGACCAGTGAACCGACGAGGTGAGAAGAGGGTCGACCGGCATACACTGGCTCCGTGCCGGAGACGCTATCGGCCATCCAGGCAGGCCGTCTTGAACGATCGTGCGGCCCGCGCGGCGACTCGATCCGGCTCGGCGCGGGCGCCGACGGGATCGAGCGCGTCGAGGCGTTCTTCGGCGGTCGCGCGTTCGAGCCCCACCGGCACGACACCTACGCGATCGGGATCACGACGGGGGGCGTGCAGCGGTTCCGCTACCGCGGCGCCGACCGCCGCTGCCTGCCGGGACAGCTCCACTTCCTGCATCCCGACGAGATCCACGACGGCAGGGCGGGCACCGATGCCGGCTTCGGCTACCGCATCCTGTACGTCGCCCCGTCCCTCGTGCAGGAGGCGCTCCACGGGCGGTCGCTGCCGTTCGTGGCCGAGCCGGTGCAGCGCCCGTCCCCTCAGACGGCGGGGCTGGCCGTCCTCCTGCGCGACATGGACGAGCCGATGGACGAGCTCGCGCGTGCCGTTGCCGCCGCGGCCGTCGCGGACGCCCTGGCCGGAGCCGGGAGCGCCGGCAAGCCGGCGGGGGCGATCGACCTGACTGCCGTCGCCGCCGTGCGTGAGTATCTCGATGCGCATCCCACCGCCGGGACGCGGGCGCACCTCCTCGAGCGCATCGCCGGCATCGACCGCTGGACGATCGCCCGCCACTTCCGCGCGGCGTTCGGGACGAGCCCCGACCGCTACCGCACGATGCGGCGACTGGCCGTCGCCCGCCGGGCGATCGCCGCGGGGACGCCGCTCGCCGAGGCGGCGGCCGCCGCCGGGTTCGCCGACCAGAGCCACATGACCCGCCAGTTCACGCGCGCATACGGTATGACCCCTGGCCGCTGGGCCAGGGCGACGAGATCCGCCGGTGTCACCGCGTCCACTGGATCCAGCTCGTCGCGATAGGCAGCGCGAAGGCCGGCCGGCCGTTCATGGCGGCGAAGACCACCCGCCGCCCGTCGGCGAGCGCGAGCACGTCGCCGCGCGGCGAGGCGGCGGCGGAGACGATCGGGCGGCCGGCGGCGCTCGTCGTCACGGCGCCGGCGAGGCGGTCGTCGACCACGAGCCCGGCCCGGCGCGAGATCACGATCACACGGCCGCGGTCGAGCAGCGTGACGCTGTCGGCGATCGCCCCGGTGTCCCAGCGCCCGATCACGCGGCCGCGGGTGTCGAAGAGCACGACCGTCGTGATCGGCGGCGGTCCGCCGGCCGGTGTGACGGTGGTCGCCGGGACGGCGAGCACGCCTCCGGCGGTGGCGGGTGCTGGCTCCTGGTAGACGCCGCGGCGCAGCAGGCCGACCAGGGTGCCCGGGTCGGCGATCTTGCGCCCGGCGAGACGCGTGACCGAGTCGAGGTCGCGGTAGGCCAGGCGCGTGCCCACGTATCCCGGGAAGCATGCGAACGTGGCCGGCGTCGTGACGGTGCCGGACCCGAGGTGGTAGGCGCGCAGGTCGGGCGGGCCGCGATCGCCGTCGCAGGCGACGAGCGTCTGTGAGTCCGGGCTCCAGACGGGCGGCGCAAATGCCAGGTCCGGCCTCTGGAAGGGCGCCGTGACCCGCCCCGTCGCGACGACCAGGAGCTCGATCGCCTCGGGTGGGATGAAGGGGCGGCCCGTATGCATCGCGACGAACCGCCGGTCGGGGGACACCCAGAAGTGGCAATGGCCCGTCGTCTGCGTGAGCGTGCTGTCGTGCCGGGTCACGAGGTCGAGCCGGTGCAGCCGGCAGTCCGCGTCGGCGTACCAGAGCGAGCCGGCGAGGACGCCGCGCGGCGGCGGCGGAAGGGTCGTCGCACCGACCGTATGCCGGCGCGGCGGTGGCGGTGGCGGGTGCGGCTGCGACGGCCCTCCCCGGAGGGCGTCGGCGGCCGCGGCGATCGCCACGACGGCCACGACGAGGAGCACGGACGCGTTGCGGATGCCCTCGCGCAGGGCCGATGTCTCGGCCCCCGATGAGACCCGTATGAACATCCGGAGCACCAGCGCGTATCCTTCCACTGAGGGCCGGAGGCACGGCCCGGCAGGAACGCCTCGGTTTGTGGCGAAAACCGGAGACTGCCATGGGTGTATACGACGACAAGCTACGCGACTTTCTGACTCACCTCCAGCTGGAGCGTGGGGCGTCGCCGCACACCGTCGAGGCCTACCGGCGCGATCTGATCGACCTCGGTGACTTCGTCGAGCACTCCGATCCCGACACGATCCCCGTCAGCGTGCTCGACGACTACGCCGTCGCCCTGCGCGACCGCGGGCTGTCCGCGGCCACCGTGCGACGGCGGATGGCGGCCGTGCGCGCCTTCTTCAAGCACCGCGCCCGTGAGGGCGGCAGGGCCGACGCGGGCCGCACAGTGCCGCTGCCGCGGCTCGGTCGCAGCCTGCCCGATCCGCTGACGAAGGCCGAGGCCGAGGCGATCGTGACCCGGCCCGACACGTCGCCGCGCGGTCTGCGCGACCGGGCCATGCTCGAGCTCCTCTACGGCGCCGGCCTGCGCGTCTCCGAGCTCGTCGCGCTGCGGGTGTCGGACATCGACCTGGCCGAGGGCGTCGTGCGCTGCACCGGCAAGGGCGCCAAGCAGCGGATGGTGCCGATGGGCAAGAGCTCCACCGAGGCGGCCCGCATCTACCTGCAGCGCGGCCGGCCGTACCTGGGCCGGCTCCAGCGCGGCGACATCCTCTTCCTGAACCACCGCGGCCAGGGCATCACCCGCCAGGCCGTCTTCCAGCTCGTCCGCGACCACGCCCGCAACGCCGGCATCGACAAGGATGTCACGCCGCACACCCTGCGCCACTCGTTCGCCACCCACCTGCTCGAGGGCGGCTGCGACCTGCGCAGCGTGCAGGAGATGCTCGGCCACGCCAGCATCGAGACCACCCAGGTGTACACCCACGTGTCCGCCGACCACGTCCGCAAGGCCTACTTCAAGGCCCACCCTCGGGCCTAGCGCACCAGGCGGGGTCAGACCCCTTTTGGTGCACCCGGCGATAGGGTACGCCGGTGCCACGGGCATGCGTGATCGTGCTGGACGCGGTCGGGGCGGGCGACCTGCCCGACGCGGCCGACTTCGGCACGGCGGGGTCGTCGACCCTCGCGCATGTCGCCGAGGCGGTGGGCGGCCTCGAGGTACCGGCCATGCAGGCCCTCGGGCTCGGCAACATCATGCCGGTGCGTGGCTGCCCGCCCCGGCGCGACGCCCCGTCGGTCCACGGCCGGCTGGCCGAGCGCAGCCTCGGGATGGATACGACCACGGGCCACTGGGAGATGATGGGCATCGTCACCGAGCAGGCGTTTCCGACCTACCCTGGCGGCTTTCCGGCGGAGCTCCTGGAGGCGTTCTCGGCGGCGACCGGCCGGGGGGTGATCGGGAACGTCGCCGCCTCGGGCACCGAGATCATCCAGCGGCTGGGCGAGGAGCACCAGCGCACCGGCGCATGGATCGTGTACACGTCGGCCGACAGCGTGTTCCAGATCGCCGCCCACGAGCAGACGGTGCCGCTCGAGGAGCTGTACGCGGCCTGCCGCACGGCGCGGGGGCAGCTCGTGGGCGAGCACGCCGTCGGGCGGGTGATCGCGCGGCCGTTCGTCGGTGAGCCTGGCGCGTATGTGCGCACGCCCAACCGGCACGACTTCTCGCTGCTGCCCCCGCGTCCGAACCACCTCGAGCGGCTGCGCGAGCGCGGGGTCGGCGTGCACGGCGTGGGCAAGATCGGCGACATCTTCGCGGGGCAGGACGTCTCCAGCTCCCGGCCGACGACGTCGAACGGGCACGGGATCGCCGTCACGACCGAGCTCCTGCGCACCCTCCCCGACGCGAGCTTCGTCTTCGTGAACCTGGTCGAGACCGACATGCTGTGGGGCCACCGCAACGATCCCCGCGGGTTCGCCGACGCGCTCGAGGAGTTCGACGCCGGACTGCCCGGCATGCTCGCCGCCCTGCGTCACGGCGACCTCCTGATCCTGACCTCCGACCACGGCTGCGACCCGACCACGCCGTCGACCGACCACTCCCGGGAGCACGCCCTTCTGCTCGCGCACGTGCCCGGCGCGCCGATGATCTCCAGGCGCCACGACGGCGACACGTTCGCCGACGTCGGGGCGACCGTCACGCGGGTGCTGACGCGCGTGCACGACGCCGATCTCCCCGGCACGCCGGTGCTGTGACCGCACGCATCGTCGATCTGATCGCACGCAAGCGCGACGGCGGCGAGCTCCTCGCCGACGAGCTGGCGGCGATGATCGCGGCCGACACCCCCGACTACCAGCTGGCCGCGTTCCTGATGGCGGTCGTCCTGCGCGGCATGAACGGGCGCGAGACGGCCGACCTGATGCGGGCCATGGTCGGCTCGGGCGCGCGCCTCGACCTGACGCCGGTGGGCAAGCCCGTCGCGGACAAGCACTCGACGGGAGGCGTCGGCGACAAGACGACCCTGGTGGTCGCGCCGCTCGTGGCCGCCTGCGGCGTCCCGGTGGCCAAGCTCTCCGGCCGCGGCCTCGGCCACACGGGAGGCACCCTGGACAAGCTCGAGTCGATCTCCGGCTTCGAGGTCGACCTCGAGCCGCAGCGCCTGATCGACCAGGTGCGGCGGGTGGGGATCGCCGTCGCCGGGCAGACCGCCGACCTCGTGCCGGCCGACCGGCGCATGTACGCGCTGCGCGACGTCACCGCCACCGTGCACAGCATCCCCCTGATCGCGACGAGCATCATGTCGAAGAAGGTCGCCTCCGGCGCGTCGCGGCTCGTGCTCGACGTCAAGGTGGGGGAAGGGGCGTTCATGCCAGACCTCGAGCATGCCCGCGAGCTGGCCGGGGCGATGATCGAGCTCGGCGCCGCGGCCGGGCTGCCGACGACGTGCATGCTGACCCGGATGGACGAGCCGCTGGGGCGGGCGGTGGGAAACGCGCTCGAGGTGGCCGAGGCGGTGGACGCCCTGCAGGGCCGCGGCCCCGCAGACCTGAGGGCGCTGTGCATCGATGCGGCGGCCATCATGACGGGCGATCGCGGCGCGGTCGAGCGGGCGCTCGCGTCGGGGGCCGCCTACGAGGCCTACCGGGGCTGGATCGCGGCCCAGGGGGGAGATCCCGATGCGCCGCTGCCGCAGGCGCCGGTGGTCGTCGCGGTGCCCGCTCCGTGCGACGGCGTGGTGCGCTCGTGCCATGCGCTTCGCCTCGGCGAGGCGGCGATGCGGCTCGGCGCCGGCCGCGCTCGCAAGGAGGACTCGGTCGACCACGCGGTCGGCATCGTGGTGGATGCGAAGGCGGGTGAGCGGGTGGAGCGCGGCGGGCCGCTGGCGACGGTGCACGCCCGCTCGGCAGGGGACGTGGATGCCGCAGCCGTGGCGGCGTGCTTCGAGATCGGCGACGGCCCGTTCGAGCCGCCGCCGATCGTGATCGAAGTCAAGGGCTGAGCCGCGAGTGCGTGACGCCGGAGGGGGTCTCGTCACGCACCCGCGTGCCCAACTTGAGGCTCGATCAGCCTCCGAAGCCGAAGAACGCGCCCAGCGGATTGGGCAGGTGCGGCGTGAAGGGGTGGAAGTGGAACGCCTCGTCCGTGTCGAACCCGGCCTTCGCGGCCGCGGCCTTGTCGGCAAACGGCAGCAGGGCGGCGACCGCCTGGTTGATGTTGGTCCACTTGAGCGTGCGCTCGTAGCCGTTGTTGTTCGGCGGATCGACCGACTCGGCGACGCCCTGCGCTCCGGTGACGGTCTCGATCGGGCCGCCGTCGCGCTTGGCGACGCCCGGTGCGACGACGCGTGCGAGGGTGCGATGGTCGCTCTCGATGCCCATGATCCGGGCGGCGGTGACCCGTAGGTCGGAGTTCGAGAAGTTGCGCACGCCGACCAGGTAGGCGGCGATGAACGCGTCCTCGAGGGTGACCAGCGTGTTCAGGGTGGTGTGGGCGTGCTTGAACATGCCGTGCGGGTAGTAGAAGGCCGTGAACGGGCTCGGCTTGCCGGTGACCGACTTCTCGAGCGCGTAGTGGGACATCTCCTCGTTCCGGGCGGCCCTCAGATAGCCCTGGTCGTCGAGCGCCAGGCGCTTGAAGAACGGCGCTCGGTTGATGATGTTCGTGTACGTCGTGACCGCCAGCGCCTCGGCGATCTCGGCGGCGATCAGGATGTCGATGTCACCCTTCGTCACACCGCCGGCCGCCTGCGCGGTGGCCGCCCCGAGGAGCCCTCCGCCCAGCATCACTCCCGCCCCCGCCGCGCCCGCGTTGCGGAGCAGCGAGCCGCGGTTCACCGGTCGTGCTGTGATATCCGTCATTCGGTTTCCCCTTTCCCCATCCCTGGCGGCGGCGTCCCGTGCGCCGCGTCGTCACCCATTCGCAGCGATCCCGTAATCGGTTCGGTGCCGATTCGGCGGACGTGGCCTGGAACACGTGTCTAAGCTGAGCCGATGCCCGAGCTGCCCGAGGTCGAGACCGTCCGCCGCGGCCTCGTGCCGCGCCTGACGGGCCGCACGCTCGTCCGTGCGGACATCCGCGACGGCCGGCTGACGGCGCCGCTCGATCCGGTCGAGGTGAGCCTGGAGCTCGGCGGAGAGCGCTTTACCGGCGTCGGGCGACGAGGCAAGTATCTGCTGTTCGAGCTCGCGACCGGGCGCACGCTCGTCGCGCATCTGCGCATGACGGGCTGGTTCCACCACCGGCCGCCTGACTCGGCGGAACCGCCGCCCGCGCATGTCAGGGCGGTGTTCGACCTCGACGACGGCTCGACGCTCGTCTACCGCGACCAGCGCCGGTTCGGCACCATGCGCCTGATCGAGCCCGGCGAGCTCGAGGACTACCTGCGCCCGCGGGCCGGCCCCGAGCCGCTCTCGGCCGACTGGTCGCCACGGCGGCTGCGGGCCGACCTGGCCGGGCGCAAAGCGCCGGTGAAGGCCCTCCTGCTGCACCAGGGCATCGTCGCCGGCGTGGGCAACATCTACGCCGACGAGGCGCTGTGGCAGGCCCGCATCCATCCGCTGCGGCCGGGCGGCGGGCTGACGGCGGCCGAGGTGAAGCGGCTGCACGCCGCCGTCGTCGAGGCCCTGGAGCGCGGGATCGACTCCCGCGGCGCCAGCATCCGCGACTATCGTGACGTCGACGGCGAGCGCGGCGGGATGCAGGAGCGCTTCGCCGTCTACGCCCGCACCGGCGAGCCCTGCTTCCGCTGCGGGACGCCCATCGAGAAGATCCGCGTCGCCCAGAGGGGGACCCACCTATGTCCACGCTGCACCCGACTGCGGTCCGCGTAGCCGACCGGCTGGCGGCCGCCGGCCTCGACGTCACCGTCGTCGAGCATGCCCAGTCGAGCCGGACGGCCGAGGAGGCGGCCGCCACGGCCGGATGCGAGCTCGGTCAGATCGTGAAGTCGCTCGTGTTCACCGACGATCGCGGTCCGGTGCTCGTGCTGTGCGCGGGCGATCGCCGGGTCGACGCGGCTGCTCTCGGCGTCCGCCGGGCGACGCCCGACCAGGTGCGGGAGGCAACCGGCTTCGCCATCGGCGGCGTCCCACCGTTGGGCCACCCGGCGCCGGTGCGGACGCTGGTCGACGCCTCGCTGCGCCGGTTCGGGACGGTGTGGTGCGCCGCCGGGACGCCGAACGCCGTCTTCGAGGTCGGCACCGAGGATCTGATCGCCGCACTGCCCGACGGCGAGGTGCGGGAGCTCACCGAGCCGGTGTAGGCGGGTCTAATGGGCGGATGTGGTCCGAGTTGACGACACCGGTCTTGAGCAGGGCGACGCACTCGAACGGGCGCGCGTGTCCGACGACAGTCTCGCGGTCTCCGAGGTATGCGTCGGTGGCCGGGTCGAAGAGCATCTCGGCGCGCATCAACGAGAGGTCGTTCCGGTTCCCGCCGTAGCTGCGGCTCACCTGGGTAACGGCGACCGCTCGACGCCCTGCGCAGTCAACAGACGCGTGGTTCAGTGTGAGTCCGGGGATCGCGGCGGCGACCCGCAGAATGGACGCTCGCAACGGCGTCGGGATCGGCCACGGTGACTGGGAGAGGAGCTGGTCGATCGTGCGGAACCGCGCCACGAGCGGCCCCACCGGGCCGGGCGGCCCGCTGACGTTGCGGATGAGCCTGGCGAGCCGCTCGGGATCGGTTGGCAGCGCCAGGAGTTGGGCGTATGTGAGCACCCGGCTGCCAAACGGGGTTGCGAGCGGGTGACCCGGGACCGCCCGGAACGTCATGCGCGGGTATCCACCCCAGAGCACTCTCCCGCTCGTGCGGCTCGTCCATTGCTCGCTTGTGCCGATGCCGCCCGGAGCGTCGGTGCCGACGTTCGTGCCCCGGACCTTCTCGTAGTAGAACTCGCCGGGCCGGAGCGGGCCAATGGGGGCCGCCAGCGCCCTGTCGGCCGCATCGGCCAGGAACCCGGCCGCGTTGGCGGGCGGGACGGCGTCCTGGCCACCGCGAGCGAGGAGGGCGACGACGGCGAGAGCAGCGAGCGCGGCGGCACCTGCGGCAGTGACCAAGCGGCGTCGGCGGCGCGTCTGCCCCCGCTCGGCCGGGGGCAGCGCCGTCAGCTGCCCACGCAGCGCATCGAGGAAGTCATAGCCGGTGCTCATCCGAGAGCTCCGTCTCGTTCGAGGGCGAGGGCCAAGTGGCGAAGCGCCCTGCTCACCCGCGCCCGCGCGGCCTCCTCGCTGCAGCGTAGGAGCGCCGCCACGTCGGCGTACTCGCGCTCCTCCACGACCCGGAGCGTCACGGCGTCGCGCTCACGCACCGACAAGCCCGCGAGGCCGCGGGCGACGGCACGCCCGAGCCGCTCGAAATCGATCAGCTCCTCAACGCGCTCGAGATCACGGCCCGACAATGCAACGTCGGGTAGCCCCAGCCGTCTGCGTGCCTTCGCATCGACCCGGCCGGTGCGGTAGTAGCGGGCGAGCTTCCGCCGCGCGATCGCATACAGCCAGGGCGCGGGGCCGGCGCCGCGCTCGCGGAAGCGTGCCCACGCGGCATACGCCGCGGCCCACGTCTCGGCGGTCAGTTCGGCCGCCACGTTCGCGTCGAACGTGCGGCGGGCGAAGAATGCAAGCAGTCCGGCCGCCTCAGCGTCGTACAGGCACGTAAACGCGCCGGCGCTGTCGCGGTCATCCGAATTGAGGGCCATCTGAGGTGTTCTATGCCATATCCGAGGGCCGCTGTGACATCCACCGGGGCGCTACCGGGTGGCGGTTCGGAGGTCGAGCACGTAGGCGATCAGGTGGGTGCGGGGCGACGATCGGGCGTCGCGCCCGGGGGCGCGGACGAAGCCGAGCGCTTCGTAGAGCGACTGCGCGGCGGTCATCGCGGCGGTCGTGTGCAGGACGATCCGCGCCCGGCCCGTCGCTTCCGCGCGCGCGACGCACTCGCGCACGAGCCCCCGGCCCACGCCGAGCCTCTGGGCCGCCGGCGCCACTGCCAGCATCCGTATGCCGGCCTCGTCGGCGCCGCTGAACTCGGCATACGGGCCGGGGCCGGACACGTACGTGATGCCGCCGAGCAACGTGCCGTCCGCGTCGACCGCCACCAGCACGTCGGCGTCCCGGGCACGCGTGGCGACGTCGCGGAGCGTCACCTCGTAGCCCGCCGACGTCGAGCCGCCCGGCACCGCGCTGTAGGCGGCGACGGTCAGCACGGCGAGCGCGGTGAACTCGGCCGCGAGGACGGGGCGGATGGTGATCTCCGGCACTCGCCCGACGATAGCGGGCCGGGACAGGGGCACCGGTCCCGTCAATTGGCATCCGCAGCGCACGTCAATTGGCCAAAACCGCGTCGACCGCCGGCCGTCCCAGCCGGTGGGTTGCGCCGGTGGAACCGGCAGCGCCGCCACAGCGCGTCGTGATCCTGGACGGCCCGGCCGGGGTCGGCAAGACCACGGTCGGGCGGCTGCGCGCGGCTCGGGCGGCGAACGGCGCCTCTATCGAGGGCGATGCCCTCGCCGGGTTCATCGTCACTCGCCAGCCGGGGGCCGTCCCGCATGGCCCCGGGTGTGAGAACGGCGCCACAATCGCCGCGAACTACGTCCGCGCGGGCTACGACCTCGTGGCCTTCGAGTACTGCTTTGAGGAGCGCGGGCACGTGGAGCGCTTCTTCGATGCCTACACGGCGCCGGTATTCCTCTTCACCCCTGGGCGCCGCTCGCGCCGCCCCGGCCGCGATCGCCGAGCCCCTCGATCGGCGTTCACGCGCCCACGCGCGCGAAGGCGCAGCTGCCGGCGGGATGAGGTAAGCCTGCCCACGGCCACTTGGCACCCACAGCGGATGCCAATTGACCGACGCCGCTCCTACACTGGCCGCATGGGACGCACCTACCGCGCCGACGCGATCGTGCTGCGCTCGATGCGCTTCGGCGAGGCCGACCGCATCCTGCATCTGTACACCGCGGAGCGCGGCCGTGTGAACGCGATCGCGAAGGGCGTGCGCAAGACGACGTCGCGGTTCGGCGGGCGCCTTGAGCCGCTCACGCGCGCCGCGCTCATGCTGCACGAGGGCCGTGGCGAGCTGCACACGGTCTCGGGCGCCGACATCGTGTCGGCCCACGCCGCGGTCCGCGAGCGCCCCTACACGCTGAGCGTCGCCCTGATCGGGGCCGAGGCGGTGCTCAAGCTGCACCCGGAGCCGGATCCGCAGCCGCGCGTCTTCGACGGCCTCGTGCGCTTCCTGGAGCTCCTCGACGGCCCGGTGCCCGACTCCGGCAGCCCCGCGGCCGACTCGCTCGCGGTCGGCTTTCAGCTCAAGCTCCTGCTGCTGGCCGGCTACCTGCCGCACCTCGTGTCCTGTGCGGCCTGCGGCACGGACGGCCCGCTGGTGGGGTACTCGCCGACGGCGGGGGGCGCGGTGTGCGAGCCGTGCTCCGGCGGACCGGAGTGGTTTCGCCTGCGGCCGGGCAGCCTGGAGACGATCGAGACGCTGATCGAGCGGCCGCTGCGGCCCGGCCGGCTCGACCCTGCGGCGGCCGACGATGCGGTGCGAGTGGTCGAGGCGACCTACGCCCACCACGGCGGCTTTCGCATGCGCACGCTGCACGCCTGAACGGGCCCGGGCGGCGGTGCCGGCCTGATAGCTTGCGGCCGCGATGGCGCACACCTTCCAGGGCATGATCTCGGCGCTCCAGGCCTACTGGGAGGAGCAGGGCTGCACGATCATGCAGCCGTACCACACCGAGGTCGGCGCGGGCACGTCCAACCCCGCCACCTTCCTGCGCGTGCTCGGCCCGAAGCCGTGGCGCACCGGCTACGTCGAGCCCTCGATCCGCCCCGACGACGGCCGCTACGGCGAGAGCCCGTTCCGGTTCCAGCAGTTCTACCAGTACCAGGTCATCCTGAAGCCGGCCCCGGCCGACGTCCAGGACCTGTACCTGGCGTCGTTGCAGGCGATCGGGATCGACGTCCCCCGCCACGACGTCCGCTTCGTCGAGGACAACTGGGAGAACCCGTCTCTGGGCGCGTCCGGCCTGGGCTGGGAGGTGTGGATGGACGGGATGGAGATCACCCAGTTCACCTACTTCCAGCAGGCCGGCGGGTTCGATCTCGACCCGATCTCGGTCGAGCTGGCCTACGGCCTCGAGCGGATCGGCATGTACCTGCAGGGCGTGCGCCGCGCCCACGACATGCTGTGGTCGCCGCATGTGCGATGGGGCGACGTCTTCTTCCAGAACGAGCGCCAGATGTCCACGTACAACTACGAGGTGGCCGATACGGCCGTGCACGCGCGCCACTTCGACGACTTCGAGGCCGAGGCGATGCGCTGCATCGACGCCCGGCTGCCGCTCCCGGCCTACGACCACGTGCTCAAATGCTCGCACGCGTTCAACCTGCTCGACGCCCGCCGCGCGATCGCCGTCACCGATCGGGCCGGCTACATCCTGCGCATGCGCCGGCTCGCCCAGGCCGTTGCCCGCACCTACCTCGACGTCGAGGCCGCCGGTGCCTGACCTGCTGGTCGAGATCGGGTGCGAGGAGCTGCCCGCGGCCGCCTGCGGACAGGCCCAGGCGCAGCTTCCGGGCTTGCTCGAGGCGGAGCTCGCCCGGGCGGGCATCCAGGCCGCCGAGTGCCGCGTCCACGTCGCTCCCAGGCGGCTGGCCGCCATCGCCCTCGGTCTCCCGGGCGAGCGCCCGGCGGAGCGCTCCGAGGTGCGCGGCCCCCGCGAAGACGCGCCCGACCAGGCCCTCGCCGGGTTCGCCCGTAAGCACGGCCTCGATCCGACCGGGCTCGAGCGCCGCGAAGGCTTCGTCTGGGCGGTGTCGGACGGTGCCCCG
>DASXOR010000171.1:0-5163 GCA_036494095.1 Gaiellales bacterium | reverse complement strand
GCCCCCGAGGCTCACCGCCGTCGCTACGTCCTGCTCCGTCCCCACCACCGTCACCAGGTCGCCGCGGTGCACGGAGAGGCCCGGCTCGGCGGCCTGCACGGTGCCGTCGTGGAGCACCCGGCCGAACGCGACCCGGTTCTCGAGCTCGGCCGCGAGCTCGGCGACCGTCACGTTCTCGACATCCTCGATGCGGGCGGTGTGCTCGACCAGCTTCGGGCGGCGCGGGGAGCGGCCGCGCTTCAGGATGACGTGCGCCGACACGAGTGGGATGAGCACGCCGAGCGGGTAGCACAGCGAATAGCCGACGATCGGGTCGGCGCCCGTCCTGGCGAAGACCGCCGCGCTCGAGTGCTGCTGCAGATAGCCGATCGCCGCCCCGAGCGCCGGCGTGCTCGTGACCGCTCCGGCGAAGATGCCGCTTCCCACCCCACCGGTGACGTGGATGATCCCCACCGCCACGACGACGGCGGCTCCGGCCAGACCGACGGCCGCCACCGCGCCCACGTTTGCGGGCACACCACGGCGGCGCATGGCGGCGACGAAGCTCGGGCCCGACGCGAGGCCGGTCGTGTAGACGAACGTGACCAGGCCGAGCACCCAGATCTCCTCGGGTACCACCCACTGAGCGCTGACCGCGCCGGCCCCGATGCCCACGAAGAGCACCGCTGCCACGCCCAGCGAGAACCCCCGGATCGTGACGCGGCCGACCACGAACCCGACCGCGCACACTCCGAAGAGGAGGAGCACCGGGTTCTGGGAGACGATCGAGACCACCTTCAGGTGTTCGGCGTGCCCGGCCGCGGATGAAGGCCTCGGGCGGCCGGGATCAGCCCCGCATGACCGCTGCGAGCACGCCGCGGTAGTGCTCGAGCGGCGGCGTGGCCGGCCCCGGCACCTTCGCCAGGTCGTCGTAGCGGCGCAGTCGCACCGCGTCCTGCGCGTGGCGCCGCGCCGGAACTCCTCCGCCTCGGCGGTCAAGAGCGGCCCGCCCTGCGGCGCCAGGCTGTTGCGCTAGGCGGGCGAGAGCTCGTCCAGGTAGGCGGGGTCGACCGCGCACAGGTAGCGCTTGGACGCCACGTGCAGCCGGATCGGCTCGGTCAGTCCCGGTCGCTGACCCTGCGCCATCGTGGAGACCACGTGTGGTGGGCGATCCGAGCCTCCAAACTTCCGCGGCGCCCGCCCCCGCGCGGTTGCCGGGGGCGGGCGCTCGTCGGGAGGTCAGGCGGTCGTGGGGGTCGGATCGGGGCGCACGACGACCGTGTCGGCGATCGCGATCACCTCGTCGGCGGGCAGGTCGGCCCGCGAAGCGTGCTCGCGGATCGCATCGGGGCTCGTGCCCTGGTAGATGCAGATGGTGCCGACGGATCCGCCGCCCTCGTCGAGCACGTAGCTCCGGATCCAGCGCACGTCGTCGGGCATCTCCTCGTTGCCGACCCGCGTCGAACGGGCGGCCGCCTCCTGGAGCTCGTCCGCCGAGCTCCAACCACTCCGTCGCAGGATTGCGTATAGCTGCATTCGTCGTCTCCTTCGCGTCGATTGGCCATGTCTTTCAGGTATGCGGCCGCCGGCCGCCTGCCTTTCACTCGACGTGCGCCGCACTCGTCGTCTTCCCGATCGCGAGGTGACCGTCGTCACGGCGAAGAGTCCCGGTGCGTCCTGAGCACGGCTCGCTGGAAGGCCGGCCCAGTTCTCATCTGGCGCCAACGTTGCGGTTGCAGCGTCGTGTTGAGCGGCGGTGTCATCAGTCATTTGGTCGTGCCTGGACGCCGCCGCCGTCTGGACGTCAGGGGTGGCCGGTCGCAAGCCCACAACAGCGCCGGCCGGCCACCTCATACCTCTGCGCCTGGGCGGGTGCGCGTGGTCGTGGCGGGGTAAGCATCCGGTAATGCAGGTGGGCTACTTTCGACCTGTGAAGCGAGCTCTCGCGGTGCTGTCGCTGCTGGCAGCCGTCGCCGTCGCGACGACGACCTCCGGCGTCGCCTCGGCCAGTGCGTCCGCATCCTGCGGCTCGCGCGCCCACCAGCGGCCGGTCGTACGCCACGTGATCGTCGTCCTGATGGAGAACCGCTCCTCCTCCGAGATCATCGGCCACGCGCCGTACATCACCGCGCTCGCACGCCGCTGCGGCCTGGCGACGAACTACCACGCCATCACCCATCCAAGTCTTCCCAACTATCTGGCGCTGACCAGTGGCTCGACGCACGGCCAGACGAGCGACTGCACCCCGAGCGAGTGCCCGATCCGCGGCAAGAGCATCTTCTCGCAGGTGACCGCTCACCAGCTCGGCTGGCGAAGCTACGCCGAGTCGATGCCGACCGCGTGCGCGACGGGCACCGGCGGCCTGTACGCCGCCCGGCACGTCCCCGCCGTCTACTACCTGAAGGTGCGGTCGATCTGCCGCACGCACGTGCGCCGGCTCGGGTCGCTCGGCGGCGGGCGTCTGCACGCCGCGTTGAACGGCGGCCACGCCCCCGCCTACATGTTCGTGACACCGAACCTGTGCAACGACATGCACGATTGCTCGGTCGCGACCGGCGACCGGTGGACGTCACAGTGGATCCGGATGATGCGCCGAAGCCGGGCCTACCAGGCCGGCCACACCGCCATCCTCCTGGTGTGGGATGAAGGCTCAGGCGACAACCAGGTGCCGCTCGTCGTCGTCAGCCCCTACACGCCCGCGGGCGCGCGCAGCAGCCGGAACCTGAACCACTACTCGCTCCTGCGCGCGTCCGAGCATCTGCTGGGCATCCGCCGCTATCTCGGCGCCGCGCGCGTCTTCTCCGGCCTCGGCCGAGCCTTCCACCTCTGACCGCACCCACCCGCGGGACGTCAGCCGACCTGCTCGGCCAGCCCGATGAGAATGCCCTCGGGGCCTCGGACGTAGCAGAGCCGATACACGTCCTCGTACTGGACCACTTCGTCGACGAGCTGCGCGCCGTGCTCGCGGAGCCGGGCCAGCGTCTCGTCGAGGTTGTCCACGGCGAACATGACGCGCAGATAGCCGAGGGCGTTTACCGGGGCGTTCCGGTGATCCGCGATCGCAGGCGGCGTGAGAAAGCGCGAGAGTTCGATCCCGCCGTGGCCGTCCGGCATACGCATCATGGCGACCTCGACGCGCTGGCCGCGCAGTCCAGTGACACGCCCTGACCAGTCTCCGTCGATCATGGCCCGCCCTTCGAGCTCGAGGCCCAGCTCGGCGAAAAACGGGATCGCGGCATCAAGCGATTCCACCACGATGCCGACGTTGTCCATCCGTTGCAGCGCCACGCGGCCATTATTGCGAATCGCAAGGATCGCCGTTCCGCGGGGCACGGACGGAACCACCGCGATGGGCCGTGAAGGGATCGAACCTTCGACCTTGGGATTAAGAGTCCCCTGCTCTACCAGCTGAGCTAACGGCCCCGGGTCGGCCAGTCTACCAACGCGCCGCCGCCAGAACCGCTACCCTTTCGCGCCGATGAGGGCAGCATCCGATAGCTTCTTCCGCGAGCTCCTGGCCGCGGCCGGCCCCGCCGGCGACGAGCGCCTGGCCGCGCGCGTCTGGCGCGACTACGCGGCGGGCTTCGCCGAGGTGCGCGGCGACGCGCTCGGTTCGGCCTACGCGGCGGTGAACTCCACCGGGCCGCGCTCCGTCGTCGTCATGGGCCACATCGACGAGATCGGCTTCGTCGTCACCCACATCGACGACGAGGGCTACCTGTGGTTCGCCGGGGTGGGCGGCTGGACGCCCTCGGTGGTCGTCGCCCAGCGGATCCGGATCCTGGCGAAGGACGGCCCCATCGTCGGCGTCGTCGGCCAGAAGGCGCCGCACCTGGCCGAGCCCGAGGACAAGGACAAGCAGCTGCGCCTCGACCACCTGTGGATCGACATCGGCGCAGCCGACGGGGCCGAGGCCCGCTCGGTGGTTCGCACCGGCGACCTGGCCGTCGTCGAGCAGCCGATCGTCGACCTGCGCGGAGGCCGGCTCGCCAGCCGGGCGGTGGACAACCGCGCCGGCGCCTTCGTCGCGGCCGAGTCGGCCCGCCTCTACGCCGAAAAGCCCGGAACGTGGGAGCTCGTGGGGGTGGCGTCCGTCTCGGAGGAGACGAGCTTCGCCGGCGCCTACACGACCGCCTTCGGCCTCGACCCCGACGCGGCCATCGTCATCGACGTCACCCACACGTCCGACCAGCCGAACGTGCCCAAGCGCAAGGTGGGCGAGATCGCCCTGGGCAAGGGCCCCGTGATCGAGCGCGGCTCCGGCGTGCACCCGGCGATGTTCGAGCTGATCGGCGAGGTGGCCGAACAGGAGGGCATCCCGCACCAGTTCGGTGCCTCGGCCGGATCGACCTGGACCGACGCCGACGCGGTCAAGCTCACCCGGGCCGGGATCCCGGTGGGAGTCGTCAGCGTCCCCAACCGCTACATGCACTCGCCGAACGAGATCGTCGACCTGAGCGACCTCGAGCAGACCGCGGCGCTGGTGGCGGCGGTGGCCCGACGGCTCGACGCCGCCCTCGGCCTCGACTAGCGACGCCGCCCGGGCGTAGCATGTGGCCGTGCGCAGGCTGCTCTTGAGCATCGCCCTGGTCGCGGCGACAGCCGCCGTGATCGGTGTGGTCGTGTACGGGCGCATGCACGCCTCGCTGCTCGACGCGCGGACGGCGGCGCCCATCAGCGCGGCCGCCAGACAGCCCGCACCCGCATTTGCCGGCACAACGCTCACCGGCACCGACGTCAGCCTGCACGCCTACGCCGGCAAGCCCGTGGTGCTCAACTTCTTCGCGAGCTGGTGCGCGCCCTGCCGCCAGGAGGCACCCGGCATGACGAAGCTCGCGCGCGAGTTCGGCTCGCGCGTGCAGCTGCTCGGCATCTCGATCGACGACAAGCGGCCCGGCGCGGAGGCCTTCGCCAGCCAGTACCACTGGAGCTGGCCGATCGTGTTCGAGCCGAACGACGATCTCGCCTACCGCTACGGCATCCCCGGCAAGCCGACCACCGTCGTCATCGACCAGCGCGGCCGGGTTGCCTGGCAGCACGCCGGCAAGGTCGGCAGCGGGCCGATAGCCCAGGTGCTGCAGGCGCTGCTCGGGACCTGACCTCCCGCCCCGCCGGTAGGCTGGCGGGCCATGAAGGTCGTCTCGGTGGTCGGCAACCGGCCGCAGTTCATCAAGGCGGCGCCGC
>DASXOR010000170.1:0-7446 GCA_036494095.1 Gaiellales bacterium | reverse complement strand
CCCCTGTACGATCGCTCACCGTGCCCGCGCCGATGCCGATCCGCTACCCCAGCCCGCCGCTCACCGACGGCGCGATCGTGCTGCGGCCGTGGGTCGCAGGCGACCTCGAGGCGTTGGTGGCGATCTGCGACGACCCGGACGTCGCCCGGTTCACGCCGCTGCCCGCCCCCTACACCGCCGCGGATGGGCGGGCGTGGCTCGGCGCCGACCTGGGCCGCATGCAGGCCGGCGAGGAGCTCTCGCTGGCGATTCACGATCGGGGCGGCGGTCCGGTCGGCAGCATCGGCGCCCGGGTCGACGCCGACGACCGCGATGTCGTCGAGCTCGGCTACCTGGTCGCTCGGGCGGCGCGCGGTCGCGGCATCGCCACGGCGGCGGTGCGGCTGCTGGCGGGCTGGATGCTGCGGGAGTGGCGCCCGGCGCGGATGCAGTTGACGACGAACGTCGACAACCCGGCCTCGCAGCGGGTTGCCGAGCGGGCCGGGTTCCAGCGCGAGGGCGTCCTCCGCGCGTGGGCCGACAACCGCGGCCGCCGGGTCGACCTGGTCATGTACTCGCGCCTGCCGGGCGACCCGTGAGCCCGCCGATCGTGCTCCCCCCGCTGCTGCGCGGCGGGCGGGTGGGGCTGCGGCAGTGGCGGGACGCCGACATCCCCGCGATCGTGGCGATGTCGCGCGATCCCGACACGATCCGTTTCACGAGCGTGCCCGACCCCTACGACGAGGACTCGGCCCGCTTCTGGCTCGCGCTCCAGCCGGCGCGGCTGCGGGCCGGCGACGGGGCGGCCTTCGCCGTCGTCGAGCCGCCCGGCGACGTGCCGCTGGGAGCGATCGGCGTGCGCGTCCTGCACGGCCGCGGCATCGCCGAGACGGGATATCACATGGCGGCGGGGGCCCGCGGCCGGGGCCTCGCGACCGCCGCCCTGCGGCTGCTCTCGCAGTGGGCCCTGGCCACCCTCCCAATCGCCCGAATGCAGCTCACGACGCACGTCGACAACCCGGCCTCGCAACGGGTGGCCGAGAAGGCCGGCTACACCCGTGAGGCGGTGCTGCGGTCGTGGGCCGAGCAGCGCGACGCCCGCGTCGACCTGGTCATGTACTCGCTGCTCCCCGGTGACATGCCCGGCGCATAAAGGTGCCTGGCACCGGCTATTCACACCAGGGGGCGCTCGCGGAGGTAGGGCAGCGGGCGCGACGGGTCGGGCGAGTCGATCTCGCGGCCCAGCCGGTGGCCGTCGAAGATCGCGTCGGCGATCAGGCGGGGGGCGACGCAGTCGCCGATCGCGTGCACGGCCTCGACCCCGGCCGTGGCGAGCGCGTCGGCGTCGTCCGCGAGGGCGCGGAAGAGGCCGTCGTCGGAGAGGCGCTGCGTGACCAGGACGACACCGTCGGCCTCGACCCGGAACTGCGCGCCGAACTCATCTGCCGCCGTCACCCCCTCCGGGTCGATCGACACCACCGTCGCGCCGCGGTGGGCGGCCACGCCCATGTCGTGCAGGCGCCGACGCAGCCGCACCCCCTCGAGCGTCTGGTCGCAGTAGTGCGCGACCAGGCCGAAGCAGGTGAGCAGCGCCACCTCGTGCCCCTCCGCGCGCAGCACCTCGGCGATGCCTGCGCCCGTGAAGTAGCCCTCGTAGTCGACGACACACACCCGCGGACCGGGCGGGCGCGCGCCGTCCACCATCACCTGCTCTGGGGTGAGGACGTGGGCCTGACCCTCCCCCGCCCCCGGGATGATCGTCCGGGTGATGCCGGAGAGGCCGTCGGCCGACCAGTGCGCCCCGGTCGCCACGACCACCAGATCGCCTCCGTAGCCGCGCACCGCGGCGGCGTCCAGCCGCGTGGCCGAGACGAACTCGAGGTTCGGGAGGCGCTCGATCTGGACGCGGCGGTAGTCCACGACCCGGCCCCACTCGCCGAGGCCCGGCAGCCGCGTCACCCAGCGCATGCAGCCGCCCAGATCGTCCCCGGCGTCGACCAGGTGCACAGGCTCGAGGCCGCGCTTGGCGAGCACGATCGCGCACTCCATGCCGGCCGGGCCTGCACCGATCACGAGGGCGCTGCGATCGGCGTTGCGAGCGCGCTCGAACCGCTCCGGGTGCCAGCCGCGGCGGTGCTCCTCACCCGCGGTCGCGTTCTGCGTGCAGCCCAGGTGGCGGCCCCAGATCGAGCGCGAGTAGCAGGCGTTGCAGCCGATGCACTCGCGGATCTCGTCGTAGCGGCCCTGCTCGATCTTGCTCGGCAGGAACGGGTCGGAGATCGACGGGCGGGCGGCGCCGATCAGGTCGGCGGCCCCGCTTCGCACGACCTCGGCCATCCGGTCGGGGTCGGTGAACCGGCCGACGACGACGATCGGCTTGGCGGTCGCCTGCCTGGCCTGACCCGACCACTCGAGCTGGTAGCCCTGCTCGAAGAACCGCGACGGCCCGCTGTCGACCCGCTCCCAGCCCGAGAGCGCGCCGATGGTGACGTCCCACAGGTCGACCAGCGGATCGGCGCGGCGGATGAACTCGAGGCCCTCCGCGAGCTCGACGCCTGAGCCCTCCAGGGTGTCTGCGGCGATGCGCACCGCGATCGCGCAGTCGTCCCCCACCGCGTCGCGCACGAGCTCGATCGCCTCGAGCCAGAACCGGGCCCGGTTGGGGAACGAGCCGCCGTAGGCGTCCGTGCGGCGGTTGTAGACCGGCGAGAGGAACTGCGTGGGCAGGTACGTGTGCGAGCCGTAGACGTACACGATGTCGAAGCCGGCGGCGCGCGCCCGGCGGGCGGCGGCCACCCACTCCTCCTGCACGCGGCGGATGTCGGCGATCGCCATGACGCGCGGCACCGTGATGCCGTCGAAGTCGCTCGAGAGCTGGGAGGGCGCCAGCGGCGGCAGCCGCGACTCGCGCGCCTCGGCGTAGAGGCCGCCGTGCCAGAGCTCGACACCGGCGAGCGCGCCGTGGCGGTGCGCCTCATCGGTCATCAGTCGCAGGGCGCGCGCGTCCTCGTCGTCCCAGAGGCGCGCCGACACGTACGGCGACTCATCGGTCTCCGCGCTGATCGAGCAGTACTCGGTGCACACCGCCGCCCAGCCGCCCTCGGCCTTCATCCCCCGAAACGCCGCCTGCGTCCACGGCTTCTCGACGCCGAAGCCCGTGCAGTGCGGCACCTGGTAGAAGCGGTTGCGCAGCGTCTTTGGCCCGATCTGCACGGGCTCGAACAGGATGTCGTGGCGGGGCAGCCGCATCAGTCGGCATCGAGCGTCGCCTTGCGGCGGGCGATGTGCTCGCAGAGCTCCTCGTCGAGAGCCGGGTCGATCCCGGGATCCTCCCACCCTGCGAGCAGGCGCTTCCACTCGGCGGTCGCCGCCCGGTCGGACGTGACCGATCCCTGCTTCTCCCAGGTGACGTAGGACTGGGAGCGGAAGAGCGGGCTCATGAACACCCAGTCGCGAAAGTGCGCAAGGGTGTGGTCGGCGGCGAGGAACATGCCGCCGGGACCCTCGCTCCTGATGGCGTCCAGTGCGAACTCCTCGTCGCCGAGTGCGACCGGCTCGGCGAGGACGTCGAACATGCGCAGAAGCTCGAGGTCGAGCGCGACCTTCTCGTAGCACGCCGTGAGGCCGCCCTCCAGCCAGCCGGCCGCATGCAGGACGAAGTCGGCCGGCGCGAGCATCGTCGCCCACAGCGTGTTCATCGTCTCGGCCGCCGCCTGGGCGTCGAGCGCGTTGGACGAGCACAGCCCTCCGCCACCGCGATACGGCACGCCGTAGCGGCGGGCGAGCTGGCCGCCCGCGAGCGTGCCGACGACCGACTCCGGAGTGCCGAACGCCGGGCCGCCGGTGCGCATGTCGACGGCCGTGAAGAACGAGCCGAAGAGGCACGGCGCGCCCGGCCGGATCGCCTGCACGAGCGCGATCCCCGTCAGCGCCTCGGCCACTTGCAGCGCCAGGCCACCGGCCACGCTCACGGGCGCAGTCGCGCCGGCGAGCAGGAACGGCGTGACGATCACAGGCTGGTTCGCCTGCGCCCACTCGGTGAGGGCGTCCACCATCAGGAAGTCCCAGACGAGCGGGCTGTTCGGATTGACGACGCCCATGATCGCCGGCGTGCGCTCGATCCGTGCCCGCCCCCCGCAGGCGATCGCGGCCAGCTCGACGGCGTCGCGCGCCTTCGGCCCCGACGTGCCGTAGCAGACGTAAGGCTTGTCCGACCAGCGGATGATCGAGTAGTCCATATCCAGGTGGCGGCTGTGCTCGCTCAGGTCGCCGGCCTCGACGGTGCCGCTCTGCTGGCAGGTCAGAAGCTGTGCCGTGTGCGCGATCTTGACCAGCTCGACGTGGTCGGCGATCGCTCCCTCGCGGCGGCCGCGCTCCAGGTCGGAGCAGAACGGCGAGCCGCCGACGGGCGCCAGCACCGGCCGGCCGCTGCCGATCGTGACCGCCCGCTCCGGGTTGCGCGGCTCGAGCGTGAACGTCGCCGGCGCGCCCGCCACCATCTCCATCACGAACTCGCGATCCCAGCGGACGCGCTCGCCGTCGACGTCCTGCCCGAGCGAACGCAGAAGCTCGAGGGCGCCGTCGTGGCGAACGTCGGTGCCGATCTCTTCGAGGATCGTCATCGCACGCTCGTGCACCGCCTCAACGTCGTCGGGCGTCAGGATCGAGATCGCCTCCACGGCGGCGACTGTACCAGCGCCGCGCGTGCCCCCGCGCGCCCTGGTCGGCCTGGGCGTGTATCGTCGGACGGTGAGCGTCGTGGTGGAGCAGTCCGTCGCGGTCGCCGCCGCGCCGGCGGAGGTGTTCGCGTTTCTGCACGCGCCCGAGCGCCGTCCGGAGTGGGATGCGATGGTGGACCTGGCCCGCCTCGAGGGCGACGCCCCGGCCGCCGGGGCCCGGCTGCACCTGCGCGGCCGGCGCACGGCGCCGTCGTGGGTGGGCGAGTACGCCGAGCTCGACGCGCCCCGGCGATCGCTGCTGCGGCTCGTCGACGGCGTGGGGATGCCATTCTCGGCCTTCACCCAGACGCTCGTGGTCACACCCGCCGGGGGCGGCTGCACGGTGACGCTGCGGCTCGAGTATCAGGTGCGCGGCCCCGCCCGGGCGCTCGAGCCGTTCACCCTGCGCCCGCGCCTCACCGGTGCCGTGCGCAAGTCGCTCGCACAGGTCGCGGAGAGGTTCGGATGAGCGCCGACGAGGTGCGCATGGCGGCCGACCAGGATCTCGTCTTCGCCGACTGGGATGCGGTCACGGAACGGGTGATGTCGATCATGTACGCGCATCTGCCAACCCCGCGCGGCACCCTCCTGGATGCCACCTGCGGCACCGGGATGGCCTGCGACGCTGCCCTCCGCCTGGGCTGGAACGTGATCGGCGCCGACGGCTCGCCCGCCCTGGTCGATCGCGCACGTGAGCGCCTGCCCGATGTCGACTTCGCGGTCGCCGACGTCCGCGGTCTGTTCGATGTCGTGCAGCGGAGCGTCGATGCCGCGATCTCGATCGGCGACGGCCTGCCGTCGCTGCCGGCGGCCGATCTCGCCGCCGCCGTCGGGGAGATGCGCCGCTGCGTCCGCCTCGGGGGCGCGACCATGATCGCCGTCCGCGACTTCACGGCCCTGAAGTCGGCCGTGTGGCGGGACGACCCCGTCTGCCGGGTCACGGCGCTGTTCGTGAACCGCTCCGACGGCGCGATCGACTACACGCTCCAGGTCGAGGACGCCGACGGCCTGCGCACCCGGACGCGCCGCCTGCACCCCGTATCGGTAGTCGAGCTGCGGGCGGCGATGGAAACCAGCCGGTTCCGCGTCCGGCGAACGGGGAAGATGCTCGGGCGTGTGGTGTTGTCCGGCGTGGCGGTGTGACGTTCCGTGAATCGGGAGGGCCGGGTTTCCGTCGAGCTCGAGGGCGTCCCCGAGACGCTCCTGTGGACGCTCTACCACCGCGCAACCGAGGCCGGCCGGACCGACACGGTGCTGCCCGATCCGAAGGCGGTCGAGCTCCTTGCCAGGATCGACTTCCCGTTCGAGTCGCGGTTCGGCCCGGCCGGAGCCCTGCGAGCCCAGTGGCAGGCCCTGCGCGCGGCGTGCTTCGACCGCCAGGTCGTGCGCTTCCTCGCGGACCGTCCCGACGCCACGGTCGTCGCGCTCGGGGAGGGGCTCGAGACCCAATTCTGGCGGGTCGACAACGGCCGCGTGCGCTGGCTCACGGTCGACCTGCCGGAGACGATCGCGCTGCGGCGCGAGCTGCTCCCCGAGCCGCCGCGGGGGCGGCTCCTGGCCGGCTCGGCGCTCGACGCCCGCTGGCTCGACGAGGTGGACACGAGCGCCGGCGTGCTGGTCACGGCGCAGGGCCTCCTGATGTATCTCGCGCCGGCCGACGTGCACGGCCTGCTCGGAACCTGTGCCAGCCGGATTCCGGCAGGAGCCCTGGTCTTCGACGCCGTATCGCGGCGGCTCAGCGAGCGCAGCATGCAGGGACGACTCGGAGGCGCGGGCGGCTACACGCCGCCACAGTGGAAGTGGGGCATCGATGCGCACGAGCGCCGCTTCATCCGCGGCCTTGACCACGTCGCCGCGCTCGAGACGCTGCGACTGCCGCGCGGACGCGGGCCGGTGTTCGGCTATCTGGTGCCCGTGCTCGGCCGGCTCCCGCGGCTGCGGGAGGGCCTGCTCTCGATCATGCTCGCGCGGCTTGGTGGGTAAGGCAGGTGCCTGGTACCGCATGCGGTGCCAGGCACCAGTATTCACCGGTATTCACTTCAGGTCGTAGGCGCGGCGGTACAGGGCCTGGGTGGCGCGAACGTCCGCCACATAGTCGCGCGTCGCCGTGAAGCGCAGGTGCACGGTCTGACCCGTGGGCGTGTGCGCGATCCAGTTGTCGACGTTGGCCTGGCCGGCGTTGTAGGCCGCGAGGGCGAGGTCGGTCGCGTCGCGGCGACCGGCGTACTTGCGCTCCAGGTGACCCAGGTACCAGCAGCCGTAGCGCAGGTTCAGGTCGGGGACGTACAGGTCCTGTGGGATCCGGAAGTGCTTGCCCCCTGTGTGTACGGCGATGCCGCGGGCGGTCGACGGCAGGAGCTGCATGAGCCCGATCGCCCCGGCGCTCGAGCGGGTGTCGGGCCGAAACCGCGACTCCTCGTAGATGACCGCGGCCACCAGCGCGGGGTCGAGATGGTAGATCCGCGAGTAGCCGACGATGTCGGTGCGGTAGGCGAGCGGATGGCGCAGGCGCACCCACCAGTCCGGCTGCGTGTGCTGCAGGTAGGTGTACCCCGCCCCCGCAACGACCACGACCGCCGCCAACCCGACGAGGGCCCGCCTGATCATTGCAGCAGCTGCTCCGCGAGCCCGGCGACGAACCGGTCGAGGTCGTCCAGCGTGCCCGTGTTCTCGTACACGTAGTCGCTGCGCGCGACCTTCTCGGCCTCGGGTAGCTGGTGCGCCATCTGCGGGCGCGAGCCGGGCCGGC
>DASXOR010000169.1:0-7062 GCA_036494095.1 Gaiellales bacterium | reverse complement strand
ATCGCGGTCTACATCGCCGACAAGCTGGCGCGCGGCGGGAGCCTGGAGGATGCGCTGCGGGCGTCGGTCGCCGACCTCGACGGCACCTTCGCCTACCTGATCTCGACGCCGGACGGCATCGGCGTCGCCCGCGACCCATTCGCGCTCAAGCCGTTGCTCTACGCCGAGTCGGACGAGGTCGCCCTGATCGCCTCCGCGGAGGTCGCGATCCGCGCCGTCGACGAGGACACCTCGCTCGTCCCGCGCGAGCTGGCCGCGGGGGAGGTGCGCTGGTGGCTACGCTGACCTCCGACATCGACTGCTCGCGGCACACCACGCGCGAGATCAACCAGGCGATCAAGCGGGCGGCGGCCGACGGCGTGCCCGAGATCCACCTGGCCAACCCGGCCGCCCGCCACAGCCTGGCGGTCGCCGTGATGCAGCCGATCGAGATCGTCTTCGACGGGCCGGTCGGCTGGTTCTGCGGCGGCATGTGCGACGGCGCCGCAATCACGGTCACCGGCAACTGCGGCTGGAGCCTGGCCGAGAACCTGATGTCCGGCCGGGTGGTCGTCCACGGCAACGCGGGCTCCTCGGCGGCCGCGACGATGCGCGGCGGGCGGGTCTTCATCGCCGGTGACACGGGCGCCCGGGCCGGCATCTCGATGAAGGGCGGCACGCTCATCGTCGGCGGATCGGTCGGCTACATGTCCGGCTTCATGATGCAGCGCGGCGTGATGATCGTGTGCGGCGACGCGGCCGACGGCATCGGCGACTCGATGTATGAGGGCACGGTCTACGTCGGCGGCGCAATCGCCTCGCTCGGCGCCGACTGCATCGAGGCGGAGCTGGGCGACGACGACCGCGCTCTGCTCGCGGCCGAGCTGCAAACGCACGGCATCGACGCCGGCGCGGCGGGATGGAAGAAGCTCGTCGCCGGCCGCAAGCTGTGGAACTTCTCCCGGCACGAGTACGACGCATGGAGGGGAGCGCTGTGAGCGACTTCATCCCCCGCGGCGCCGACGGCCACGTGCTGCAGAAGCTCTGGGTGTGGTCGCCCGAGACGATCCAGGACATCCAGACGAAGGCCGAGCTCGGCCGCTACACGAACAGGGCGCTTGGGACGACCCGGCGCACGCCGCACTTCGAGGACCTGACGTTCGTGCCCTGCACGCTGTCGCGCGTGCCGCTCGAGGGCTACCGGGAGACGTGCCGCACCGACATCGAGATCGGCGCGCGCCACGGCGCCAAGCCGGTCAGGCTGCGCGTCCCCATCACGATCGCGGGCATGAGCTACGGCGCCCTCTCCCGCAACGCCAAGGCCGCCCTGGGCACGGCGGCCACCCGGGTCGGGATCTCGACGACGACCGGCGACGGCGGCATGCTCGACCTCGAACGCGAGGCCTCCGACCAGCTCGTCTATCAGGTGCTGCCGAGCCGGTACGGCTTCAACCCCCACCACCTGCGGATGGCGAACGCCGCCGAGATCGTGATCGGCCAGGGGGCCAAGCCCGGCACGGGCGGCGTCCTCCTGGGCGCGAAGGTGTCCGAGATCATCGCCGAGGCGCGCACGCTGCCGCCCGGCGTCGACCAGCGCTCGCCCTGCCGCCACCCGGACTTCATCGGCCCCGACGACCTTCAGATCAAGATCGAGGAGCTGCGCGAGGCCACCGACGGCACGATCCCGATCTACGTCAAGATCGGCGCCTGCCGCGTCCCCGACGACGTCAAGCTGGCCTGCAAGGCGGGCGCCGACGTGATCGTGATCGACGGACTCGAGGGCGGCACCGGCGCCTCGCCCGACTCGCTGATGGACCACACCGGGATCCCGACGCTGGCCGCCACCTGCGAGGCGGTCGCCGCCATCCGCGAGATGCGGCTCGAGGGCGTCGTCAACCTGATCGTGTCCGGCGGGATCCGAAACGGCGTCGACGCCGCGAAGGCGCTTGCGCTCGGCGCCGACGCGGTCTCGATCGGCACCGCGGCGATGATCGCGCTCAACTGCAACCGGCCGGTGCACCTCTCCGACTACGCCCGCATGGGCACCGAGCCGGGCGCCTGCCACCACTGTCACACCGGCCTCTGTCCGGTCGGCATCGCGACGCAGGACGAGGATCTGATCGCGCGGTTGCCGGTCGCCGAGGCCGCCGACCGCGTCGAGGGGTTCCTGCACTCGATGACGCAGGAGATGCAGATGTTCGCGCGGGCCTGTGGCAAGGCCGCGGTGCACGACCTCGAGCCGGAGGATCTGCGGGCGATGACCATCGAGGCGTCGGCCATCACCGGCATCCCCCTGGTCGGCACGAACTTCGCCTTCCGTCCCGAGAGCTTCGCCCAGGCCGTCGTCGAGGCGATGGCCGCCGCCTCCACCAACGGGCACGTCGCACCGCGGGGAGCGCACCACTAGGCATGTCGTTTCTCCTGGAGTGCCCGAACTGCGGCCGGCGGCCGGTGGACGAATATGCCTACGGCGGTGAGGTGACCGTGCGGCCGACGTCGTCCGACGACGCCCGCGCGCTCTTCTCCTACCTGTACTTCCGGCGCAACGAGGCGGGCGCCCAGCGCGAGTGGTGGTTTCATTCGTCGGGCTGCCGCGAGTGGTTCCAGGCCGAGCGCGACACCCGCTCCAACGCCGTCCTGCAGGTGGCCCCGCCCGGAGGGCTGGCATGAGCGACCGGCTGGCGGAGCGCCGCGGCGAGCTGATCGACCGCGCCCGGACGGTCACGTTCTCGTGGCAGGGCAAGCAGGTCGAAGGCCTGGCCGGCGACACGATCGCATCCGCGCTCTACGCCGGCGGGGTGCGGATCTTCTCGCGCTCGTTCAAGTACCACCGCAAGCGCGGCCTGCTGTGCTGCTCCGGCCAGTGCCCCAACTGCCTTGTCCAGGTCGACGGCGACCCGGCCGTGCGGGCGTGCACGACGCCGATCGCGGCCGGCATGCAGGTCACCCACATCAACGCCTGGCCGTCGCTCGAGCGCGATGCGCTGCACGCGCTTGCGAAGGCCACCCCGGCCTTCGGCATGCAGGTCGGCTTCTACTACAAGACGTTCATGCGTCCGCGCTGGGCGTGGAAGTACTACGAGAAGTTCCTCCGCTCGGCGGCGGGCCTGGGCAAGCTCGACCCGGACCACCGCCGCGACCGCCGCTACGAGAAGGTGCACCGGCATGTCGACGTGCTCGTGATCGGGGGCGGCGAGGCGGGCCTGGAGGCAGCGATCGCCGCCGCCGGCGCGGGCCGCGACGTCGCGCTTGTCGACGAGGGCCTGGCACTGGGCGGGCGGCTCGCGTTCTCCGGCATCGCCGCCGCCTCCCGCGCGGCCGAGCTCGAATCGGCGGCCCGCGCCGCCGGGGTGCAGATCGTCCAGCCCGCATGGGCCGGGGGCGTGTACGAGGGCAGCCTGGTGCCGGTCTACCAGGGCGACACCATGTTCCGCTTCCGCGCGGGCGAGATCGTGCTCGCGACCGGCGTCATCGAGCAGCCGCTGGTGTTCGGGGGCAACGACCTGCCCGGCGTCATGCTCGGCTCGGGTGTGCGCAGGCTGGTGAACCAGTACCGGATCGCGCCCGGCGAGGAGGCGGTGGTGCTCACGGTCGACGACCTCGGCATCGAGACCGCCTGCGACCTGGCCGAGGCCGGCGTGCACGTCGCGGCGGTCGTCGACACCCGCGAGGGCGAGCCCGACGAGCGCCTCGGCGTGTGTGGGATCGAGCACCTGCGGGGGTTCGTCCCCGTCGAGGCACGGGGGTCGGATCACGTCACCGCGGTCGTGGTCGCGCGCGGCTCGGAGCGGCGCACGCTCCTGGCCGACCTCGTCGCCATGAGCGGCGGTACCGTCGCCCAGTTCGGAGCGCTGGTCCAGGCCGGCGGCTCGGTGCGCTACGACGCCGAGGGCAGCGCGTATGTGCCCGACCACGTCCCCGAGGGCGTGCGCGTCGCCGGCCGGCCCGTGGGCACCGCGGCGGCCGTGCCGGCCGCGGCGAACGCGGCCAGGGGCAAGCAATTCGTCTGCTACTGCGAGGACGTCACCACGAAGGACGTGCACCTCTCCGTCGAGGAGGGGTTCCGGTCGCTCGAGCTCTCCAAGCGCTACACGACCGTGACGATGGGCCCGTGCCAGGGCAAGATGTGCCACCGCAACTCGGGCCTCTTGATGGCGCGGGAGCTCGGGGTCGACCCCGACGAGCAGCGTGTGGGCGTGACCACGGCCCGGCCGCCGCACAACCCCACCAGCTTCTCGCTCCTGGCGGGGCGCGGGTACGAGCCGGTGAAGCGCACCTCCGTCCACCACTGGCACGCCGAGCGCGGCGGCAAGATGCTCTGGGCCGGCGACTGGAAGCGGCCGTACGACTACGGCGCGCCCGACGACGAGACGGCGGCCGTGCACGAGTCGCTCGGCCTGATCGACGTCTCGACGCTCGGCAAGCTGATCGTGCGCGGCCCGGACGCGGCGGCGTTTCTCGAGCGCATCTATCCGAACCGCTACGGCGACATGAAGCTCGCGCGGGTGCGGTACGGCATCGTGTGCGGCGACGACGGATCGATCCTCGACGACGGCACCGTCGCGCGCCTGTCCGAGACCGAGTTCTACGTGACCACCACCTCGTCGGGCGCGGGCGGGATGGAGCAGTGGTTCACCTGGTGGAACGCGGTGTGGGGGATGGACTGCCAGATCGTGAACGTGACCTCTGCGGTCGCCGCCTTCAACCTGGCCGGGCCGAACGCGCGCACCGCCCTCAGCGGCCTGACCGACTTCGACCTCGCAAACGAGGCGTTCCCCTATCTGGGCGCCGGCCACGCCGAGGTCTCGGGCGTGCCCTGCCTGCTCCTGCGCATCGGGTTCGTGGGCGAGCTCGGCTACGAGATCCACTGCCCCGCGGCGGCCGGCGAGCATCTGTGGGAGGCGCTGATGGCCGCCGGCGAGGAGCACTCCGTCAAGCCGTTCGGCCTGGAGCCCCAGCGCGTCCTGCGGCTCGAGAAGGCGCACGTGATCGTGGGTCAGGACACGAACGCCGAGTCGCAGCCGCTCGAGGCCGGGATGCCGTGGATCGTGAAGCTCGACAAGGAGTCCGACTGGATCGGCCGCTACTCGATCGAGTGGTACCAGAACCGCGGCAACCGCACGTCGCTGGTCGGCTTCGAGGGCACGAACGGGACGGCGCCGAAGGAGGGCGCGCAGGTGGTCACAGACGGCGCCCCCGTCGGCCGGGTGACGTCGTCGCGCTTCTCGCGCCGGCTTGGCAAGGCGATCGGGATTGCGTGGGTGCCGGCCGAGCTCGCCGAGGAGGGCACGGCCATCACGCTCTCGGATCCCTCCGGCGCGACCATCCCGGCCCGCGTCACCCTGAAGGCCTTCTACGACCCCGATCAGGAGCGGCTGCGGTCGTGAGCGAGCGCGACCCCTACGCGTTCCTGTCGCCGGCCGCGGCCGCGGCCGGCGTGTCGCTGCGCACGCCGATGGAGCGCTCGCATGTCCAGGCCGGCGCGACCATCGTGGAGAAGGACGGCTGGCGGGTCGCCGCGTATGCCCCCGCGACGGCCGCCACCTGGGCGTGCGACGTGAGCCACCTCGGCAAGCTCGACGCGCGCGCGCCCGCGGCCGAGCTCGACACGCTCACCGCCGGGCTCGAGCCCGGAGCGGCCCGATCCGACGACGGGGTGTGGACGCTGCGGCTGACGCCGACCCACGCCTACGTCCTCTGCCCGTTCCCGCGCGTTTCCGACCTGCGCGGGCGGATCGGCGCCGCGGCGGTCGACGTTACCTGCGGCATGGCCGGGGTTGCCCTGGGCGGCGAGCGCCGCCGCGACGTCTTCAACCGCTCGTCGGGCCTCGACGTGCGCGAGTCGCGCTTCGGCCCCAACCGCTGCATGGCCGGGTCGGTCATGCGCGTGCCGACCCTCGTCCTGAACCGCGGCGAGGATGTGGTGATGCTGGTGGCCTGGGAGTACGGCGAGTACTTCTTCGAGGCGATCCTCGACGCGGGCGAGACGCTCGGCATCGCCCGGGCAGGCGCAGCCGCCCCCGTGCCCGCGCCCGAACCGCAGGAGGCGACGGCATGATCGGCCTCCTGCGCAAGCACCGGTTTTTCCGCTCGCACCCCCTGCGGGCCAGCTACGACGCGATCGTCATCGGCGGCGGCGCCCACGGGATGGCCACCGCCTACTACCTGGCGAAGGACCACGGCATGAAGAACGTGGCCGTCGTCGAGCAGAGCTACATCGGCGCCGGCGCGTCGGGGCGTAACACGACCATCATCCGCTCGAACTACCTGACGCCCGAGGGCACCCGCTTCTACACCGCGAGCGTGAAGCTCTACGAGACGCTCTCGCAGGACCTGAATTTCAACATGCTGTTCTCGCAGCACGGCCACCTGACGCTGGCGCACTCCGACCGGTCGGTGAACACGATGATGGAGCGGGCCGAGGTGAAGCGCCTGCTCGGCGTCGACTCGCGCGTGATCTACCCCGACGAGATCAAGGACCTCGAGCCGATGCTCGACGTCTCCGATCACCCCACGTTCCCGATCCTGGCGGCCCTCTACCACCCGCCCGGCGGCATCATCCGCCACGACGCGGTGGTGTGGGGCTACGCCAAGGAAGCCGACCGGCTCGGCGTCGAGATCCACCCCTACACGCAGGTGACCGGCATCACCCGTGAGAACGGCCGCGTGACCGGCATCGAGACGAACCGCGGGTCGATCTCGGCCGGCACGGTCATCTCGTGCACGTCGGGCTGGTCGTCGCTCGTCGGTCGCCTGGCCGGGGTCGAGGTGCCGATCACCACCCACATCCTGCAGGCGTGCGTCACCGAGCCGGTGAAGCCGCTCCTGCGCAAGATCATCGTGTCGGGCACCCTGCACATCTACATCTCGCAGTCCGACCGGGGCGAGTTCGTGATGGGCTCCGAGATCGAGCCGTACTCCGGCTACTCGAACCGGGGCACCTTCCGCTTCATCGAGGACCTGGCGATGCACATGGTCGAGCTCCTGCCCATGCTCGGCCGCGCCCGCATCCTGCGCCAGTGGACCGGCCTGTGCGACGTCTCGCCCGACTACGCCCCGATCATGGGCCTCACCGAGACCGAC
>DASXOR010000168.1:0-3674 GCA_036494095.1 Gaiellales bacterium | reverse complement strand
GGCGGCGCCGACCCGCCGCTGACCCATATCCGAGCCGTGTTCGATCTCGACGACGGCGCCGCGCTGCTCTACAGCGATCAGCGCCGGTTCGGGACGATGCGCCTGCTCGAGCCGGGGGAGCTGGACGAGTACCTGCGGCTGCGGGCGGGGCCCGAGCCGCTCTCGCCGGAGTGGACGCCCACGCGCTTCCGGGCCGACCTGCGCGGCCGGCGGGCGCCGATCAAGGCGTGCCTGCTGCACCAGGGCATCGTGGCCGGCGTCGGGAACATCTACGCCGACGAGGCGCTGTGGGAGGCGCGCATCCACCCCCTGCGGCTCGGCGGTGACCTGACCGCGGCGCAGGTGCGGCGGCTGCACGCGGCCGTGGTGGCGGCGCTTCGGCGCGGGATCGAGTCGCGCGGCGCGAGCATCCGCGACTATCGTGGCGTCGATGGCGAGCGCGGGGGGATGCAGGAGCGCTTCGCCGTGTACGCCCGCACCGGCGAGCCGTGCCCTCGCTGCGGGACGCCCATCGAGAAGATCCGCGTCGCTCAGAGGGGGACTCATCTATGCCCACGCTGCACCCGACGGCCCAGCGGGTAGCGGAGCGGCTCGCCGACGCCGGGCTCGACGTCACCGTGGTCGAGCATGAGGAGTCGAGCCGCACGGCCGAGGAGGCGGCGGCAACCGCAGGCTGCGAGCTCGGCCAGATCGTGAAGTCGCTCGTCTTCGTGGACGACTCGGGCCCCGTGCTCGTGCTGTGCGCAGGCGACCGTCGCGTCGACGCGGCTGCGCTGGGCCTGCGCCGGGCCAAGCCGGACGTCGTGCGCGAGGCGACCGGCTTCGCCATCGGCGGCGTGCCGCCGCTCGGCCACCCGGCGCCGATGCGGACGCTTGTGGATGTCTCGCTGCAGCGGTTCGACACGGTCTGGTGCGCCGCCGGGACGCCGAACGCGGTCTTCGAGGTGCGTACGGCAGACCTCATCGCCGCCCTGCCCGACGGCGACGTGCGCGAGGTGGCCGAGGCCGGGTAGCGCCCGGGGGCGAACCGATCCGGTGCCCGCGGCGAACGCCTCATCGAGGATGAGGCGACAGCGTGCGCAGGGGAGGGGATGCGTGTGAGCGTTCTCGTCGTGCGCGACCGCCCGCTCGAGAACGTCGATCTCTACGACGGCCTGTCCGTCGAGCTCGGCATCCAGACCGCTGCCGACCTCGATCCCGGCTGCCGCATGCACGCGGTCGCCGGCACCGCTGGTGCGCGGCTCCTGATCGCCGAGGTGTGGGAGACCCGTGAGGCGTTTGCCCGGCACGCCGCGGAGCGCTTCGAGCCGGCGGCGCGCACCTTTGGGCTCACGCCCTCCGACCCGCTGATCCTGCCGCTCCACCGCCATGTGGCGTCCCGCCGGGGCGCCGCCGCCGATGTGCTCGCCATCGCCGAGGAGCCGCAGATGTCGGTCGCAGAGCACGACCGGGCAGCGGCCTTCGCGCTCACCCGCTCCGCGGTCGCGCATGCGGTGGGCGTCGTGAACGGCGGCGTCGTCACGGTCGAGGCGTGGACGTCGGCCGAGGCGTGTGAGGACTTCCGCCGGCGCGTGCTCGCGCGGGCGCACGGCCGCGAGCCGGCCGCGCCCCGGGTCGAGCCGCTGTTCCGTCTGCTGGAGCGCTAGCCGGGCTGGCCGGCGGCGAGGTCGAGCGTCTAGGCCATGAGCTTCGCGCCCGGCACGAGGCCATCGAGGTGGCGGGCGCGGGCGAAGCTGAGCGTTCCGTAGAGCCCCCGCGCCGCGGTCATCGATGGCGCGGTGTGCTCCACGAGCGCTCGCCCGACACCACGCCGATGCGCCGCCGGCGACACCGCCAGCATGCGGATCCCGGCGCCGCCGTCACGCTCGAGCTCGGCGAGCGGCTCCGGCCCGGGGACGGAGGCGACACCGCCGAGGAGCGTGCCCTCGTTGCCCACCGCGACGAGCCCGACCGCGTCCCTCGCCCGCGCGCCGACGTCGCGCAGCGTGCCCTCAGAGCCCGACGAGGTGTGCGCGTCACCCGGGACCGACCGGTACGCCGCGACCGTCCGCTCGCGGAGCTTGCCGACCTCGCCGTGTTCGGCGGGGAGGAGGGGGCGGACGGTGACGTCCGGCATCCGGCCACGGTAGTCGGGGTACCGGACTTCGCGGCGCCGCTCGGTGCCCGACCCCGCCGCCAATTGGCATTCGCCGCGTGTGCCAATTGCAATCTGGGCAGCCATCCCGCCGCCCCCGCTCATACACTGGCCGCATGGGACGCACGTACCGCGCGGATGCGATCGTCCTGCGCTCGATGCGGTTCGCCGAGGCCGACCGCGTGCTGCACCTCTACACCGCCGAGCGCGGGCGCGTGAACGCGATCGCGAAGGGTGTGCGCAAGACGACGTCGCGCTTCGGCGGGCGGCTCGAGCCGCTGACGCGGTCGGCGCTCATGCTGCACGAGGGCCGCGGTGAGCTGCACACCGTCTCGGGCGCCGACACCATCTCGCCCCACGCGGCGGTGCGGGAGCGGCCGCACGCGCTCGGCATCGCGCTGATCGGGGCCGAGGCAGTGCTCAAGCTGCACCCGGAGCCCGAGCCGCAGCCGCGCGTCTTCGACGGCCTCGTCCGCTTCCTGGGCGTGCTCGACGGGCCGCTGCCCGAGGGCGGCAACCCGGCCGCCGACGCGCTCGCCGTCGGCTTCCAATTGAAGCTCCTGCTGCTGGCCGGCTACCTGCCGCACCTGCGCTCGTGCGCGTCGTGCGGGCGGGACGGCCCGCTCGTCGGCTACGCGGCCACGGCGGGCGGCGCGGTGTGCGAGCTGTGCTCCGGCGGGCCGGAGTGGTTCCGCCTGCGGCCGGGCAGCCTGGAGATGATCGAGGCCCTGATCGAGCGGCCGCTGGTGGCCGGCCCGCTCGAGCCGGCGACGGCCGCCGACGCGGTGCGGGTCGTCGAGGCCACCTATGCCCACCACGGCGGCTTTCGCATGCGCACGCTGCAGGCCTGATCAGACCCGGCGCTCCGGCTCCGCCTGATAGCTTGCGGGCCGCGATGGCGCACACCTTCCAGGGCATGCTCTCGGCGCTCCAGGCCTACTGGGAGGAGCACGGGTGCACCATCATGCAGCCGTACCACACCGAGGTCGGCGCGGGCACCTCGAACCCGGCCACGTTCCTGCGCGTCCTCGGCACGCGGCCGTGGCGCACCGCCTACGTCGAGCCGTCGATCCGTCCCGACGACGGCCGCTACGGTGAGAACCCGTTCCGGTTCCAGCAGTTCTACCAGTACCAGGTGATCCTGAAGCCGGCGCCCGCCGATGTGCAGGACCTGTATCTGGCCTCGCTCCAGGCGATCGGGATCGACGTCCCCCGCCACGACGTCCGCTTCGTCGAGGACAACTGGGAGAACCCGTCCCTGGGCGCTTCCGGGCTCGGCTGGGAGGTGTGGATGGACGGGATGGAGATCACCCAGTTCACCTACTTCCAGCAGGCGGGCGGGCTCGACCTCGATCCGATCTCGGTCGAGCTCGCCTACGGCACCGAGCGCCTCGGCATGTACCTGCAAGGCGTCCGCCGCGCCCAGGACATGCAGTGGTCGCCGAACGTGCGGTGGAGCGACGTCCTGCTCCAGAACGAGCGCCAGATGTCGGCGTACAACTACGAGCTGGCCGACGTCGAGGTCTACGCCCGCCACTTC
>DASXOR010000167.1:0-8892 GCA_036494095.1 Gaiellales bacterium | reverse complement strand
CCGTGCACCTGTACACCGGCCAGGAGGCCTGCGCCGTCGGCGTGTGCGCGGCCCTGCGGGCAGGCGACCGCGTGGCCGCCACCTACCGCGGGCACGGCGCCGCGCTCGCGATGGGCACCGAGCCGCGGGCGCTCGCGGCCGAGTTGATGGGCCGCAGCACTGGTGTGTGCGGCGGCCGGGCGGGCTCGATGAACGTGATCGATCTCGAGCACGGCCTGATCGGCTGCTTCGGCATCGTCGGCGGGAGCATCGCCGCCGCGACGGGGGCCGGTCTCTCGCTGCAGCGCACTGACGGCGTGGCGGTGGCCTTCTTCGGCGACGGCGCCGCCAACCACGGCTACTTCCACGAATGCCTCAACTTCGCCCGCGTGCGCCGGCTGCCCGTGCTCTTCGTGTGCGAGAACAACCTGTACGGCGAGTTCACGCCGATGGCCGCGGTCACCGCCGGCGGCGACATCCGCGCGCGCGCGGCCGCCTACGACATGCCGGCCGAGAAGGTCGACGGAAACGACGTGGAGCAGGTGCGGGCCGTGGCGGAGCGCGCCGTCGGCCACGCTCGCCGCGGCGACGGGCCGGCGTTCCTCGAGTGCCTCACCTATCGCCACCTGGGCCACTCCAAGACGGATCCCGGCGCCTACCGGCCGGAGGGCGAGCTGGACGAGTGGCTTCACCGCGACCCGCTCACGGTGGCGGCGGCGAACCTGGCCGCCGCCGGTGTGCCGACCGAGGAGGTCGCCGCGTGTGCCGCCGCGATGCGGGCCGATGTCGAGGCCGGCGTCGCCGCCGCCCTCGCCGATCCCTACCCCGATCCCGCCATCGCCGTTTCGGAGTACGCCGGGTGACGGCCGACCTGCGCACCGCCGTTCGCGACGCGCTCGCGGCCGAGATGCGCCGCGACGAGCGCGTCGTGCTCTTCGGCGAGGACATCGCCGCGGCCGGCGGCGTCTTCAAGGCGACCCCGGGCCTCGTGGAGGAGTTCGGCCCCGAGCGCGTGTTCGACACGCCCATCTCCGAGCTGGCGCTGGCCGGCGCGGCCTTCGGCAGCGCGGTCACCGGCCTGCGCCCGGTTGTCGAGATCATGTTCGGAGACTTCATGGCACTCGCCATGGACAGCCTCGTGAACCAGTCGGCCAAGTACTGGTACATGTCGGGCGAGCAGGCGCCGGTGCCGCTCGTGATCCGCTGCGCCGTGGGCGGCGGCGGCCGCTTCGGCGCGATCCACTCGCAGACTCCGGCGACCTGGCTGCAGAGCATCGCGGGCCTGAAGATCGTGGCGCCCGCGTTCCCGGACGACGCGCGCGGGCTGATCGCGGCCGCCGTGCGCGACCCCAACCCGGTGGTGGTGCTCGAGCACAAGCGGCTCTACCCGGTCACGGGCGAGATCGGCTCCGAGCCGGTGGCGATCGGCTCGGCCCGGGTGGTGCGGCCTGGATCGGACGTCACCATCGTCTCCGTGATGCGCGGCGTGCACGACGCGCTCGCCGCGGCGGAGGCCCTGGCCGGCGCCGGCGTCGATGCCGAGGTGATCGACCTGCGCAGCCTGCGCCCGCTCGATCACGCCACGGTGATCGAGTCGGTGGGCAAGACGAGCCGCCTGCTCGCGGTCGAGGAGGGCCCCGAGCTCGGCGGCTGGGCGAGCGGGCTCGTGGGGGCGGTGGCCGAGCGCGCGCTGGGCGACCTCGACGATGTGTGGACGCTCACCACGCCCCCCACGCCCATGCCCTACAGCCCCGCGCTCGAGGACGCATATCTGCCGGATGCCGGCGCCATCGCCCGCAGCGTGCTCGCGCGGCTGGCCGTCGCCGACCCGGCCTGACGGGAGGTAGGCGATGGGCAAGACGTTCGGTCTGAACGCGGTCGACTGGGAGCAGCGGGTCGACGTCGACCGGCTGCGGCGCCAGCGGCTCGAGCGGATCGGCGGGCTCCTGGAGCGATCCGAGCTGGGGGCGCTGCTCTGCTTCGACATGGTGAACATCCGCTACGTCACGGCCACCCACATCGGCACGTGGGCGATGGACAAGCTCGCCCGCTTCTCGCTGCTCCCCCGCGGCGCCGAGCCGATCGTGTGGGACTTCGGGTCGGCCGCGCGCCACCACGAGCTCTACTGCCCGTGGCTCGAGGGCCGCAGCCCCGCCGGGATCTCGACCATGCGCGGGGCGATGTCGCCCGAAAGTGGCCGGGCCGAGGACGTGGCCGAGAAGATCTGGCGCGAGCTCGAGGCGCGCGGGCTGCAGGCGGAGCCGCTCGGCGTGGACGTGGTCGAGCCGGCCGTGCTGTTCGCGCTGCAGGCCCGCGGCCTGCACGTCGTCGACGGCCAGCAGCTGATGCAGTCGGCCCGCGTCATCAAGACCGCCGACGAGATCACCCTGCTCGACACCGCGTGCATGATGGTCGACGCGGCCTACGACGAGCTCTACCGCAGCATGCGGCCGGGCATGCGTGAGAACGAGTGCGTCGGCCTCGTCGCCAAGGTGCTGTACGACCTGGGCTCGGAGCATGTCGAGGGCGTGAACGCTATCTCCGGCGAGCGCGCGAACCCGCACCCGCACGTCTACTCCGACCGCGTCCTGCGGCCGGGCGATCCAGCCTATTTCGACATCCTGCACAGCCACATGGGCTACCGCACGTGCTACTACCGCACGTTCGCGGTGAGCAGCGCGTCGCGCGCCCAGGTCGACGCCTACCGCCGCTGCCGCGACCTGCTCGACCGGGCGATCGCGCTCGTGCGGCCCGGCGTGACCACGGCCGAGGTGGCAAGCGTGTGGCCGCGCGCGCAGGAGTTCGGCTTCCCGAGCGAGGAGGCGGCGTTCGCCCTCCAGTTCGGGCACGGCGTCGGCCTCTCGATCTGGGAGAAGCCGATCATCAGCCGGCTCGTGTCACTCGACCACCCCGAGGTGATCGAGCAGGGGATGGTGTTCGCGCTCGAGACGTTCTGGCCGACCACGGACGGTTTCGGGGCCGCGCGGATCGAGGAGCAGCTGGTGGTGACCGAGACGGGCTGCGAGGTGATCACCCGCTTCCCGGCCGAGGACCTGCTCGTGGCCGGCCGCAGCAACTACTTCACGGTCGGGGGGCAGCTGCCCGGGATCCGCGAGCCGCAGTCGCACCTGAACCGGCCGGCCGCCGACGCCGGGCCGGCGCCGCCGTCGACCCCCGCACCCTGAGGGTCGGCTCGAAGACGAGCGTCTGCGGCGTCGCCGCCGGATCCTCGATCCGCTCCAGCAGGAGCTCGGCGGCGCGCGCGCCGATGTGGCCGTGGGGGATGTGGACGGTCGTGAGCGGCGGCGCGAAGCGGTCGGCGAAGGGCATGTCGTTGAAGCCGACCACCGACACGTCGCCGGGGCAGTCCAGGCCGGCCTCGGCCAGGGCCGTGTAGGCCCCCAGGGCGAGCAGGTCGTTCGCGGCCACGATCCCGGTCGGGGGATCCGCCGTTGCGAGCAGCTCGCGGGCGGCCTTCGCGCCCGCAACGATCGTGAACGCCTCGCCCTGGGCGATCAGGCCGCGGTCGGGGGCGAGGCCGGCGTCCTCAATGGCCTCGAAGAAGCCGCGGTAGCGCAGGAGGCCTGTGGTGGTCTGCTGCGGCCCGGCGATGTGGGCGATGCGGGTGTGGCCGAGCGCTGCCAGATGGTCGACCGCCATCGCCGAGCCGCGGCGGTCGTCGGGGACGACGGCGAAGACCCCCTCGCCCTCGATCGTGCGGTTCACGAGCACGACGGCCAGCTCCGACGCGATCGCGTCGGCAACCACCGGGTGGCGGCGCTCGGCCGTCGCGATCACGAAGCCGTCCACCTGGCGGGCGATCAGCGCCTCGAGCCGCAACCGCTCGCGGGCCGGCTCGCCGTCGGTCGACGCGACGAGGGCGGTGTAGCCGGCGGCGTCGAGCACGCGCTCGATGCCGCGGATGATCGGCGGGAAGAGCGGGTTCGTCAGGTCGGGGATGAGGACGCCGACGCTGAAGCTGCGCCGGGTCTTGAGCCCGCGCGCGATCGGGTTCAGCGAGTAGCCCATCTCGCGGGCGACCTGCTCGACGCGGTCGGCCGTGGCCGGGTTCACGAGCGGGCGGGTACGCGGGTTGAGCACGCGCGAGACCGTCCCGGGGTGGACCCCGGCGGCGCGGGCGACATCGCGCATGGTGACCTGCCTTTGCGACATGCCTCACTCTACTTTCGGGAAGGGCAGGGGTGTTTGACGCCTGTGGGCGCCGTCGGTATAGTAACTTGCAATCGATTGCTGTCATACCGGCCACGCCGGGGAGGGGAGATCGAGGCGTGAACGAGGCAATGGCGGCAAACGGTGCCGTCGGCTGGATCGGCGCCGGTCGGATGGGGTACCGGCTCGTCGAGCGCCTGCTCGCCGCCGGCTGCGACGTCTCGGTGTGGAACCGCACCCGGGACAAGGCGCAGCCGCTGGCCGAGCTCGGCGCAACCATCGTCGAGAGCCCCGCCGATCTGGCCGACCGCGACATCGTGTTCACGATGGTCGCAGGGCCGGACGACTTCAAGGCGGTGACCACCGGCCCGGGCGGCCTGCTGACACGCCCGGATCGGGCGCCGACGGTGCTGGTCGACTCCTCCACCGTGTCGCCGGACGCGTCCGCGGTCGTCCGCGCGATTGCGGACAGCCGCGGAACGGCGCTGCTCGCCGCACCTGTCAGCGGCAACCCGAAGGTCGTCGCGGCCGGCCGGCTGACCGTGGTCGCCTCAGGGCCGCGGCATGCGTACGACCTCGCATTGCCCTATTTGCAGCACTTCGGCGAAGGTGTCACCTATGTCGGCGAGGGCGACGCCGCCCGGCTCGTCAAGATCTGCCACAACCTCTTCCTCGGTGTGGTCGCGCAGTCACTGGCCGAGATCACCGTCCTGGCCGAGAAGGGCGGGGTGCCTCGCCGTGAGTTCTTCGAGTTTCTCAATGCAAGCGTGATGGGGTCCACGTTCACCCGGTACAAGACCCCGGCCTACGTGAACCGCGAGTACACGCCGACCTTCACCATGGAGCTCCTGCGCAAGGACTTCGACCTCGGCCTCGACGCCGGCGACGAGCTGGGCGTGCCGCTGCCGACGATGCAGCTCGTGCGCGGGCTCGTGCAGGAGGCGATCGAGGCGGGGCAGACCGGCGTCGACTTCGCCGCGCTGATCGAGGTCGAGGCGGCGCGTGCCGGGCTCGAGATGGCGGCCGATCCGGAGCCGGTCGCGGACGGCCTCGCCCGTTGACATGCACCGGGCGAGGAACTAGGCTCATGCAACCGATTGCATTCGGCGTTGCAGGCGACACCGCCACCGGGCGGGCCGCCTCCCCGACGAGAGAGGAGTCGTCGTGAGGGTCGCACCACACAAGGTCTCACTGGGGATGGCCGCTCTGGCCCTCGCGGTCACGGCAGCATGCGGCAGCTCGGGCGGAGGGTCGAGCGCCGCCAGCTCCAAGCCGCTCGTGGTCGGCATCTCGCTCTCGTTCTCGGGCGACTTCTCCGATCCCGGGCACGCGGCCGAGCTCGGCTACAAGCTCTGGGCCGACACCGTGAACAAGCAGGGCGGCATCCTCGGGCGCAAGGTGCAGCTCAAGATCGTGGACGACGCGTCGAGCCCGAATCAGGTGGTCACGAACTACCAGACGCTGATCACGCGGGACAAGGTCGACCTGGTCTTCGGACCGTTCTCGACGCTGCTCACGGCCCCGGCCGCGCGCATCGCCGACCGCTACCACTACGCCTTCCCCGAGCCCTCGGGCGGCGGCCCGCTCGTCTTCCAGGAGAAGCTCGGGAACGTCTTCTTCGTGCAGCCGGCGCCGGTCGTCAGCTGCGGCGACCCGTTCGTCAACTACATCCTGTCGCTGCCCGCGAGCGAGCGGCCGAAGACCGCGGCCTACCCCGAGCTCGACGACCCGTTCGCCGAGCCGATTGCCGAGCGCGCCCGCCTGAAGTTCGAGGCCGCCGGGATCAAGACCGTCTTCAAGGAGGTCTACCCGCCCGAGTTGGCCGACCTGACGCCGGTGGTCGAGAAGATCGCCGCCGCCAAGCCGGACATGGTGTTCGCCGGCACGCAGTCGGACGACGCCTACTCGATGGTCAACGCGATGGTGCAGCTCGGCTTCAGCCCGAAGTTCCTGTTCCAGGCCAACGGCGCCAACTCGCCGGTGGAGTTCCCGAGCAAGGTCGGGGCCAAGAACGTGAACGGCATCTTCAGCTGCGGCGACTGGTTCCCCGACTCGAAGGCGCCCGGTAACCAGGCGTTCATCAAGGCCTACATCGCCAAGTACGGCGGCACGACGGCGAACATCGACTCCGGCTCGGCCGAGGCCTACGCCGTCGGCGAGGTCGTCGCCGAGGTGGCGAAGAAGACCGGCAAGATCGACAATGCCACGATTACGAAGACGCTGCACTCCGGCACGTGGCCGACGGTCGAGGGCAACCTGAGCTGGAACCAGTACGGCTCCCCGTCGGGGTCGACGATGCTGACCGAGTGGATCGACGGCAAGCTCCTGCCGGTCTATCCGCCCGCCGAGGCGCTGCACGCCCCGGTCATCCCCAAGCCGCCGTGGGGCGGATGAGCGCTACGGCGTAGGGAGTCGGTTGCACCTCGTCATCCAGGCGCTCATCCTCGGCCTTCTGACCGGGGGCGTGTACGCCCTGATGGCGAGCGGCCTGACGCTGGCCTTCGGGGTCATGCGGGTGATCAACGTCGCCCAGGGGGCGATGATCGTCGCCGGGGCGTACGTGAGCTACACGCTCTTCACCGACTTCCACATCGACCCGTTCGTCTCGATCCTGCTCATGACCCCGGCGGCCTTCGCCGTCGGGGTCGTGCTGCAGCTCGTGTTCATCCGGCCGCTGCGCTCGGACGAGCGTGAGGAGCTCTCGCTGCTCGTGACCTGGGCGATCGCTCTCGGCTTCGAGGGCGTCCTCTCGGTCATCTACACGACCACCTACCGGGCGACCCTCCCGGGCTATGTGAACGACACGATCATCGTGGGCGGCTACCGGATCGCGGTCGTGCGGCTGGCTGCGTTCGGCGTCTCGTGCGTGATCCTGGCCGCGCTCTACCTGGTGCTGCATCACACGCGGCTCGGACGCTCGATCCGGGCGACGGTGCAGAACCCGGTCTCGGCCAAGCTCCTGGGCGTCGACGCCGAGCGCGTCTCCGCCTACGGGTTCGGCCTGAGCGTCGCCACCGCCACCGCCGCCGGCGCCGTGTTCGGGATGGTCGAGCCGTTCAACCCGGGCAGCCACTACGACCTGATCTCCCGCCTGCTCACGATCATCGTCCTCGGCGGCCTCGGCAGCCTCACCGGCGCGGTGGTGGCGGCGCTCGTCATGGGCGTGTCGGAGGCGCTGCTCGCGGCGACCATCTCGCCCACGTGGTCGTCGATGGTGTTCTTCGTCGTCCTGATCGCGGTGCTCGTTGTACGCCCGCAGGGGTTGTTCGGCTCCACCGAGCGAGGGCGATTGTGAGGTCTCTGACCCGCCTCGGCCTGGCCCGCGGACTGGGCTTCATCGCCGTCTTCGTGGCCTTCCCGTTCCTGTTCAGCGAGCCGTGGGTGGTGAACATCGCCATCTTCACGGTCATGTACGCGGCCCTGGCGACGGCATGGAACATCCTCGGCGGCTTCTCCGGCTATCTCTCGCTCGGGCACGCCGCGTTCTTCGGCATGGGCGCGTACGGGGAGGGGATCGCCTTCCAGCACATCGGGATCGGCGGCGGCTACCGGCCGTTTCTGGTGTTGCCGGCGGTGGGGCTCGCGGTCGCCGCTCTGGCGCTGCCGTTCATATGGGTGGCCGTGCGGGTGCGGGCGGCCACGTTCGCCATCGTCACGATCACGATGCTCTTCATCGTCCAGCAGCTCGCGTTCAACCTGCATTCGCTCACCAACGGCGCCCAGGGCCTCGTGATGCCGCTGCCCCCGTTTCCGGCGAGCACGTTCGAGCGGCCGTTCTACCTCGCCATGGTGGCCGTCTTTGCGCTTTCGGTGCTGCTGTCCTGGTACGTCGCCACCGGCAAGATCGGCCTCATGCTGTTCACGATCCGCGACGACGAGGACCGTGCTCGGGGCCTCGGGGTGCAGGTGACCTACGCCAAGCTCATCGCGTTTGGAATCAGCGCGGGCCTGACCGCGATGGCCGGCGGCATCTGGGCGTACTACATCGGCTTCATCTACCCGCAGTTCGCGGTCGACCCGCTCGTCACGATCGGCGCCGTGCTGATGGCCTTCCTCGGCGGCCGCGGCACGATCTGGGGGCCGACTCTGGGCGCGCTGATTCTCGTCCCCGCCCAGCAGTACCTGGCCTACAGCCAGGGCGCGAGCGAGCTCTACCTGGTCGCCTACGCCGCGATCTTCCTCGCCGTGATGCTGGTGCTGCCGCGCGGCATCCTGCCGTCGCTGCGCGACATGGTGGCCGCCCGCCGCTCGCCCAACGGCGCGCACTCCGTCGACAGCAAGCGGGCGGAGGCGGTGACGTGACGCCCATACTCGAGGTGGACGGCCTGACCAAGCGCTTCGGCGGCGTCGCGGCGGTCGACCACTGCTCGCTCGCCGTCGCCGAGGGCACCGTGACCGCACTGATCGGCCCCAACGGATCGGGCAAGACGACCCTGTTCAACCTGATCACCGGCTACATGAAGGCCGACGCGGGCTCCGTGGTGTTCGACGGGCGGCGGGCGCGCCGGCCCGACCCGACCGCGCTCTGCAGGCGTGGCCTGACGCGGACGTTCCAACAGGCGCGCGTGTTCGGCTCGCTCACGCTGGTCGAGAACATGGTGGCTGCCATCCAGCAGCCCCGCCGCAGCCTGTTCCGGGCGGCCGCGCCGCGCGCGGACCGCGAGCGCGCCGGCGAGGTGCTCGAGGAGTTCGGCCTCGCGGGGCTGCGCGACGCCCGGGCCGATCAGCTCTCGTTCGGGCAGC
>DASXOR010000166.1:0-16954 GCA_036494095.1 Gaiellales bacterium | reverse complement strand
GTGCCGGGCGGGCGCCCGCCCGGCACCGCGACCGGCCGTCCGGGCAGGGCCTCGTCGGCGCGCATGTCGGGCCGGCGCAGGCCCTCGGGCGTGCGCGGACGGGGGGGCGCGGCCGTCCCCGAGCCGCCGCCGCCGAAGTTGAAGCGGGCGGAATCGGGGTCGTCGCGCCCGGCTCTGCCGCCGCGATAGGTGCGGTACGGCTTGGTCGGCTTGGAGTCGGCCACGACGCTTTAATGGTACCTGCAGTGCCCGATTCCTCCCGCCGACCCGGCGCCCTGGTCGTCTGCCCGACGCCGATCGGAAACCTCTCCGACGTCACCCTGCGGCTGCTCGAGGAGCTTCGCCGCGCCGATGTGGTGGCCTGCGAGGACACGCGCCGCACGCGCATCCTGCTCGAACGCCACCGCATTGCCGTGCCCCTGCTCGCGGTGCACGAGCACAACGAGGCCGTGCGCGCCCCCGAGGTCGTGGAGCGCATCCGCCGCGGCGAGCGGGTGGCGCTCGCCACCGACGCCGGAATGCCGGCGGTGTCCGATCCCGGCGCCCGCATCGTCGCTGCCGTGGCCGCGGCCGGCCTCGACATCACGGTGCTGCCCGGTCCCTCCGCGGTGACTGCGGCCGTGGCCGCCTCGGGGCTGGGTGGGGCCGGGTTCGTGTTCGCGGGCTTCCTGCCCCGGCCGGCGGCCCGCGCCGCCGCCGAGGTGCGGCGGCTCGATGCCTGCGGACTGCCCGTGGTCGCGTTCGAGTCCCCCCGGCGGCTGCCCGCGACGCTGGCCGCGCTGGCCGCCGCCGAGCCCGCCCGCGCCGCCGCCGTGTGCCGGGAGCTCTCGAAGGTGCACGAGCAGGTGCAGCGCGGCACGCTGGCCGACCTCGCCGAACGGTTTGCGGCCGCGCCGAAGGGCGAGGTCACGCTCGTCCTCGCCGGCGTGCCGGCGCCCCCCGGCGGCGGGCAGGACGTGCCGGCGGACGCGCTCGCCGAGCTCGTCGCGGCGTTCGGCTCCCGGCGAGCCGCGGCGCTCGCGTCGCGCCTCACCGGGGTGCCGCGCAACCGGCTCTATCAGACCGCTACGAAGCCCTGACGACGTCGTTGCCGGACAGCTCGACCCGGCAGGTCGTGCACACCTGACGGCCGTGGAACTCGTCCAGGCCCCCCGTGCGACCGCAGAAGACGCAGGCGTCGTGCGGCTTTGAGAGCACAATGGTCTCTCCGCGCACGCTGATCTCGAGCGGATCGCGCACGTCGATCCCGAACCTGCGCCGGATCTCGACCGGGATCACGATCCGGCCCAGCTCGTCCACCCTGCGCACCACGCCCCCCGCCCGCGTGGACGCCGCGCGACCGCGAACCCCCGCGTTGTGCCTGATAACGCTCATAGTGACCCTCGCCATCTCGTTAGGATGGAGCCCACGTCTGAGCATAGATGCCCTCCTGGCAATTTGCCAGAGGGCGGGCCCGATATGCCGTTTTCCCTTACAACTCCCATTTATTACGTGAACTCGGACCCGCATCTCGGGCATGCGTACACGACGGTCGCGGCCGATGCGCTCGCCCGTCACCACCGCCAGCGCGGGGAGGATGTCTTCTTCCTCACGGGCACCGATGAGCACGGCGCGAAGGTGGCGCAGGCGGCCGCCGAGGCCGGGCTGTCGCCGAAGGAGTTCTGCGACCGGGTGTCGGCCCGGTTCCGCGATCTGGTCGAGCGGCTCGAGGCGTCGAACGACTTCTTCATCCGCACCACCGACCGCGAGCACGAGAAGCGCGTGCAGTCCTTCATGGTGCGACTGCGCGAGTCGGGCCACCTGTACGAGGACACCTACTCGGGGCTCTACTGCACCGGCTGCGAGCAGTTCTACGCCGAGTCCGAGCTCGAGCAGCCCGGCAACGTCTGCCCGATTCACAAGCGGCCGGTCGAGCGGCTCGAGGAGGAGAACACGTTCTTTCGCCTGTCCGCGTTCCGGGACGAGTTGCTCGCGCTGTACGACCGTGACCGGGAATACGTCATGCCGCGCGCCCGCTACAACGAGGCCCGCTCCTTCATCGAGGCGGGCCTTCAGGACTTCTCGGTCAGCCGGGCGTCGGTGAGCTGGGGGGTGCCGCTGCCATGGAAGCCGGAGCAGACGGTGTACGTGTGGGTGGACGCCCTCCTGAACTACCACACGGCGCTCGAGTACGGGCTCGGCCGCGACGTCTCGCAGACGTTCTGGCCCTCGATGCACCTGCTCGGCAAGGACATCCTGCGGCTGCATTGCGTCTCGTGGCCGGCGCTTTTGATCGCCGCCGGGTACGAGCCGCCGCGCCGGCTCTTCGTGCACGGCTACCTGACGAGCGGCGACCACAAGATGTCCAAGTCGCTCGGAAACGTGATCGACCCGCTGGCCGTGATCGCCGAGCTCGGCGCCGACGCGCTGCGCTTCTACCTGCTGCGCGAGGTGCAGTGGGGCCAGGACGGCAGCGTCACCCGCGACGGGCTCGACCGCCGCTACGCCGGCGAGCTCGCGAACGACCTGGGCAACCTCGTGTCGCGGGCGACGGCGATGATCGTGCGCTACCGGGGCGGGGTCGTCCCGGAGGGCCGCTGCGAGCTCGAGCCGGTGGATGCCGAGGTGCGTGAGCGCTTCGACAACATCGACCTGACCGGCGCCCTCGAGGTTGTCTGGAGCCTGGTGCGCGCCGCCAATCGCTATGTCGAGGAGCGCCAGCCGTGGGTGCTCGCCCGCAGCCAGGCCGCCGCCGACCAGTCGCTCCTCGACACGACGCTCTACACGCTGGCCGACACCGTGCGCTCGCTGGCGGTGCTCCTGCACCCCTTCATCCCCGCCTCCGCGGCGCGGATGCTCGAGGCGGTCGGCGATCCGGGCGCGGTCGCGTGGGAGCGGTCCGGGATGGGGCTGCTGCCGGCGGGCACCGCGGTCAGCCAGCCGCCGCCGCTGTTCCCGCGGGCGTGATCGACACCCACGCGCACCTCGAGCTCTGCGAGGGCACGCCCGCGGACCTGGTGGCCGCCGCGGCCGCCGCCGGCGTGGGCCGCATCCTCACGGTCGGCCGCGAGCAGGCGCTCGCCCTGGCCGAGGGCTTCGACTCGGTGTGGGCGATCGTGGGCATCCATCCCCACGAGGCGGCGCAGGCTGCGGACGTGGGCGGGCTGCGGCCGCTGCTCCAGCATCCGCGGGCGGTGGCGGTGGGGGAGTGCGGCCTCGACTTCTACCGCGACTACGCACCCCGCGACGATCAGGTGCGGATCTTCGCGGCCCAGATCGAGCTCGCGAACGAGCTCGGCCTGCCACTTGCGATCCACACCCGCGCGGCCGACGAGGACACCTTCGGCATGCTCGAGGGTGCGCGCGTGCCGGTGGTGCTGCACTGCTTCAGCTCGGTCGATCGCCTGGACGAGGCCATCGAGCGCGGCTACCACTGCTCGTTCGCCGGCAACGTCGCCTATCCGTCGGCCGGGCCGCTCCGCGCTGCCGCCGCGCGTGTGCCGGACGATCGCATCCTCGCCGAGACCGACAGCCCCTACCTGGCTCCGCCGCCGCATCGCGGTCGCCCCAACCAGCCGGCGCACGTCGCCGTGACCCTCGCCGTGCTGGCGCGGGAGCGGGGCGTCGAGCCTGCCGCGCTCGCCGCCACGATCGACCGCAACGCCGACCGCGTGTTCGGCCTGTGACCCGGCAGGTGTCGCTGCAGCGGCTGGAGGAGTTCGGGATCTCGCCCGACCGCGACCTCGGCCAGAACTTCTTAATCGACGACAACGTCCTGCGTACGGTGGATCGCTTGGCACCGCTGGTGGCAACGGACGTTGTCGTCGAGGTAGGAGCGGGACTCGGCGTACTCACTGCCTGGCTCGCTCGTCGGGTTGCGGTTGTGCATGCGATCGAGATCGATCGCCGCCTCGAGGGTGCGCTTGGCGAGACCCTCTGCGGTGTCGAGAACGTGCGCCTGCTCTTCGCCGACGTGCTCGACATCGACCTGCAGACCCTCGATCCGCCGCCGCGCGTCATGGTCGCGAACCTGCCCTACGGCGTGGCCACGCCCGTGCTGATCCGGGCGCTGCCGGCCGTAGAGCGCTTCTGCGTGATGGTGCAGCGCGAGATCGGCGAGCGCCTCTTCGCGGCGCCGGGCACGAAGGCCTACGGGGCCGTGTCGGTGCTCGTGCAGCTTGTATGCGAGCGCACCGGCGGCCGGGCCGTCTCGCGGCACGTGTTCGTGCCCCAGCCGAACGTCGACTCGATGCTGGTCGCCTTCCGCCGCCGCCCCGGAGTCGTGCTCGGGCCGGAGTGGGAGTGGACGGCCCGGGTTGTCCACGGCGCCTTCGCCCACCGCCGAAAGACGCTTGCAAACTCGCTGCGCCTGGCCGGCCTCCCGGAGCCGCCGGCCGAGCTGGCCGGGTTGCGGGCGGAGCAGCTCACGCCGCAGCGGCTGGGCGAGCTGGCCCGGGAGCTGCGCCGGTGATCCTGCGCGCGCCGGCGAAGGTGAACCTGTGCCTGCGGGTGGGGCCGCTGCGCAGCGACGGCTACCACCGGCTCACCACCCTGTTCCAGGCCATCGACTGCTACGACGAGCTGGAGCTCTCGGAGGCGCCCGAGACGGTCGTCGAGGGGTTCGCCGACGACACGCTCGTGACCGCCGCCCTGGCGGCGCTCCGCGAGACGCGGCGGGTGCGGTTGACGAAGCGGATCCCGGTCGCGGCCGGCCTCGGCGGCGGGTCGTCGGACGCCGCGGCGGTGCTGCGGGCGCTGCGTGGCGACCACGACCCGAACGAGCTGCACGCCATCGCCCGCGCGCTTGGCGCGGACGTGCCCTTCTTCCTCACCGGCGCCGAGACCGGTTTCGGCACCGGCCGCGGCGACCGCATCCAGCCGCTGCCCGACTTCCCCCGCGGGCACGCCTTCGTGCTCGTGCCCTCCGACCGTGGCCTGCCCACCGGCGAGGTGTTCGCGGTCTGCGCGCCGAACCCCATCTTCCGCGCGGTCGAGGGCGACCTGGTGCGGGCCATGCACACCGTGCGGAGGGTCGAGGATGTGGCCGGGCTGATGGCGAACGACCTCGAGCCGGCGGTGCTCGGCCTGCGCCCGGACGTGGCGGCGGCGCTCGCGGCACTGCGCGCCGAGGGGGCGCTTGCACAGATCGTGAGCGGCTCGGGGCCGACGGCGTTCGGCCTCTTCCCGCACCGGGCGGCCGCCGAAGCCGCGGCCGCCAGAATCACAGGGGCGTTCGCGGCCTCTCCGGTATGATTTTGGGCATGTCAAATTGGAACATCTCCGGCGACTCGCTCACGATCGAGCCGCGCGAGCGCCGCTCCCCGACGCGCTGGTTGCACCAGCACAGTCTCCGCATCGCCGTCGTCCTCGGCCTGGGCGAGGCGATCTTCGCCTGGGCCGCCGGCCACCGCCTGCTCCTGACCCTGATCGGGGTGGTGTCGGTGGTCGGGTACCTGAACGTGCGCCAGCACCTGCATCCGGCCATCCGGCGCCCGCTCTGGGTCGTTGTCATGGCCCAGGCGATCGGCGGCCTCGTGCTGCCGCTGATCTATATCGGCGTGGCCATGGCCGTCATCGTGGGCACGCTCATCCTGATCGTCCTGGCGCTGGTCATGCTCGGCGACCGCATGCGCAAGTAGGCTCGGCCCGGTGTTCGAGCGTTTCACCGAGCGGTCGCGGAAGGTCGTGCAGGACGCCCAGGAAGAGGCGCGGGCGGTCGGGCATGATCACATCGGCACCGAGCACCTGCTGCTGGGCCTGCTGCGCGAGTCCGAGGGCGTGGCGGCGCAGGTGCTCGACACACTCGGAGTGAAGCTCGACGACGTCCGCGGGAAGGCGGCCGCGGTGCGCCCGCCGAGCGAGCCGATCGCCGGCGGCGAGCTGCCGCTCACGCCGCGGTCAAAGCGCGTGCTCGAGCTGGCGTCCGAGGAGGCGCTCGAGCACGGTCACGCCCACGTCGAGACCGAGCACATCCTGCTCGCCCTGGTGCGCGGCGACGGCGGCCCGGGCGCCCGGATCCTGCGCGATCTCGGCATCGGCGAGGCCTCCGTCGACGACGCCGTGGCCGGGTTCAGCGCCTGACGAAGACGTCGCGGGCGGAGTTCGTATCGCCCGCCACCGCGGCGGATCCGGTAAGGAAGACGACCGCCCCGCCGTCTGCCGGCATCGCGCCACCCCCTGATCTGCGTGGCAGCTCGGAGCCGGCGGCCGACAGGCTGAAGCGGGCGGTCGTCGCGGCGAGCAGGTCGCGCCGGAACACGTCGGCGACGCCGTTTGCGTCGCCGCTCACGTAGCCCGGGTAGGCCGAGACGAACGTGACGTAGCGACCGTTCGCCGACACCGCCACCGCCTGGGTGGCCGTCGTGTATGCCGCCGCCGCCGAGACGTTCGCGTGCGTCGTCGTCCCGGCGCTGCGGTCGAGCAGGAACACCTCCGAGCTCGGCGTGCCGAGCAGGTAGGACGTGAAGAGCACGTAGCGGCCGCCGCCGGCGATGTCGGCCACGACCGAGCCGTTGCCCACGCTCGCGCCGATACGGGTGCGCGTCCCGGTTCTGCGGTCGAGCACGAACGTCTTGCCCGGGAAGTCGGTGAAGTCGGTGCCGCCCAGGCTGTACGCGACGAACCGGCCGCCGTCGGACACGCGGGCGGCGGTTGCGGCGATGAAGTTGTTCGCGACCGCGATCGTCGTGGTCGTGTGCAGCCTGCGATCGCGCAGGAAGATGCCGATGCAGCAGCGGCTCCCGAGCAGGTTCGGGTCGCCGGCCGCGAACAGCGCGAAGCGGCCGTCCGGGCTCATGTCCAGGCCTTCCGGCGCACAGCAGCCCGGGAACTGGGGCTGAACGCCCTCGGGCTCGATGCCGCCCGGCCCCAGGTCGACCCGGCGCGTCGTCCCGCGGGCGACGTTGCGCACGAAGACGTCCGGCTGGCGGTTGCGGTCGCCCGGCACGAGATTCGCCGCCGTCGAGGCGAAGAGCACCAGGTTGCCGTCGCGCGAGATCGCGATCACGTGGCTCGTCCCGCGCGCCTGGGCGCCCGCCGACGACACGCTCACGCGGCGGGTGATGCCGGTGCCCAGGTCGCGCACGAAGACGTCCTTCGCGTGGTTCGTGTCGGGCCGCCGGGAGAGATTGCCGGCATCCGAGTCGAACGCGACAACCGCGCCGTCTGCCGAGAGCACCGCCGCCGTCGAGTCGGCGTTGGCCTGGGCGCCGCCCGATGCCACGCTGACGCGGACGGTCGTCACGGGTGTGGCGGAGGCGCTCGGCGCGAGCGCCGCGGCGACGGCGGTGGCCACGAGCACGGCGGCGAGGCGCCGGCTCATCCCTTCCGTGCCACCCGCCCGACCGACACCCCCAGCAACGCGACGACGACGACGGGCACGATCCAGAACGCGCCGCCGCCGACGTTCGGGAACGCGGCGGTCACGGCCAGCGCGGCGACGACGCCCACGGCGATCGTGATGTCGTCGCCGACCACGAACTCGTACAGGAACCGGGCCAGGCCGGCGAGCCGGCTCATTCGGCGGCCGCCGCGGGCTCGGGCACGGCGCGGGCGCTGCGGGTCAGGAGCAGCACGAGCACCCTGCTGACGGCCAGATAGAAGACGAGCAGGCCCAGGATGGCCGCGTCCGAGCCGGGCCAGTCGGCCCCGGCGCCCTCGGCTCCCCAGAACGTCCCGAAGGTGACGAGCAGCAGGCCGACGCCGTACTTGAGCGTGTTCTCGGGCACGCGTGAGAGTGGGGCGCGCACGGCCATGCCGCCCGCCACGACGACCACGACCGCCGCCGCGGCGCCCGCGGCCGCGAGCGGGATGCTGCCCTGGTTGCTGCCGAACGTGACCACGATGAACGCCACCTCGAGCCCTTCGAGCAGCACGCCCTTGAACGCGATGGTGAACGAGTACCAGTCCATCCGCGCGGGCGCGAGAGCCCCGATCGCGCGGGCATGCTCGGCCTGCTCCCGGAAGATCGCATCCTCGTCGTGAAGCGCCTTCAGACCGCTCGAGCGCAGGATCGCCTTGCGCAGCCACTGCAGCCCGAACACGAGCAGCAGGCCCCCGACGAACACCCGCAGCGTCGAGATGGGCAGGGCGGTCAGCGCCGGCCCGAGCACGGCCACGATGCCGGCCAGCACCACGAGAGCGGCGCTCACGCCCAGGAGCGGCGAGCGCCAGCCGCGCGTGACCCCGACGGCGAGCACGATCGTCAGCGCCTCGACCGCTTCGACCGCGCTTGCCAGGAAGGCGGCCACCACCAGCAGCGAGGCGCTCACCGGCGGAGGATGTCCGGCCGTTGCACAGGATGATCGTAGCCGCCTGCGCGCCGCAGGCTGGGTATACTCGCACGGCCCGGCAGGCCCCCCGGTGGGGCGTGGCCAAGTGGTAAGGCAACGGGTTTTGGTCCCGTGATCCCTGGTTCGAATCCAGGCGCCCCAGCTCCTGCACCGACCACCCCCAGCACCGACATGACCACCCCGCCGCTCGCATGCGTCATCCTGGCCGCCGGCCGGGGCACCCGCATGAAGTCCGATACGCCGAAGCTGCTGCATCCGGCGTGCGGTCGACCGGTGCTCGAGTGGACGCTGCGGGCCATCCTCGAGCTTCGGCCTGCCCGCACCGTCGTGATCGTGCCTCCCGACGGCGATGCGCTGCGGGCCGTGCTTCCCGAGGGGGTCGAGGCTGCCACCCAGGAGCGGCCGCTGGGCACGGGCGACGCGGCTCGCAGCGCCCGGCCCGCCCTGACCGGCTTCGGCGGCGACATCCTGGTCATGAACGGCGACCATCCGCTGACCGATCCGGCCAGCCTGCGGGGGTTGGCCGCGCAACGGGCAGCCTCCGCCGCGGCCGCCGCCGTGCTCACGTTCGACCGCACGCACACGATCGGCCCGGACTTCGGCCGCATCGTCCGCGACCCGGCCGGCGCCGTCGAGCGGATCGTCGAGCTGCGCGACACGACGCCGGCGCAGCGCGAGCTCGCCGAGGTCAACTCGGGGATCTACCTGTTCCGGTCGGAGCTCCTGTGGCCGGCGCTCGAGCGGCTGGACACCGCGAACGACCAGGGCGAGCTGTATCTGACCGACGTCGTCGGGCTGCTCGTCGCCGACGGCCACACGGTCGCCGGGTACCGCCACGACGATCCGACGGTGGCGCTCGGGATCAATACCCGGGCCGACCTCGCGGCAGCGGCGGCGCTCCTGCGCGATCGCATCAACCTCGCCCACATGCTGGCCGGCGTCACGATCGTCGACCCGGCGTCGACCTGGATCGAGCCCGGGGTCACGATCGCCGCCGACGCCTGTATCGAGCCGTTCACCGTGCTGCGCGGCACGACCGACATCGGCGCCGGTGCGACCGTCGGGCCGCACGCCGTCGCGGTCGACGCCCGCGTCGGCCCCGGGGCCAACGTGGGGCCGTTCTGCTACCTGCGCCCCGGCGCCGCGCTGCACGCCGGCGCGAAGGCGGGTACCTTCGTCGAGATCAAGAACTCCGAGCTTGGCGCCGGCGCCAAGGTGCCGCACCTTTCCTACATCGGTGACGCCTCGATCGGGGCGGGCACGAACATCGGAGCAGGCGCGATCACCGCCAACTACGATGGCCGGGCCAAGCAGCGGACAACGATTGGTGAAGATGTCCACACCAGCTGCGACAATGTCTTCGTCGCACCGGTGACGATCGGAGACGGAGCGTGGACGGCGGCGGGGTCGGTGATCACCGAGGATGTGCCACCCGAAGCGCTCGCGGTTGCTCGTGTCCACCAGAAGAACATCGAGGGGTATGGAAGACGAAAGCGCACTTAGCCTCGAGACGGCCATCCCGCTCTTCCCGGCGACCGGCCTCGGGGTGTCCGGCATGAGCGCCGCCGACCACGCGAGCTGGATGGAGCGCGCGCCGCACAAGCGGCTCATGCTCTTCAGCGGCCGCTCGAACAAGGCGCTGGGCGAGGAGATCGCCACGCGCATCGGTATCGAGCTCGGCGGCGTGCTGCTGAAGACGTTCACGAACGGCGAGGTGTACGTCCGCTACGAGGAATCGATCCGCGGCGCGGACATGTTCATCGTCCAGTCGTGCTCGTCGCCCACGAACGACTCGCTGATGGAGCTCCTGATCATGGCCCAGGCGGCCCGGCTGGCGTCGGCCAAGCGGATCACGGCGGTCATGCCGTGGTACCCGTACGGCCGCCAGGACAAGAAGAGCATGCCGCGCGAGCCGATCACGGCCAAGCTGGTGGCCGACATGCTCGCCGCCGCCGGCGTCGACCGCGTGCTGACGATGGACCTGCACGCAGGGCAGCTGCAGGGCTTCTTCGACGGCGCCGTCGACCACATGACGGCCGCACCGATGCTGGCCGGCCATTTCAATGACCTGATCGACGTCGGCCCCGAGGACATGGTCGTCGTCTCCGCCGACGCCGGCCGGGTGAAGCTCGCCAAGAAGTTCTCGGAGATGCTGGGCGCGCAGCTGGCCCTGATCACGAAGGAGCGGCCGGGGCACCAGGAGGCCGAGGTCACGAACGTGATCGGGCGCGTGCGCGGCAAGGTCTGCATCCTGCTCGACGACATGATCGACACCGCGGGCACGCTCTGCGCCGGCGGCGTCTCGCTCATGGACCACGGCGCCACCCGCGTGTTCGCGTGCGCCACCCACCCGGTGTTCTCGGGCCCGGCGCTCGAGCGGCTCGAGGCGAGCGTGTTCGAGAAGGTGGTGGTGACCGACACGATTCCGATCAATCCGCTGGTCAAGCCCGAGAAGGTCCAGGTGCTGTCAGTGGCGCCAATTCTGGCTGATACCATCTGCAACGTCTTCAACGACGATTCCGTCTCGGGGCTGTTCCACGGCGGGAATCAGCTCTTCTAGCCCCGGAAACGATCCCGACGAAACGACAGTGGTGAGGGCCGCATGGAGCGAGTGAAGATTGAGGTGCGCGCGCGCGAAGGGCGCGGGACGAAGGACGCAAAGGCGCTGCGCGCCGACGGCCACATCCCCGGCGTCATCTACTCGGCCACCTCCGACACCGAGGCGATCGTCCTGGACGCGCGCGACCTGCGCCATGCGCTCTCGGGCGCGGGCATGCACGCCGTGTTCGACGTCAGCATCGACGGCAAGAAGACGCGCCCGGTGCTGATCAAGGAGTTCCAGCTCGACCCCGTCCGCGACCGCGTGATCCACGTCGACCTGCACGAGATCCGGCTCGACCAGAAGATCAACACCTCCGTCGTGGTGCACCTCGAAGGCCACGCCGAGGGCGTGAACATGGGCGGCGCGCTCAGCCAGCCGACCCACGAGGTGCACGTCGAGGCGCTTCCGGCCGACCTTGTCGAATCGATCACGGTCGACGTGTCCGCGCTCGAGATCGGCCAGTCGATCCGCCTGTCCGACGTCACGGCCCCCAGCGGGATCTCCTTCACCGACGACCTCGAGGGCACCATCCTCGCGACGATCGCGGCCCCGGTGTCCGAGGAGGAGCTGAAGTCCGAGGCCGAGCTCGAGGCCGAGGCCGAGGGCCTCGAGGCTGCGGAGGAGGCCGAGGGCGGCGAGGGCGGCGAGGGCGAAGCGGGTGCCGACGAGGGCGCGGCCGGGGACGAGAGCGCCGAGTAGGCGGCACGGAGCGTGCGCCTCTTGCGGCGCGACTTCGGCCCGTCGCTGGACGTGCTCGTCGTCGGGCTCGGCAACCCCGGGCCCGAGTATGCCGCCACCCGCCACAACCTCGGCTTCATGGTCACCGACCGGCTGGCGTCGGAGTGGTCGGCGACGTGGCGGAGCAAGTTCTCTGGCCGGCTCGCCGAGACGCGCGATGGCGACCTGCGCCTGGCGCTGCTGCAGCCCCTGACTTTCATGAACCTGTCGGGCCGAAGCGTCGCCGCGGCCCTGCGCTTCTACAAGCTCGAGCCCGACGCGCTGGTGGTCGTGCACGACGAGATCGACCTGGACCTGGGCGACGTGCGGGCGAAGTCGGGCGGCGGGCTCGCGGGCCACAACGGCCTGCGCTCGCTGCGCGACTCGCTGGGCACGGCCGACTTCGTGCGGGTGCGGATCGGCGTCGGCCGGCCCGAGCGGGGCGATCGCCAGCCCGTGGCCGACTGGCTCCTGCGGCCGTTCCCGGCCGACGTCGACGTCGAGGCGCTGGTCAGCCGCGGCACGGAGTGCACGCGCGTCGTCGTGCGCGACGGCGTCGACGAGGCCATGCGGCGGTTCAACGGCGCCGGGCCGCAGTGACAGGTTTTCGGATCGCGCCGCCGGGGGTATGGTGGGCGGCATGAGCAGAGGATCGAAGGTCGGGCTTTGGCTCGTTCGCCGGCATCCGCGCACGGCGGCCAGGGTGGGCTGGAGGATCGCCCGCAGTCCGAAGCGCACGGCGACGGCGATCACCGTCGCCAGGGCGGCTCCGGGGGCTGCCCGACGGGCGCGGGCGGCCGCCTCCGATCCGCGGCTCCACGAGCACGTGCAGGAGGGGCGCGACGCTCTCACCGCGGCGCGCGACCGCCTGCTCGGGTCAGATGACCTCGCCGGAGCCGTCACCGACGAGAAGCTCTGGTCCGAGCTTCGACGCGCCGCTGCGGCGATGGCCGCGGGCTACGCGGTCGCCCAGTCCCCTCAGCCGAAGCGCCGCCGCCGGCTGCGCCGGATGGCGCTGACCGTCGGCGTGATCGGCGCGGGCGCGTATGCGGGTTACCGCGCGACGCGCCAGCCCGATCAGCCCGACTGATTCCCCACCCGGCTCGCTGAATCCGCCAGGCGTGGCGTACTAGGCGATCAGGCGAATGCGCGGGCCCTCGCCGGGCTGGGCCGGCGCGGCAACCACGTCGGGCGTGCGACCGTCGAGGCGCGACTCGAACGCTTGGCGCATCTCCTCGCCGCGCATGTGTGCGCCGTTTGCGATCCGCCAGCAGGCGAGCTTGGAGTCCAGCCGGCGGACACCCTCCGGCGGGTCATACAGGCGCGCCCGCACCTGGTACTCGCTCATTCCCCTCGTCGCAGTCCGCATCGCGGCCGCAAGCGTATCGAGAAGTGCGGACGGAGTAAAGCCCCAACCGGCAAAAAACGGACGCAGACGGGCAACGCGCCCGGGTGGCCTCAGACCACGCCGGGCAGCGCGCGGAAGATCTCGCGCGCCGACGCCATCGCCCAGTCGAGCCGGCGCAGCTCCATCCGCTCATTGGGGGAGTGGATGTTGTCGTCGTCGGTGCCGAAGCCGGACAGGATGGTGGGGATGCCGCGGGCCGTGAATGCGGCGGCGACAGGGATCGTGCCGCCCGAGCGCACCGCCAGAGGCCGCGCCCCGGTCGCCCGTTCGATCGCGTCGAACCCGGCCTTGAGCACCGCGTGGCCGGGATCCATCCGCGCCGGGGACGCCGGCGGCCACATCTCGATGTCGAGGGTCGCCGTGGCGGGACAGGCGTCCCGCAGCGTCCGCTCGAGCAGCGCCGACATCGCCTCCGCGTCCTGCCCCGGGGCGAGCCGCACCGAGACCGACGCGAGCGCCTGCTGCACAATGCTCGTCTTGTGCAGAGTGGGGTCGCCCGCGCCGACGGAGTGGATCGTGACCGACGGCATCGCGCCGGTGCGGTCGTAGAAGGCGGCGGCCGCGCCCGGGTCGACGGGCACAGCGCCCGCCTCGGCGAGCACGTCGGGGCCGGCGGGGAGCGCCGCCCACGCGGCCGCCTCGTCGGCGGTCACGGGCGCCACGCCCGCGCCGAACCCGTCCGGCAGGTCGATGATGGCGGCGAGCACTCGGTGCAGGTCGTGGACGGCGTTCGCGGCCGCGCCGCCGTACATGCCCGAGTGGAGCTCGCGGCGGCCCGTCGTCAGCCGCAGCTGGGCGCCGGCCAGCCCGCGCAGGCCGGTCGTGATCGCCGGGCGCTGCGCGTCGACCATGCCGCCGTCGAAGATCAGCGCGGCGGCGAAGTCGCCCTCGACCGTGGCCAGGTGGTGGATGACCGAGTGGCCGCCGATCTCCTCCTCGCCGTCTGCGAGGACGCGCACGTTCACGCCCAGCTCGCCGGCGGCCGCCAGGTCGAGCGCCGCGCGCAGGACCGCGTAGAAGTTGCCCTTGTCGTCGGTCACGCCGCGGCAGTGCAGCCAGCCGTCGCGCAGCTCGGGCTCGAACGGCGGGCTGTCCCACAGCTCGGCCGGGCCGGGGGCCTGGACGTCGTAGTGGCCGTAGGCGATCACCGTCGGCGCGTCGGCCCGCGAGGCCGGGATGAGGCCGTCGACGAGCGGGTTTCCGTACTCCTCGGTAACCGTCGCCTCGCCGCCGATCAGGTCGACGATCCAGTCGGCGGCCGCGCGCAGCTCGCCGGGGTGCAGGCCGTCGCTCGACACCGACTCGATCCGCAGCAGCTCGGAGAGCTGCGCGAGCGTCGCCTCAGTGATGGCGCTGGGTGTGCTTGCCACGGGCGATGTCGATCAGCGTGAGGAACCCGAGCAGCACCGGGATCGAGAGTGCGATGACGAAGATCGTGGTGATCGTCCAGTCGTGCCCGCTGGGCTTGCCCGAGTTGTCGGTGGCCGCCGCGGCGAAGGCCGCCGTGGGCAGCGCGAGCGTGAGCAGGAACACGTACAGCGTGACGATCAGACGGCGCACTCGGAGACTTCCGTCGGCATGGCGGCACGCAGCCTACCATGCCGGTGTGGACGGCTTGGAGCAGCAGGTGGACGGCCCCCTGGCGGGGGCCGAGCTGGCCCTTGCCTACCTGCTCGGCGACGCCGACTTCGCCGCCTACGCCGCTCGCACCGCGGCCGGGATCACCCGCGCCCGCGTGTCCGAGCCGATCCTGCCCGCGCTCGTCGCCGCCCTCTGGCGCTCGCGCGAAGGAGCGGCGCCGCGGGCGCTGGCCGTGGTCGTCGCCGACGACGACGCGGCGCGGGCCCTGGCCGAGTCCGCGGCCGTCTTCCTGCCGCCCGAGACGGCCGCCTTCCTGCCGTCGCGCGGCGTCGGCTGGGGCAGCGGCCTCGACCCGGCCCCGCACCTCGTCGGCGAGCGCCATCGCGCCCTGCATGCGCTCGCCCGCGGCGGCCTGGTGGCCGTGTCGGCCGACGCGCTCGTCGAGCGGATCGAGCCTCCCGGGCGCCGCCCGGCGCCGGTGGATGTGCGGCTCGGGGAGGAGCTGCCGTTCGACGATCTCGTGCGTGCGCTGGCCGACGGGGGGTACGAGCGGGCCGGGGCGGTCGAGGAGCGCGGTCAGTTCTCGGTGCGCGGAGGCCTCGTCGACGTCTTCCCGACGACGGGCCGCGAGCCGGTGCGGGTGGAGTTCTTCGGCGACCACGTCGAGCGACTCTCGGCCTTCTCCGTCTTCACGCAGCGCTCGCTGCGCGACCTCGCCGAGGTGCTGATCCACCCCGCCGCTGAATCAATGGGGTCTGACCCCGAATACCCGGGGTGGGGGCGGGAGGATGACGACCGGCCCGACGTCCCGCAGGGGCTCGTGCCGCTCGCGCCCGAGCTGGCCGCGTCCGCGGCGGTTGTCGCGTGGAACCCGTCCGAGCTCGCCGCGAGCGTCGAGAGCGCCTACGCCGAGGCCTCGGAGCACCTGCGCGATCCCGCGCTGCGCGCGCGCGGCTACGTCGCCGCCGCCGCCGTCACCGACCTGATCGAGTCGGTGCCCGCCCTCGAGGAGATGCCCCTGGGCCAGCCGTACCAGTTCGAGGCGCAGCTTCCGGCGCTTGCGTCGAGCGGCATCTCCGAGGCCGAGAACGAGCTGCGCGCGCTCGTGCGGGCGGGCTACCGCGTGCTCGTCTGCTTCGCCCACCTCGGCGAGGCGCGGCGCACGCACATGTCGATGCGCCGCGTCGAGGCGGAGCTGCCCGGTCCGGGCGGCGCCGGGCCGGAGGAGGCGGGCGTCGCTCTGTGCGTGTCGCCCCTGCGCCACGGGTTCGTCTCGCCCGGGCTGCGGGTCGCAGTGCTGCCGGCCGCTCAGCTCCTGCGCCGCCGCGGCGCGCGCGGCCCGGCCCGGTTCGGCCGGGCGCTCTCGACGGTTGCCGACCTGCGCAGCGGCGACTACGTCGTCCACGAGGACCACGGCGTCGGCCGGTTCGTCAACTTCGACACCAAGGAGGTGGGCGGCGTCGTCCGCGACTACCTCTACCTGGAGTTCCGCGGCGACGACCGCCTGTACGTGCCCCACGACCAGCTGGCGAAGGTCAGCCGCTACGTCGGCGCCGACGGCAAGGCGCCCGCCCTCTCCAAGCTCGGCGGCAAGGCCTGGAGCACGCTCAAGAGCCGCGCCCGGGTGGCGGTGCGGGAGCTGGCCGGCGAGCTGCTCGCCCTCTACGCCCGCCGCCAGACGGCCACGCGGCCGCCCGTCGGGCCTGACGACGAGTGGATGGCGCGGCTCGAGGCCTCGTTCCCGTTCGACGAGACCGACGACCAGGGCGTGGCCATCGATGCGGTGAAGCAGGATCTCGAGGCCGCCCAGCCGATGGACCGGCTCGTATGCGGCGACGTCGGCTTCGGCAAGACCGAGGTCGCCGTACGGGCCGCCTTCAAGGTCGCCTCGTCGGGGCGCCAGGTGCTCATGCTCGTCCCGACCACGATCCTCGCCCAGCAGCATGCCGCCACGCTGCGCGACCGCTTCCGCGACTTCCCGGTGCGGGTCGAGATGGTGTCGCGCTTCCGCGCGCCGGCCGAGGTGAAGCAGGTGCTGGCCGAGTTCGCGGCCGGCAAGGTGGATGTCCTCGTCGGCACGCACCGGGTGCTCTCGCGCGACGTGGTGCCCCAGAACCTGGGCCTCGTCGTGCTGGACGAGGAGCAGCGCTTCGGCGTCGCCCAGAAGGAGCTCCTGCGCCAGCTGCGGCTCGAGGTCGACGTGCTCGCCATGTCGGCGACGCCGATCCCGCGGACGCTGCACATGAGCCTCTCCGGCCTGCGTGATATCAGCGTGATCACGACGCCGCCCCGCGGCCGCCACCCGATCAAGACCCACGTCGGCGAGTTCGACGAGGAGCTGATCGCCGCCGCGCTGCGGCGCGAGCACGCCCGCGG
>DASXOR010000165.1:0-10591 GCA_036494095.1 Gaiellales bacterium | reverse complement strand
GGCGATCCAGTGGGCGGCCGACCACCAGACGGCGCCCGAGACCGCCCCCAAGGAGGTGAAGGCCTGATGGCCGGCACCACGGAGCGCCCCATCGGCTTCGGACGCCTAAAGCGCAAGGAGGACCCGCGCTTCATCCGCGGCGAGGGCAACTACCTCGACGACATCAAGCTGCCGGGCATGGTCTACGGCGCGTTGCTGCGCAGCCCGTACGCCCACGCGAAGATCGTCTCGATCGACACCTCCAGGGCGCTGGCGCACCCCAACGTCGCCGCGGTGGTCACCGCCAAGGACCTCGAGACGCTCGGCCTGGCCTGGATGCCGACCATCTCCTACGACACCCAGGCCGTGCTCGCGGGCGACAAGGTCCGCTTCCAGGGTCAGGAGGTCGCCTTCGTGATCGCGACCGACGAGTACTCGGCCAACGATGCGCTGTCGCTCATCGACGTCGAGTACGAGCCGCTGCCGGCGGTCGTCAACGCGCGCAAGGCGCTCGACGACGACGCGCCGCTGATCCGCGACGACAAGGCCGGCCAGCGCGACAACCTCGCCAGCCCGACGTGGGAGGCCGGCGACGCCGACTCCACCGACGCGGCCTTCGCCGATGCCGACACGGTCGTCAGCCGCGACATCATCTATCCGCGCTGTCACCCGGCGCCGCTCGAGACCTGCGGGATCATCGCCGACTTCAACCCGAACACCGGCCAGCTGGACATCTACAACGGCAACCAGGCGCCGCACGCCCACCGCACGGTCTACGCGCACGTCGCTGGCCTGGCCGAGCACATGATCCGCATCATGTGCAACGACATCGGCGGCGGCTTCGGCAACAAGGTGCCCGTCTACCCCGGCTACGTCTGCGCCATCGCGGGCTCGATCGTCGCCGGCGTGCCGGTCAAGTGGGTCGAGGACCGTACCGGCAACCTCGTGTCGACCGGCTTCGCGCGCGACTACGTCATGCACGCCGAGATGTGCTCCAAGGACGGCAAGATCACCGGCCTGCGCGTCGACGTGATCGCCGACCACGGCGCCTTCGACTCGACCGCGCAGCCGACGAAGTTCCCGGCCGGCTTCTTCCACATCGTCTGCGGCTCCTACGACCTCGCCGCTTCGCACGTCAAGGTCAAGGCCGTCTACACCAACAAGGCCCCCGGCGGCGTGGCCTACCGCTGCTCGTTCCGCATCACCGAGGCGGTGTACCTGGTCGAGCGCATGGTGGACGCACTCGCGCTGGAGATGCAGGTCGACCCGATCGACCTGCGCATGCAGAGCTTCATCGCCCCGGAGCAGTTCCCGTACGAGACGACCACCGGGTGGACGTACGACTCGGGCAACTACGCAACGACGATGCGGGTCGCGATGGACATCGCCGGCTACGAGGATCTGCGCCGCGAGCAGGCCGAGAAGCGCGCCCGGGGAGAGCTGATGGGCATCGGCGTGGCCTTCTTCACCGAGGGCGTGGGCGCGGGCCCGCGCAAGCACATGGACATCCTCGGCCTGGCGATGAACGACGGCGCCGACCTGCGGGTGCACCCGTCCGGCAAGGCGGTCGTCTCGATCAGCGCCCAGACGCAGGGCCAGGGTCACGAGACGACGTTCGCCCAGATCGTGGCCGAGGAGCTCGGCATCCCGCCGGAGGACGTCGAGGTGCGCCACGGCGACACCGACAGGTCGCCCTACGGCCTGGGCACCTACGGCAGCCGCTCGACGCCCGTCTCGGGCGCCGCGGTGGCGGTCGTCTCGCGCAAGGTCCGCGACAAGGCCCGCCTGATCGCCGCGACGATGCTCGAGACGAGGCCCGAGGACCTCGCCTGGGAGAAAGGCCGCTGGTACGTGAAGGGCGACCCCGAGAAGGGCGCGCTGATCGAGGACATCGCGACGCGCGCCTACAGCGGCGAGGCGATGCCCGAGGGAATGGAGGGCGGCCTCGACGCACAGGTGATCTACGACCCGCCGAACCTGACCTACCCCTACGGCGCCTACATCGCGGTCGTCGACATCGACCCGGAGACCTCCCAGGTCACGGTGCGCCGGTTCATCGCCGTCGACGACTGCGGAGTGCGCATCAACCCAATGATCGTCGACGGCCAGATCCACGGCGGCCTCGCGGAGGGCATCGGCATCGCCCTGATGGAGCTCCTGAGCTTCGACGAGGAGGGCAACTGCCTGAACTCGTCGTTCATGGACTACCTGATCCCGACCGCCCTGGAGTGCCCCGACTTCGAGCTCGGCGAGACGGTCACGCCCTGCCCGCACCATCCGCTCGGCGCCAAGGGCGTCGGCGAGTCGCCCAACGTGGGCTCGCCGCCGGCGATCGTGAACGCGGTCATCGACGCGCTGCACGCCACGCACGGCGTCGACCACATCGACATGCCGTGCACCCCCGCGCGGGTGTGGGCGGCAATGCAGGGAAGGCCAGAGCCGCCGCAATGATCACCGCCGCCATGTCGCGGCGGGCCGAGGAGCTCGCCGCCGGGGGAGCGCCGTTCGTGACGGCGACGGTGGTGCGCGCGCAGCGGCCGACGAGCGTCCAGGCGGGAAACGTCGCCCTGGTGCTGGCCGACGGGGCGATCGAGGGCTTCGTCGGCGGCGTCTGCACGGAGCACAGCGTGCGCGCCTACGCGCTGCAGGCGATCCAGACCGGCGAGGCCGTGCTGCTGCGGATCCTCCCGTTCAGCGACGAGGAGCAGCCGCCCGACGACATGCGCGACGCCGAAGGGGCGGTCACCGTCCAGAACCCGTGCCTCTCCGGCGGAGCGATCGAGGTGTTCCTCGAGCCCGTCCTGCCGGCGCCGCGGGTGCTCGTGGTCGGCGATACGCCCGTCGCGGTCGCGGTGCTGCGGCTCGGGACGGAGCTCGGGCTGGGCATGGCCCATGTGGACGGCGGCGACGTGGAGCCGCGCACGGGCGACCTCGCACTGGTGGTGGCCGCGCACGGCCGTGACGAGCTGCACACCCTGCGCCAGGGGCTCGAGGCCGGGATCGCCTATGTCGGCCTGGTGGCGAGCCGCAAGCGCGGCGACGGCGTGCTCGGAGAGCTGCGCGGCGACGGGGTCTGCGAGGAGCACGTCGCCCGCATCGACGTGCCCGCCGGGCTCGACATCGGCGCGCGCACACCGGCCGAGATCGCGCTCTCGATCCTGGCCCGGATCGTGGCCGTCCGCAACGGCCACCCCGGAGCCGCACCGCCGCCTCCGGCCACCCCGGCGGCGGCGGCCGTGGAGACGCCGGCCCTGGCCGTCGACCCGATCTGCGGCATGACGGTGGCCGCCGTCGCGGGCACGCCGTCGGTCGTGCGCGACGGCGAGACCGTCTACTTCTGCTGCGAGGGCTGCAGGGCGAAGTTCGAGGCCGCAAACCCGCATGCCGGCATCTCCGACTGACCCGTTCGTGAGCGGGCTCGTGCTCGGCGCGGGCGGCTCGGCGCGGCTCGGCCGGCCCAAGCAGCTGCTCCCGTTCGCGGGTGGCACCCTGCTTGGGCACGTCGTCTCGGTCGCCCGGGGGTGCTGCTTCGACCAGCTGATCGTCGCGATCGGCGGCGCGGCGGACGAGGTGCGCGCGAACGTCGATCTGGCGGGTGCCGACGTGGTCCGAAACGACGCCTACGGCGCGGGCTGCTCGTCGTCGATCGCCGCCGCCCTGCACCGGCTCGACCCGCGCTGCGACGTGCTCGTGCTGATGCTCGGCGACCAGCCGGGGGTGACGCCCGCGGCGGTGGCGGCGCTGCTCGCCGGCCGAGCGGACGCGCCTGTGGCGGTGTGCCGCTACGACGACGGGCGCGGCCATCCGATCGCCTTCGGCCGCAGCCTGTTCGGCGAGCTCGCCGATCTGCACGGCGACCGGGGCGTGTGGCGCCTGCTCGACCGGCACGCGGGTGCGGCGATCGAGGTGCCCGTGGCCGGCCCGATCCCGCTCGACGTCGACACAGAGGCCGACTACGACGCCGTGCGCGCCTCGTTCTCGAGCTGCGCATGAGCCCGCGCGGGGATACCGGCGCGGCTGCCGACGAGGTGCGCGTGCTCGTGCCGGACATCGAGACGCTCGCGCGGCGGCTCGCCGACGTCGACTACCTGGTGGACGAGGCGCTCGCGACGTCGATGTTCCTGGGCGTGCGCCTGCCCCAGCCGCTGCTGCTCGAGGGCGAGGCGGGGGTCGGCAAGACCGAGGCGGCGAAGGCGCTCGCGGCGGTCCTGTCCACGCCGCTCGTGCGCCTGCAGTGCTACGAGGGACTCGACGCCGCGGAGGCGCTCTACGAGTGGAACTATCCCCGCCAGCTGCTCAGCATCCGGCTTGCGGACGCGCGCGGGTCGGAGCTCAGCGAGCAGGACCTGTTCGGGCCGGACTACCTGATCCGGCGGCCGCTGCTTATGGCGCTCGAGCATCCCGGCCCGCGGCCCGCGGTGCTCCTGATCGACGAGATCGATCGGGCCGACGACGACTTCGAGGCGTTCCTGCTCGAGCTGCTCGCAGACGCCAGCGTGACGATTCCCGAGATCGGGACGATCGCCGCCACGCATCCGCCGATTATCGTGCTCACCTCCAACCGCACGCGCGACCTGCACGACGCTGTCAAGCGCCGGTGCCTGTACCAGTGGATCGACTACCCGAACCCGGAGCGGGCCGTCGAGATCGTCCGCCGGCGCGTCCCGGGCTCGTCGCGGACGCTTGCGGTACAGGTCGCAAACGCCGTCTCGCGCATGCGCGATTCTGACGTGCAGAAGCCGCCGGGGATCGCGGAGGCGATCGACTGGCTCGCCGCTCTGAACCTGCTCGGCGTCGAGCGGCTGGACGCGGCTGCGGCCGATCGCACCCTCGGCTCGGTGCTGAAGTACGAGGAGGACCAGGAGGTCGTGCGGGCGGCGGGGCTCGGAGGGCTGGTGACGAGCGGTGACTGAGGCGTTCCGGGTCGAGACGATCGAGCTCGACCTGCCGGCGCTGGCGGGCTCGTTCTGCCGCCGCCTGCACGCAGCGGGCCTGCAGACGCCGCCCGCCCGTGCCGCCGACCTCGCGCGCGCGCTCGCGCTCGTGCGCCCGGTCAGCCGGCGCCGGCTCTATCTCACGGCGCGCTCGGTGCTTGTCTCCGATCCAGTCCAGGTGCCGGTGTTCGACGCCGTCTTCGCCCAGGTGTTCGGCGGCGTGCGGGCGGATGCGGCGTTCACGCCCGACGACGTGCACGCCGTTCCGGCAGAGGACGACGACCGCAGCGTGCCGGATCCACGCACGGTCGAGGGCGAAAGCGAGCGGGTGTCAGACGGCGTCTTTGCGGCCACGGGATCGCGCCCCGAGGACGACGTGCAGGACGCGGTCGACGTGCCGGTCGCGGCCGCGAGCGACGAGGAGCGCCTGTCGGGCCGAAGCTTCGACGCGCTGCAGCCGCACGAGCTTCACCAGCTCTACGCGCTCATGTCGCGTCTGCGCATCGCGACGCCGCTTCGGCGCACCCGCCGCCACGAGCGCGGCCGGCACGGCCAGCACGTCGACATGCGGCGGACGCTGCGCCGGAGCCTGCGCACGGGCGGCGATCCGATCCGGCTTGCGCGCCGGCGGCGGCGGGTCGGGCCGCGCCGCCTGGTCATGCTCTGCGACATCTCGGGCTCGATGGAGCCGTACGCCCGGGCCTACCTGCAGTTCCTGACGTGCGCGGCGGGCAGCGGCCCGAATGCCGAGGCGTTCGTGTTTGCGACCCGGCTCACCCGCCTGACCCGCGCGCTTGCGTCGCGCCGTCCCGAGCGGGCGATCCAGAGAGCGGCTGCGGCGGCGCCCGACTGGTCGAGCGGGACACGCATCGGCGACGCCCTCAAGGCGTTCAACGATCGCCACGGCCGCCGGGGCATGGCCCGCGGCGCCGTCGTCGTGATCCTCTCCGACGGGTGGGAACGGGGCGATCCCGCGGTCGTCGGCCGCGAGATGCAGCGGCTGGGACGGCTGGCGCACCGGATCGTGTGGGTCAACCCGCGCCTGAGCGCGACCGCGTTCTCGGTGCGGGCCGGCGGCATGGTCGCCGCGCTCCCGTACTGCGACGCGCTCGTGAGCGGGCACAGCTTCGCGGCGCTCGCCGAGGTCGTGCGGGCGATCGGGGCGTCGGCGTGCGATGCGCCGGGCGCCGAGGCAGCGGCGCCCGCCGGCGACGAGCCGGAGCCGTGGGCCAGCGCCACGCCCGTGCCCGGCAGCTCCGTCGCGATGCCGAGCGGACACGGTCCCAGCAAGGGAAACACCACGCCGGGCTGGGTGACCGATGAGTGACCGTCCCGGCCCGGACGTCAAGACCTGCATCTTCCCGGGCTGCGAGCGCCCCGCGGCGCCCGCGCATCCGCAGGGGGGGCCGCAGCCCGCATTCTGCGACCTCGAGGAGCACAATGCGCTCACCGCGCATCATGAACGGCTGCGACGTGCGGCCCAGTCGAGCCCCGACGACGAAAGGAGCACCTAGTGGCGAACGAGGCCTACAGAGCGGTCTTCCTGCGCGTGCACCCGACCGGCAAGATGGTGCTCAGTCTGACCACTGCCGCCGACGGCAAGGAGTCGCAGTACGCGCAGCAGGTCGCCGACGAGCTCGGCGTCCCGCCGCTCGACATCAAGGTCGTGCCGGCCGACACCGACCGCTTCGGCGTGGGTCACGGCTACAACACGGCCCCGTCGGCCGGTGCGACGGCGGCGATCACGAGCGCGACGGCCAAGATCCGCGACAAGGCGCGGCTGCTCGCCGGCATGCAGCTCGGCGCTGCGCCCGACTCGCTCACGTGGTCGAACGGCGCCTGGGTCAGCGGCGACGGCAGCGACCCCACCCAGGCCGGCACGATCGCGGACATCGCGCTCTACGCGCACGGTACGGGCGCGCTTCCACCCGGCGTCGAGGGCGGGCTCGACGCACAGGCCGTGTACCGCGACTAATTCCCTGGAGCGAGCGTCCCCGCGAGGGTGACCTTGACCTCGTCGGCGACCTTGAGCGCGCCGAAGAGCGCCGAATAGGGCTTCATGCCGAAGTCGGTCTGCCGGATCACGGCGACGGCTGTCACGGCGCCGCCGGAAAGGGCGACGTCGAATGCGACCGGGCGCGTCTGGCCGACCAGCGTCAGGTCGCCCTGGACATGCAGGCCGCCGTCGGTGGCCTGAACGCTGGTCGACCGGAAGATGATGCGCTGCTTCTTGAGGACGTCCTCGTCGATCGTCTGGCGGATGCTCGCGCGGTCGTCGTCCTCGAGGGCCTTCATGCCGCCCGTGCCCTCGCGGACGTGCAGCGACGTGGCGTCGGCGTCGAGCTCGATGCGCGACTCGCCCGCGTCTGCTCCGAGCACGAGCGCCCCCTGCCAGTCCGTCACGTGGATGAGCAGGTCATGACCAGCCTTGGCCGCGGCGCCGGTGCGGCTGGTGTTGATCTGAAGGGTGCTGTTGTCGGGGCCGAAGCGGTATGTGCCGACGGGGATGGGCATGCCCCGAACCCTATAATCTGGGCGCCTCCGTGTGACCCGATCATCCCCCGAGGAAGGACGACGCGATGGCAGTTGTGCTGGATCACCCGTTCTCGACCGCGCGGCCGATCGACGACAGCTTCGCCACGATCCTCGACCTCGACCGCGTGATCCCGTGCGTCCAGGGGGCGACCGTGCTCGAGCGCACCGGGCCCGAATCGGCGAAGGCCGAGATCAAGGTCAAGATGGGGGCCATGTCGCTGACGTTCACCGGCACCCTCGAGGTCGCCGAGCAGGACGCCGCGGCCCACCGGGCCGTGCTGGCCGTGAAGTCGCGCGAGGCCGGGGGGCAGGGCTACGCGAACGCCAGCATCACCTTCGCGCTCACCGACGGCGGTGGCACGATCCACACGAACGCGCAGATCACCGGCAAGGCGGCATCGATGGGCGAGGGCGTCGTGAGCGGCGTGCTCGACGCGCTGGTCGCCGATTTCGCGGAGAAGCTCGGGAAGCTCTGAGGGCCGGCCGGTGGCGACGATCGTGATGCGGCACGTCCGCCCGGGGGAGGTGCCTCGCGACGGCGGCACCGCCGTGCAGGACGATCCCGGCCGGCCGGTCTTCCACGGCAACGGGCCGGACGACTACGTGTGCGTGGAGTGCGGCAACCTGCTCGCCGAGGCGATGGCCGCCGACTACATGACGTTCCGGGTGCGCGTCCGCTGCGGGCGCTGCAGGACCGTGAACGTCGCGGTCAACGACGACCGCGGCCCGGATGAGCGCCGGCGGCGGTCAGGACCCGGCGAGCGTCCGCAGTGATTCGCGCTGGCGGCGGTAGGCGGCCGCCCCGTCGCCGTCGGCCGCCACGATCCGGATGAGCGGAGGGTGGCCCATCGCGGGCGTCGCCAGGTCGCGCAGCGCGTCGTGATAGGCCCGTTCCCGCTGCACGCCACCGAATCCGAACGCCTTTGCCGGCAGGCCCCGCGAGAGCAGGTCTGACGTGGCCCGCCACTCGCGGCAGAGGTCACGCTGCTCGTCGACTGCGAACCCGAGCCGGACGCCGGCCGGGTAGAGGTCGAGCGCGGCCAGGCGCGGTGAGGTGAAGTGCTCGGGCCCGTCGACCTCGATCACCGTCCCGGTGGGCGGATGCACCAGATCGACCGGCAGGAGCAGGTTCGCGCGCGCGGCCGCCAGCACCGAGACGTCGCCGCGCAGGCGGGCGCAGATGGCGGCGAGCACCGCGAGCGCCGCCGTCACGGGGGCGACGAGGGCAGGATCGCGCCGGGCCTTCGCGACTCGTTCCAGGCCCACGTGGCCCTGCTCGCTCAGCCAGTCGAACGACCGGCTCTCGAGCGCGATGCCGTCGTGCGCCGCCGCCTCCGCGAACGCGGCGTGCGTGTCGTTCGGCGCCACCGGACGGATGCTAATGGGCCGCGGACTCCGTGAACATTGCGTGGAGGGCGACAACGCCGTCGCCGGCCGACGTGACGTCGAGCTCGACCCGGTCGCCGGCGATGGTGACCGACCAGCTCGCCCAGGCGCAGCATCCGCGCTCGACGGCCGCGAGCTGCTCGAGCTCCTCCGCCACGCCGGGGTCGGCCCGGAACTCGAGCCGAAGGCCGTTCATGGTCTGTGCGCGGCCGGTGCCGGACGCGTGGATCAGGCGCAGCCAGCGCTCGCGCTGAACCGCCAGATCGGGGCTGGTGAGAGTGCAGGCGATGTCCATGCCGGCATCATGCCACTTCAAGTCGACTTGAAGTCAAGCGGCCTTCGGGTTACCGTTGCGGTATGGCCTCCGCCGAGCACCTGCTCTCGATCGGCGAGGTCGCCGCCCGGGCCGGCGTGCGCACGTCGGCGCTGCGCTACTACGAGGATGAGGGTCTGATCGCGCCGGAGGTGAGGGTCGGCGGCCGGCGCCGGTACGCTGCCGCGGCGGTCGAGCGGCTCGCGGTGATCCGGTTCTGCCAGGCGCTCGGCTTCAGCCTCGCCGAGATCCGCGGCATCCTCGCGCCGCCACGCGGGCAGGCCCAGAAAACGCGCTGGCGGGAGCTGGTCGACCGCAAGGTCGCCGAGCTCGACGGCGTCGTGCGGCGAGCCGAGGCGATGACTGCCGTCCTTCAAGCGAGCCGCGACTGCGACTGCATCGACGTGCAGGAGTGCGCGACGCGCGCGTCGGCGTGCACGGGGGGCGAGGGTGGCGAGCGTACGGATCGATAGGTGGGTCTGGGCCGCGCGGTTCACGAAGACCCGCGGCCTCGCGACCGAGGCCGTCGTCGGCGGCCGCGTGCGCCTGAACTCGGAGCGCGTCAAGCCGGCGAAGGACGTGCGCCCCGGCGACGTGGTCGAGGTGCGGGTTGGCGAGACTCGCTTCACCGTGGTCGTGCGCGGAGTTGCCGAGAAGCGCGGCCCCGCCCGGGTTGCGGCGGCGCTGTACGAGGAGACGGCGGAGTCGGTCGCCGAGCGCGAGCGCGGCGCCGAGGAGCGGCGCCTGGCGCGCCCGCTCGGCGCCGACCTCGGCGGGCCGCGGCCGACGAAGCAGGACCGGCGCCGCATCGAGGCGCTGCGGCGGAGCCGGCGCGGGGGCGCGTGATCGCTCAGCGCTCGGCGACGAGCTCGTAGAGCTGGCCGTCCGGCGCGCGGAAGTGCACGTAGCGGTGGCGGTCGTTTGCGGCCGGGTCGCCGACCTCGACGCCGCTGTCGCGGAGCTCCGCGATCGCCTCGTCGAGATCGGCCACCAGGAACCCGATCGAGCGCGAGGTCTCGCCCATCCCGCGCGGGTCTGCGATCGCGAAGTGCGACCCGTCGGGCAGCGCGAACATGTCGGCCTCGACCCCGCCGATCGCGACCCGCTCGAGGCCGAGCGTGCCGGTCGCAAACGCGGCCATCGCCGCCCGGTGCTCAGTGGCGGTGCCGGCGAAGACGAGGGCGAGGACGCGCATGTGAGCGAGCCTACACGGCGTGAACCGGCTGGCGGCCGGCGGCGAATGGGGTCCGTAGGAGGGAGGGTCGGAGGGCCTCCTTTTGTCCCTCACATGGAGGAGCAGCATGGATCGTCGGTCATTTGTGAAGAAGGCCGGTGCCGCCGGCCTCGGCGCCGCTGCGCTCGGGGTCACGGGGGCGGCGTCGGCGAGCGCCGAAGGACGCGCGGAGGTCACCGATCCGTCCGGCCCGGTGCCCCCCGAGCCGCT
>DASXOR010000164.1:0-19855 GCA_036494095.1 Gaiellales bacterium | reverse complement strand
TGCCGGGCGCCTCGGCGAGCTGGTGCGCGTGCTCGTCGACAACGCCCTCAAGTACAGCCCCGCGGGCGCGCCCGTTACGGTGACGGTGAGCGACGCCTCCGGGCCGACCCTTGCGGTGCGCGACCATGGTCCGGGCCTGTCGGCGAACGACCGCGAGCGGGCGTTCGATCGCTTCTATCGCGGATCGGCCGCCGGGAGCGTCGCCGGGAGCGGGCTCGGCCTCGCCATCGCCCAGGCGATCTGCGAGCGCCACCGCGCGGTGCTGACCCTCGAGCCGGCGCTGGGAGGCGGCACCGTCGCGACGGCGCGGTTCCCGCCGATGCTCGCCGACGCGGGCGCCGTGCAGGCGCGGGAGTCGGCGCCGACGGGCGCCTGACCACCTCCGGCCGCTGCCGCCCCCACCCGACGCCGTTCGCGGTGTCCAGCCATGAAACGGCCGGGCGGGAGCGGCCGAGCGCCCGGGAGTGGTACCAGACGGCACTCGATCCCGCGCGGATCGCGCTCACATCGCCGCGACGGTGAGTGCTACGCCGCAGCCCAGGGTGGGTGGTCGAGATGCTGCCGGATCGCCTCCGCCATCACGTCGCGGCGGTCGCTGTGGCTCATCTGGACGGCGCCGAGCGCATGTGTGAACACGTCGTCACGCGCGCTCGCAGGCCCGTGGATCTCGAGCGCGGCGAAGATGGCGCCGTGCAGCCTGACGGGGTCGTCGTCGACGGCGCCGCGGACGATGCGGTCGATCAGCGCGGCATGGTGAAACTCGAGGGGCAGGTGCTCGCTCACATTCCGTAGATCGGCAGCCGCTCGGCGGCGCGCCATCGCCCGCCCGGGGATCGCCGCCCCCGCTTCGGGTACACCGGGATACCACTACGAGGCCATCGGGCCCGGGGCGCCGCGGTTGTGGTTGTAACGATTGTGACAGCGCAACGGGTGGTGGTCATGGCGATCGGCCTGGCCGGCTTGGCCATAGCGCCGGTGGCTGCAGCGGCCCCGAGCACGGTGCGCGTATACCACCAACTCCGACGCGGAGGCTGGGAGGCGTCGTCGTTCGCGACGTCGCCGGCGGGACGACGCGGACAGTCTCGAGACACGTCGGTGACATCGCGAGCGCGATCTCGCCCAGGGCCGCTACGTGCTCTTCACCAGCCGGTCGAGCGAGGACGTGAGCCACGACACCGACCGCAGCCGCGACGTCTTCGTCATGGACGGCGCCACCGGCGTGATCCATCGCATCAGCCTCTCATCCAGTGAGCACCAGGCGAAGGCGGCAGCTTCGGCATCGCGATCTCTGACCACGGTCGGTACCGCCTTGTTCGCATCGACCGCGACGAACCTCGTGCCGGGCGACACCAATGGCGAGAGAGATCTGTCCCTCCCGCCGTCGCATGCTCGGCACCACCGTCCGCGTCGACGTCTCGACGGCCGGCGCCCAGGCCAACGGCGCGATTCGCGTCGCAGCCCTCTCCGGCGATGGCCGTTGGGCCGCGTCGAGCTCACCCGCAACGAACCTCGTCCCCGGCGACTCGAACACGGTGCGCGGTCTTCGCCCGCGCGCCGCTGCACTGACCGACGAGTACGCCATGATCGGCCTGGAGAGCTGACGCGCCCGGTCCGATTCGAACGGACGACCGGCAGATTCGAAGTCTGCTGCTCTATCCCCTGAGCTACGGGCGCCTACCGCGATCAACCCTAGCCGAGCACTCAGGACGCGCGAGAGGGTGACCGGTGGGACTCGAACCCACGTCCTCCTGGACCACAACCAGGGGCTACCACCAGCTGAGCTACGGCCACCGCGTGCCCGTAGGATACTTCGCCCACGCGCGGGCGTGGCGGAACTGGTAGACGCGCCGGCCTTAGGAGCCGGTGGCCCTGGCCGTGGAGGTTCGAGTCCTCTCGCCCGCATCGGGATGCGCGCAAGCAGGCCGCGCGGGCGTAGCCGTTCGTTCGTGAGCCATGTCACATGTCCGGGGACGCCGCGCATGCGCACCGGGGCCGGCGGGTAGGGGCGGCTCAACACGGTGCCGGGCGGCGGGCGTCGGCGTGCTCTCGCCCGGCTCCGGCCTTCGACGTGATCCGCACCGGCCGCGGCGACTCACCCGTGACGGGCGGCTGCGTGAAGCTCTGCAGCCGCACGCTCATGCGGCCGTCCGACGTGGCCGCGATGTCCTTGAACTGCTGGAAGGTGTAGTCCCGGGCGGCACCGATCCCGCGACTCGGATCGTTCTGCTCCGTTGCCACGCTGCGCGGCGACCAGCCGGGCTCGGAGACGCGGATGTAGTCGTGAGCGGCCACTACGACTCCCGTTGCACGGACGTGCTCGACACGGCGTGCATGGCACGCGGGGCCGACGACGACGCGTCCGGCGTCTCGGGCGCCCTCGAGATGGCTCGCGTCATGGCGAAACACCATTTCGACGCCACGATCGTCTTCATGGCGGTCGCGGGCGAGGAGCAGGGCCTCGTCGGCTCCGAGCACTTCGCCGAGCAGGCGAAGGCGCACCGTCTCGGCGCGGGGGCGACCAGCTGTCGTTCCTCGCCAACGGGTTCCGGTCGGCGGTGCGCTTCACCGAGCAGCGCGAGAACTTCGACCACCAGCACAGTTCGTGCGCTTCCCGTACCTTGCACGCGCGACGCGGGTGAACGTGGCCACGCTGGCGGCGCTCGCGAACGCTCCAGCGCAGCCGGCCGACGTGAAGGTCATCGCGACCCAGCTGACGAATTCGACCACGCTCACCTGGAAGGCGAACACCGAGCCCGACCTGGCCGGCTACGAGGTCGTGTGGCGCACGACCGACGCGCCGCTCTGGCAGCACTCGCTCAGCGTCGGCAACCGCACACGCTTCACCCTGCCCCTGTCGAAGGACGACTTCAGCTTCGGCGTCCGGGCAGTGGACTCGCACGGCAACCGCAGCCCGGCCACCTACCCGGCGCCCGTTTTCCAGGCGCGCCCGTGCGCCGGGAGCTAGTGCGGCGGCAGCACGGGGGCGAGCAGGCGTGTGCGCCGTGACCGCCGCCCGGTCGCGTCCTCGCTGCGGTCGGCGCTCCCGAGCACCCTCACGATCGCGCGCGAGGCGACGAATCGCAACGGCTCGGGCTCCCAGCGGCGGCTGCGGTGCCCGACCCACGGCAGGCTGACCAGATCGGTGTCGCGGCCGAGCACGAGATCCGCCAGCGTCCGGCCCGAGATGTTCGCGGCGACGACGCCGTGGCCGGCATAGCCGCCGGCCCAGCCGAACCCTGTCGCGCGGTTGAAGTGGATGGACATCGACCAGTCGCGGGGCACCCCGAGCGGCCCACCCCAGTGGTGGGTGATGGTCGCCTGGGCCGCCGCGGGGAAGTGGCGCCGGATCGCCCGCTCGAGCCGCGAGCGCACCTCGGCGTTGCGCTCGTTGCCCTCGTCGATGGGCTTTCGCAGCTGGTACGGGGCCCCGCGGCCGCCGAGCGCGATGCGCCCGTCCACGGTGCGCTGCGCGTAGAAGAACAGGTAGCGGCTGTCGCTCACGAGCACCCCGTCCGTCCAGCCGAGCTCGTCCCAGACGGCGGCCGGGAGGGGCTCGGTGGCGATCATCAGCGAGTAGAGCGGCAGGTAGCGCAGCCGCTGGCCGGGCAGCTCGACGGAGTACGCCTCGGTGGCCTGCAGCACCACGCCGGCCCGCACCGTGCCCTGCGCCGTCTCGACGCGGCCGCGGCCCACCGCCGTCGCGGCCGTGCGCTCGTGGATCGTCACGCCGAGCCGCTCGCAGGCCTCGGCCAGGCCACGGGCGAGCCGAGCCGGATCGACGCGGGCGGCGTGGGGGGTGAACGACGCCTGCAGACAGCCGTCGACCCGCACGATCGCGTTTGACGCAGCGGCGTCGAGCAGGCGCACGTCCTGCTCGCCGATCCCGAGCGCGCGGAGCTCGCGATGCCCGGCCAGGAGGCGCTCGCGCTGCGGCTCGGACGTGGCGGTGAACAGCGAGCCGCTCTTCAGGAAGCCGCACTCGATGCCCTCCCGTTCGACCACCTCGGCGACGTGGTCGACGGCGGCATGCGTCTCGTGGATCGCCCGCACGACCCCGTCGCGCCCGTGCGAGCGCTCGTAGGTGCCGGCGCTGCCGATGAGTCCGCCCGACACCCAGCCGCCGTTTCGGCCCGACGGGCCGAAACCGGCGATCTCGCGCTCGATCACGACGATGCGCATGTCCGGGGCGGCCCGGGCGAGGTGATATGCCGTCCACAGGCCGGTGAACCCGGCGCCGACGATGGCGACGTCGTACTCGACGTCTCCGGGCAGGGCGGGGCGGGGGGCGAGCGGTGCCGGCACGCCGTCGAGCCAGAGGCTGCGGGCGCGGTAGCGCTCCTCGAGGCTCGCGTTCGATCCTGACACGGGGCGGCACTCTAGATGGTCGGTCGTCCCCCTCACGGGGGTTGCCCGGGCGGCGGGGAGGCCGTACGCTCGTGTCGGAGCGGGGAGTGGGCCCCGCGTGGCGGAAGAAGGAGAGCAGGCATGCCCCTGGCGACGACGGATGTCGCACATCTGTTGATGGCGCTCGCAGCGCTGCTCTTGGCCGCACACGCGGTCGGGTCGGTGTTCGTACGCTTCCGCCAGCCGCGCGCGATCGGCGAGGTGGTGGGCGGCCTCCTGCTCGGGGCGACCGTGTTCGGGTACCTCACGCCGTCGGCCCAGTCGTGGCTCTTCCCGGCGACGGGGGCGACCCCCACCGTGCTCTCGGCCGTGAACCAGCTCGGGCTGCTGCTGCTGCTGTTCATCACGGGCACCGAGATCCGCCGGGTGTTCCATCGTGAGGAGCGGCGCACGGTGGGCGCCGTGTTCCTGACCGGGATGATCATCCCGTTCCTGGCCGGCGTCCTGATCCTGCAGGCGACGAACCTGCACCGCATGTGGGGGCCGAACGGCAACTCGACGTCGTTCCTGCTCGTCTTCGCGATCGCGATGGCCGTCACCAGCATCCCGGTGATCTCGCGGATCATGCACGATCTGGGCATTCTCGACACGACCTTCGCCCGCGTCGTGCTGGGCGTGGCGGTGCTCGAGGACCTGGTGCTCTACGTCGTCCTCGCGGTCGCCATCGGCTACGCGGGCGCCAAGTCTGGCACGCTCTTCGGGCTCCCCGACGCGCTCGGGCTGCGCGGCGGCACCGCGGCCGACATGATCTACCACATCGGGGCGACGCTGGTCTTCCTCGGCGTGTCGCTCGTGGTCGGCCCGCCGCTGTATCGCTGGGTCGGCGGCCTCAAGGTGAACCTGATCCAGCGCGCGAGCCCGATCGCCCACCAGCTCACCTTCATGTTCCTCGCCACGATCGCCGCGCTCGGGCTGGGGCTCGAGGCGTTCTTCGGCGCGCTCGTCGCCGGCATCGTCGTCGGCTCGACCGAGCGGGAGCCGTCCGAGGCCACGATGGCCGTCACGAGCTTCGCTCTCGCCTTCTTCATCCCGATCTACTTCGCGATGATCGGGCTCGGCCTCGACCTCGTCCACGGCTTCAGCGTCGTCTTCTTCGTCGGTTTCCTGCTCGCGGCCTGCGTGATCAAGTCGATCAGCGTGTACCTCGGCGCCCGGGCCGCCGGCGAGACGGGCGGCTCGTCGCTGAACCTGGCCGTGGCGATGAACGCGCGCGGCGGCCCTGGGATCGTGGTCGCGTCGACCGCCTTCGCGGCGGGCATCATCAGCCAGCCGTTCTACGCAGTCCTCGTGCTGCTCGCGATCATCACGTCGCTGGCCGCGGGCGCGTGGCTCGAGCGCGTCCCCCGCGAGCGCCTGCTGGTGCGCCCGGGCGCACCGGAGGCCGGGGCAGCGGTCGAGACCGCCGCCGCCGCGCCCTGACCCCGGCCGTCCGCGCGGTGGCATACCCGCGGCGGCGCGACTAAGGTTAGAAAACGGCTCCGGGGGCGCTGACCCTTGGCGTCACCCCCGTATGAAGACCCAGGTCTCCGAACTCGCCGACAACCGCGTCCGCCTCGATATCGAGGTTCCCGCAGGCGACGTCGACCATGCGTTTGACCACGCCCTCTCCGATCTGTCGCGCAGCGTGCGCGTGCCCGGGTTCCGCAAGGGCAAGGCGCCGAAGCCGCTCGTGATGCGCCAGGTCGGCCGCGACACCGTCGTCGAGGAGGCCCTGCGCGACCACCTCACCGGTTGGTACTCGCGCGCCGTCGCCGAGGTCGGGATCGACCCGATCGACCGGCCGACGATCGACTGGACCGACGAGCCCGCCGAGGGCGCGCCCTTTGCCTTCACGGCCGAGGTCGAGGTGAAGGCGCCGCCGGAGGTGAAGTCGTACAAGGGGCTCAAGGGCGTGAAGCCGCAGCCCGAGGTGCCCGCCGACGCCGTCGACGGCGAGATCGAGCGGCTGCGGCATACCGTCGCAGAGCTCGTGGCGGTCGACCGCGGCGCCCAGGAGGGCGACTTCCTGGTGATCGACTTCGAGGGCAGCATGGACGGCGCTCCGTTCGAGGGCGGCGCGGGCTCGCAGTATGCAGTCGAGCTCGGCGCCGGACGGCTGGTCGAGGATCTCGAGCGCGGGCTGGTCGGGATGCAGGTGGGGGAGGAGCGGGACATCCCGCTGACGATGCCCGCCGACTACGCCGCCGAGCACCTCGCCGGCAAGCCGGTCAGCTTCCACGTCAAGCTGAGCGACGTCAAGGAGCGCCTCCTGCCCGAGCTCGACGACGAGTTCGCGACGTCGGTGAGCGAGTTCGACACGCTCGCCGAGCTGCGCGCCGACATCCACGAGCGGGTGGGCACCGTCGTCGAGGCCGAGGCCGACCGCCGGTTCCGCTCGTCCGTGCTGGACGCGCTCGGCGCCGAGCTCACCACCCCCGTGCCCGACGCCCTGGTGCAGAACCGGCTCCAGAGCATGACCCGCTCGCTCAGCCAGACCCTGCAGTCCCGTGGCATCGCGCTCGGGGACTACCTGCGCGTCACCGGCATGACGAGCGAGGAGCTCGTTGCCGACATGCGCACGCAGGCACAGGATCTCGTCCGCAAGGACCTCGCGCTCGAGGCCGTGGTGGCCGCCGAGGGGATCGAGGTCTCCGACGAGATGGTCGACGCCTGGGTGCGCGAGCAGGCCGCCGAGGCGGACGAGGATGTCGAGACGTCGGTGCAGCGGCTGATGGCCGATCCGGCCACACTGACGGCGCTGCGGCAGGACCTGGCGGCCCAGAAGGCGCTCGACATCGTCACCGAAAACGCCAAGCCGATCTCGGCCGAACAGGCCGAGGCAAAAGAGAAGTTGTGGACGCCGGAGAAGGAAACCGCGCAGTCGAGCGCCAAATCATCCCCGATCTGGACCCCCGGCACCACGTAGCCGGCTGACCTTTAGGAGCACATGTGAGTCCACTGATTCCGATGGTGATCGAGCAGACATCGCGGGGCGAGCGGTCGTTCGACATCTACTCGCGCCTGTTGAACGAGCGCATCATCTTCCTGGGTACGCCCGTCGACGACCAGATCGCCAACCTGATCGTGGCTCAGCTCCTGCATCTCGAGAGCGAGGATCCCGACAAGGACATCTCGATCTACGTCAACTCGCCCGGCGGCAGCGTCTATGCCGGCCTGGCGATCTACGACACGATGAACTTCGTGAAGCCCGACATCCAGACGATCTGCGTGGGCATCGCGATGAGCATGGGCGCCCTGCTCCTGGCCGGCGGCACCAAGGGCAAGCGCATGGCCCTCCCGAACGCCAAGATCCTGATTCACCAGGTCAGCTCTGGATTTCAGGGTCAGGCGACCGATATTGAGATACATGCACGCGAGATCATCGACCTGCGCAAGCGGCTCGATCAGATCATCGCGGACAAGACGGGTCAGCCGATCGAGAAGGTGGCTCGGGACACGGAGCGCGACTTCTTCATGAGTGCAGACGAGGCCAAGGACTACGGGATCATCGACCGCGTGATCGCCCACCACTAGATGGCACGACCCACCGACACCAACGAACAGCTCCTGTGCAGCTTCTGCGGCAAGTCGCAGCGACAGGTGAAGAAGCTGATCGCCGGCCCCGGCGTGTACATCTGCGACGAGTGCATCGACCTGTGCAACGAGATCATCGACGAGGAGCTCACGACTCCCGCCCAGCTCGATCTCGACAACCTGCCCAAGCCGAAGGAGATCTACTCGGTCCTGAACGACTACGTCGTCGGGCAGGAGGGGGCCAAGCGGACGCTGTCGGTGGCGGTCTACAACCACTACAAGCGCGTCCAGATGGCCGGGCAGACCGATTCCGAGGTCGAGCTGCAGAAGTCGAACATCCTGCTGCTGGGGCCGACCGGCTGCGGCAAGACGCTGCTCGCCCAGACGCTCGCGCGGATCCTGAACGTGCCGTTCGCGATCGCCGACGCCACCGCCCTCACCGAGGCCGGATACGTCGGCGAGGACGTCGAGAACATCCTCCTGAAGCTGATCCAGGCGGCCGACTTCGACGTGAAGAAGGCCGAGACCGGGATCATCTACATCGACGAGGTCGACAAGATCGCCCGCAAGGCGGACAACCCCTCGATCACCCGCGACGTCAGCGGCGAGGGCGTCCAGCAGGCGCTGCTGAAGATCCTCGAGGGCACCGTGGCGAGCGTGCCACCCCAGGGCGGGCGCAAGCACCCCCACCAGGAGTTCCTGTCGATCGACACGACGAACATCCTGTTCATCTGCGGTGGCGCCTTCGCCGACCTCGACAAGATCATCGAGCGCCGCATCGGTCGCAACTCGGTCGGGTTCGGCGCCGAGCTGCGCTCGCGCAAGCACGGCCCGTCGAAGGACCTCTTCCCGCAGGTGATGCCGGAGGATCTGATCTCCTACGGCCTGATCCCCGAGTTCATCGGCCGGCTGCCGGTCGTCTCGGCGGTGCACGCGCTCGACAAGGAGGATCTGATCAGGATCCTGCTCGAGCCCAAGAACGCGCTCGTCAAGCAATACCAGCGCTTCTTCAACTACGACTCGATCGACCTCGTCTTCACCGACGACGCGCTCGCGGCCATCGCCCACAGCGCGCTCGAGCGGGCCACCGGCGCCCGCGGGCTGCGCTCGATCATCGAGTCCGCGCTCCTGAACGTCATGTTCGACCTGCCCTCGCGCAAGGACGTGAACAAGTGCGTGGTGACGAAGGAGACGATCGAGAAGCACCTCGATCCGACCCTGGTCACCGAGGGCGGGCAGGAGCTCGACATCACCGACGAGCTGCGCGAGGAGTCGGCCTAGCTCCTACCAGACGTGGGGGACGAGGCGCGTCGTCGCGTGCGCGTACTCGGCGTAGTCGGCACCGAACGCGTCGGCGAGCGCGCGCTCCTCGACGCGGATGCGCGGCAGGATCCCCGCGAACCCGACGAGCACCGCGACCGCGGCGCTGACCCAGCTCCCGAACGCGAGCCCGAGGCCGGCGAACGTCAACAGGAGGCCGGCGTAGGCTCGCGCCGGAAGTACCGGCCGAGCGTCACGATCGCCCAGGCGCGGAGCAGAACGCCTGCGAGGACGAGTGCGATCCCGAGCCCGAACGTCGGCCAGTCGTTGGCGTATACGCGCAGCCCCGGCACGAGAACCGCGATCGCGAGCCCGGCCAAGATGCCGACGCGCGCGACGACGGCGACGATCCACTTCGTCCCCCGGTCGTGCGACGCCACACCGCCACGCCTGCGCACGAGGAACAGCGACTCGACCAGGCTGCCGAGCGGGCGGCGCTCCCCGTCACGGGCCTGTCCCAGATAGGTGGCGCCGACCTCGCCGACCACGATTGCGACGGCCGACGCGCCGAGGATGAGGCTCGCGGTCGGATCGTGCAGGAGGAGCGGCATGCCGGCCAGTGTAGGGGCGAGGGGTGTGAATACCGGTGCCTGGCACCGGTATTCACACCCGTCTTGAAGGTGCCTGGCACCGGCCCAGCCGGTGCCAGGCACCTCAGTGTCCACGCCGGATGTTCAGCGGTCGTGGACGGCGCCGTAGGCCAGCGCGCCGCCGAAGCCGAGCAGGCCCAGGCCGGCGACGGTGTCGGCCGCCCTGGTCGCGCGCTCGCCGACCGCCCGACGGACGACCGCGGTTCCGGTCGCAAGCAGCGCCACCCAGGTCGCGCTGCCGAGCGCCACCCCGGCCACGAGCAGCGCGGCCGCACCGGCCGAGCGGCCCGTGCCGGCGCTCGCAGCGGCGAAGATCGCGGCCCACGACGCGATCGTGGCGGGATTCGACGCCGTCCCGGCGAGCGACGTCAGAAATGCGCGTCGCGGGCCCGAAACCTCGAACTCGTTCTCCCCGCCGTGACGGACGCGAAACGCACTCCAGAGCGTGCGCAGCCCCAGGACGACGAGCACCGCCGCGCCGACCAGGCCGAGCACCACCCGCAGCGGCCCGATCGTGAGCAGCGGCACCGCCCCGGCGGCGCCGAGCGTCGCGTAGACCGCGTCGATGATCGCGATGCCGGCGCCGATCGCGAGCCCCACCGCCCAGCCGCGCCGAAGCGTCGAGCGGATCAGGAACAGGGACATGGGGCCGAGCTGGAATGCGACCAGGAAGCCCAGCCCGAAGCCGACGATGACCGCATGCACGTGCGCAACGCTATCAGCGCCGGCGGGGGTGCTCGCGCGCGCACCGGCACCGGGCCGGTACGAGCTCGCACTCGCCACAGCGGGCCATGACCTGAGCGGTCGTCCAGCAGGCGATCAGGAAGAGGCAGACCAGCGCGCCGACGGCGGCCGGCGTCGAGACCGTGAGCACCGCACGGCCAGTGTGCGCGAGCAGGTAGTGGTGCCAGAAGGTGTGCTCGCGGGTCATGCCGCCACATCGGCCGCGGCCGCCGGGAACTTGACCCCGGACCGCCCGTTACGATCCGGCGGATGGACGCCCGCTACGAGCCCGCATCGCAGGAACAGCCGATCTTCGCCCGCTGGGAAGCGAGCGGCGTTTTCGCGGGCCGGCCCGAGTCCGGCGGCGAGCCGTTCGTGATCGCCCTGCCTCCGCCCAACATCACCGGCGAGCTGCACATGGGGCATGCCCTCAACGGCTCGATCCAGGACACGCTGATCCGCCTGCGGCGGATGCAGGGCCGCGACACGCTCTGGATCTGCGGCACCGACCACTCCGGGATCGCGGTGCACGCGGTGATCGAGAAGCAGCTCCGCGCCGAGGGCATGACGCGCTTCGACCTCGGCCGCGAGCGCTTCCTCGAGCGGGTCTGGGAGTGGCGGGCGGCGACCGGCGCGACGATCATCCAGCAGTTCAAGCGGCTGGGCTGCACGCTCGACTACGAGCACGAGCGCTTCACGATGGACCCGGGCTATGTGCAGGCGGTGCTCGAGATGTTCGTGCGCCTCTACCGCAAGGGCTACATCTACCGCGACAACCGCCTGATCAACTGGTGCCCGACGTGCGCCTCGACGATCTCCGACCTCGAGGTGCGCTACGAGCACGCCGTCGACACCCTGTTCGACGTGCGCTACCGGATCAAGGGCACCGACGACTTCCTGACCGTGGCGACGGTGCGGCCCGAGACGATCCTGGCCGACACGGCCGTGGCCGTGCACCCCTCCGACGAGCGCTACCGCCACCTGGTGGGAAAGACCGCCATCGTGCCGCTCGTCGACCGCGAGGTGCCGATCATCGCCGACTCCTACGTGAAGATGGACTTCGGGACGGGCGCCCTCAAGATCACCCCGGGACACGATCCCAACGACTTCGAGATCGGCCGCCGCCACGGCCTGCCGGAGCTCTCGGCCGTCGGCTACGACGGCCGCATGACCGACCTCGCGGGAGAGTTCGCCGGCCTGCCGGTGGAGGCGGCCCGCGGCAAGGTGCGCGACGCGCTGTTCGCGCAGGGGCTGCTCGGCAAGGAGGAGCCCTACGAGCACGAGGTGGGCCACTGCGACCGCACCGGCGACCGCATCGAGCCGCTGATCTCGCTGCAGTGGTTCATGCAGATGGACGAGCTCGCCGCCCCCGCCAACGCGGAGGTGCGTTCCGGGCGGGTGCGCTTCCACCCCAAGTCGCAGGAGAACACCTACCTCAGCTGGATGCTGAACATCCGGCCGTGGTGCGTCTCGCGGCAGCTGTGGTGGGGCCACCAGATCCCGGTGTGGTACTGCCCGGACGGGCACGAGACCGTCGCCCTCGACGAGCCGGACGCATGCGCGACATGCGGGTCGGCTGCGCTCGAGCGCGACCCGGACGTGCTCGACACCTGGTTCTCCTCGGCCCTTTGGCCGTTCGCCACCATCGGCTGGCCGGGCGACGACTCCCGCCTGCAGCGCTACTACCCCGGCCATGTCGACTCGACCGCGCGCGACATCATCAACCTGTGGGTCGCGCGGATGCTGATGATGGGGCTCGAGTTCATGGGCGAGATCCCGTTCGCCGACGTGATCGTCCACTCGACCATCCAGGCCGCAGACGGCCGCCGGATGTCCAAGTCGCTCGGAACCGGGGTCGACCCGCTCGAGCTCGTCGACACCCACGGCGCCGACGCCACCCGCTACGGGCTGCTCAAGATGAGCTCGACCCAGGACGTGCGCTTCTCGGAGGGCTCGATCGCCGAGGGGGCGAAGTTCGCGAACAAGCTCTGGAACGCGGCCCGGTTCGTGATCACCCAGGCCGACACGGCGGTGCCCGCTGCGCCGGCCGCCGCCGAGCCGGCCGACCGCTGGGTGCGCTCGCGGCTTGCGGCCACCGTCGACGAGGTGGTGGGCCTCATCGACCGGTACGAGTTCTCGGCCGCCGTCAAGGTGCTCTACGCGTTCGTGTTCGAGTTCTGCGACTGGTACATCGAGGCGGCCAAGCCCCGCCTGCAGGGAGCGGACGCCGCCGCGCGCCGCGGCGTGTCGGCCAACCTGCTCTGGACGCTCGAGCGGATCCTGCTCCTGACGCACCCGGTGTGCCCGTTCGTGACCGAGGCGGTGTGGTCGCACCTGCCCGGCGAGCGCGGCCTCCTGATGCTCGAGCCGTTCCCGGCGGCCGTGGCCGAGCACCGCGATCCGGCGGCCGAGGCCGACGTGCAGGCGGCGATCGAGGCCGTCTCGCAGGCCCGCTCGACGCCCGACGTGCGCCTGGTGCTGCCGCATGGCTTCCCGGCGGCGGCGCTCGTGCGGGCGCTCGTGCCGCGGGCAACCGAGGTGGTCGACGATTCGGTGACGTCCTGGGTCATCGAGGCCGCTGTCGAGGATCCTGCCGTCGTGCGCGCGCGGCTCGGCGAGGAGATTGCCCGCGCCCGCTCGGAGCTCGAACGCTCGCGGTCGATGCTCGCGAACGACCGCTTCACCGCCAAGGCCCCGGCCGCGAAGGTCGAGGAGGAGCGGGCGAAGGCGGCCCGGTTCGCAGTCGAGGTGCAGGAGCTGGAGGCGAGGCTGCGGGAACTGGCGTGACGGCCGCCGACGCCTACATCGACTCGCTCGAGCTGTTCGGCATGCGCTTCGGCCTCGAGCGCATGCACGGCCTGCTCGACTCGCTCGGAAACCCCGAGCGCTGCTTCGACGCCGTCCACGTGGTCGGCACGAACGGCAAGGGCTCGACCACACTCTACGCCGAGGCGCTCCTGCTGCACGAGGGCATCGCCACGGGCGCCTATCTCTCGCCGCACCTGACGTCGTTTCGCGAGCGCATCCGCCTCGGCGGGGCCGAGATCGAGCCGCCGGCCTACGAGGCGGCGGTGCTGCGCGTGCGCGAGGCGGTCGGGGCCGACGTGACCCAGTTCGAGGCGCTCACGGCCGCGGCGTTCGTGGCGTTCGCGTCGGCCGGCGTCGCCTGGGCCGTCGTCGAGGCCGGCCTGGGAGGACGCCTCGATGCCACCAACGTGCTCGCCCGCTCGCGCGTGCAGGTGCTGACGAACGTGTCGCTCGAGCACACGGAGCTCCTCGGCGACACGCGCGAGGCGATCGCGGCCGAGAAGGTGGCGGTCGTCCCGGCCGGCGGAGTGGTGGTCGTCGGAGAGCCCGGCTGGGAGGGGTTTGTGCCTCAGGCGCGTACTTTCAGACAGGTGACTGTGGACGGCACGTATCAGGATCAGAACCGGGCGGTGGCGCACGCGGCGATCGAGCTCGCCCTGGGCCGCCCGATCGACCCCGCCCCGATGCTCGCGGTGCGCATCCCCGGTCGCATGGAGGTGCGCAGCACGGCGCCGCTCGAGATCTGGGACGGCGCCCACAACCCGGCGGGCATGCGCCGGCTGGTGTCGGAGCTCCCGGGCATCGTCGGAGATCGCCGCTGCGTGGCCGTGTTCTCGACCCTCGGTGAGAAGGATGTGGGGGCGATGGTCGCGCTGCTGCGCCAGGTCTGCCCGACGATCGTTGCTACACAATCGACCAATTCACGCGCGCTTGCAGCGGATACACTGAGCGCGCTCACCGGAGGGCCGGCCGAGCCGGACCCGGTGGTGGCTCGAGAGCGCGCCCTGGCCCTGGCCGGGCCGTCGGGAGCAGTCGTCGTTTGCGGTTCGCTGTATCTTCTCCATGACTTGACCACATCGTCGGCCGGCGCCGGAACCGCGCCGGCGGCCGTACACTGAGCGACTTCGCGTGCTTTTCGCAGCCACACCCACCACCACCACCGACTCGGGCTCGTTCTCGGGCGTCACGGACTTCTTCAGCTCGAGCTACTTCTCGGCCTTCGTGAAGCTCTCGATCCTGTTCGCCATCGCGCTCTATGCCGCGATGGTGTTCTGGACGTGGAAGGACGCCCGCAGGCGGGTCGAGGATCCCGTGATCGTGGGCGTCTGCGTCGCCACCGCCGTGTGCTTCCCGTTCGTCGGCGTGCTCATCTACCTGATCCTGCGCCCGCCCGAGTACATCGCCGACGTGCACGAGCGCGAGCTCGAGATCCGGGCGATGGAGCGCCGGCTCGGCGCCGACTCGGTGTGCCCCTACTGCCGCAACCCCTCCGAGGCGAGCTTCCTGTCCTGCCCCCACTGCGGCACCAAGCTGAAGCAGGCCTGCCGCCGGTGCAAGGCCCCGCTCGACCCGACCTGGCGCCTGTGCCCGTACTGCGAGACGGTGGCGACCACCCTGCCCCCGCCGGAGCGGCCACGGCGCGGCGCCGGCCAGCGCACGACCACTGAGGCCTGAGCGGGCCGGCGGGACGATCGTGGCAGACGTCGAGCGCACCCTGTTCCTCGTGAAGCCCGATGCCGTCGAGCGGCGGCTGGTGGGCGAGATCGTGTCGCGCTTCGAGCGTCGCGGCTTCACGCTGCGCGGCATGAAGCTCGTGCGCGTCAGCGACCAGCAGGCGGCCGAGCACTACATGGAGCACGTCGGCAAGCCCTTCTACCCCGAGCTCGTCGAGTTCATCACCTCCGGGCCGGTGGTGGCGATGGTGATCGAGGGGCTCGCCGCCGTCGCGACGGTGCGGGCCATGATGGGCGCAACCAACCCGCTCGACTCGGCGCCGGGCACGATCCGGGGCGACTTCGCGCTCGACCTGGGCCGAAACGTCGTCCACGGCTCGGACTCGCCCGCCTCCGCCGCTCGCGAGATCGCGATCTTCTTCGCGGACTCCGAGCTGCGGGGATGATCCCGGAGGGGCTTCGGCGCCTCGGCCGGCTGCGGCTGGCGTCGCGCTCGCCGCAGCGGCGCGCGATCCTGACCATGCTCGGCATCGATTTCGAGGTCGTGCCGCCGGACTACGACGAGCCGGAGCTGCCGGGCGCGCCGGCCGCGATCGCCGCCGCGCACGCCCGGGCCAAGGCGGCGTCGGTCGAGGGCGACCGCGTCCTGGGAGTCGACACGCTCGTCGTCATCGGCGGCCGCGTGCTCGGAAAGCCGGCCGGCGAGGAGGAGGCCCGCGAGTACCTGGGCCTGCTCTCGGGGCGCACCCACGCGGTCCACTCCGGCCTGTGCCTGCGCTGCGACGGCATTGAGCACGTGCGCAGCGCCGCCACCGACGTGACCTTCGCGCCGATGCAGCCGAGCGACCTCGACTGGTACCTCGCATCGGGCGAATGGCGCGACCGCGCCGGCGGCTATGCGGTGCAGGGGCTCGGGGCCGCGCTCGTGCGATCCATCGCCGGCGACTACACAAACGTGGTCGGCCTGCCGGTCCCGGCGCTCATCGACGCGATGGCAGCTGCAGCGATACGCTAGAATCGATTAGCCGTTTTTGGGCGATTTGCAGCAAATCCCGAGCAGTACACCATCAGCTTCCTCAACTCTCTCACCGGTCTTGGCGGCCGCGACATGGCCGTCGACCTCGGCACGGCCAACACGCTCGTCTACGTGCGCGGTCGCGGCATCGTGCTCTCGGAGCCGTCCGTCGTCGCCATCGACCAGCACACCGGCGAGGTGCATGCGGTCGGGGTCGAGGCCAAGCGCATGCTCGGCCGCACGCCGGGGAACATCTCGGCCATCCGCCCGCTGAAGGACGGCGTCATCGCCGACTTCGACGTGACCGAGCAGATGCTGCGGCACTTCATCCAGAAGGTGCACCAGAACCGGTTCGCCCATCCGCGCGTCGTCGTCTGTGTGCCCTCGGGCGTGACCGGCGTCGAGAAGCGGGCCGTGATCGAGGCGACCGAGTCGGCCGGCGCCCGCCAGGCGCTCCTGATCGAGGAGCCGATGGCGGCGGCGATCGGCGCCGGCCTGCCGGTGTCGGAGGCGACCGGCAACATGATCGTCGACATCGGCGGTGGCACGACCGAGGTGGCGGTGATCTCGCTCGGCGGGATCGTCGTCAGCCAGTCGATCCGCGTCGGCGGCGACGAGCTCGACGAGGCGATCATCGAGCACGTGAAGAAGGAGTACAAGCTCATGATCGGCCCGTCCACGGCCGAGGAGGTCAAGCTCGAGATCGGCTCGGCGGCGGAGCTGCCCGAGGAGGTCGAGGCCGAGATTCGCGGTCGTGATCTGGTCACAGGATTGCCCAAGACTGTTGTGCTCTCCTCCAAGGAGGTGCGCCACGCCCTGGAAGTGCCCCTGAACCAGATCATCGACGCCGTGAAGCAGACCCTCGACAAGACGCCGCCGGAGCTCGCCTCCGACATCATGGATCGCGGGATCGTGCTCGCCGGCGGGGGCGCGCTGCTCCAGCGGATGACCGACCGGCTGCGGGCCGAGACGCAGATGCCGGTGCACCTGGCGGAGTCGCCGCTCACGTGCGTGGCGGTGGGCTCGGGCCGGTCGCTCGAGGAATTCGAGGTCATCTACCGCGCGAACCAGACCTACGCCGCGAGCCGCCGGAACGGGCGCCGTCACTACTGAGCTTGCGGCGCGATCTCACTGACCGAGGGGGCAACTCGTGGTGATCCTGGCCGGACCGATCTCGTATGGCCAGGCCGTCATCCTGGGCCTGCTGCAGGGCTTCGCCGAGCTGTTCCCGATCTCGAGCCTGGGTCAGAGCGTCATCGCGCCGCGCGTGTTCGGCTGGAACATCCACCAGGAGGACAAGTACTTCATCGCCTTCCTGGTGGCGACGCACCTGGCGACGGCCATCGTCCTGCTCGGCTTCTTCTGGCGCGACTGGGTGCGCATCCTCTCGGGCATGTGGCGATCGCTCGGCGAGCGCGAGATCTCGCCCCAGAACCCCGACGGCCGGCTCGGCTGGCTGATCGTCGTGGCGACGATTCCGGCCGGCATCCTCGGGCTGCTGCTGCAGGACAAGCTGCAGTCGGTGTTCGCATCGGCCCGGTCGGCGGCGTTCTTCCTGATCCTGAATGGGATCATGCTGTTCTTCGCCGAGCGGCTGCGGCGGCGCGCGCCCGGTGTTCCGGAGGGCGAGGACGACGGTGACCACCGCATCGCCGCTCGCGCGAGCTGGCGCGACGCGGTCGGCGTGGGGGCGTCCCAGGCGATCGCGCTCATCCCCGGCTTCTCGCGCTCCGGCGCGTCGATGGGGGGCGGCCTGCTGGTCGGGCTCTCCAACGAGGACGCGGCCCGGTTCGCGTTCCTGCTCGCGACGCCGATCATCGGCGCCGCCGCCGTGCTCAAGATCCCCGTGCTCCTGGGCTCCGACGGCAACGGCGTGCGCGGGCCGGCGCTCGCCGCCTCGCTCTGCTCCGCCCTCACCGCCTATCTGTCGGTGCGGTTCCTGATGCGCTACTTCGAGACGAACCGGCTGACGCCGTTCGCGGTCTTCTGCTTCGTCGAGGGCATCGTGCTCTCGATCTGGTTCGCGGTCAGTTAGATGAGTGACTCCACGTCGCCGCGCGCCTGGTCATCCGTCTGGAGCGGCTCAGCCAGGCGCGGTGGGCTGCGCCTCGCGGCGTCCTCGTCGCGCCCATACGTACGATCAGTATGAACGCTCCCTGCGTCCCGGCGAGGCTCGGTTCTCGCCGCCCTGGACATCACGGCGGCGTGGAGTCAATCATCTGGAGCTGAGCCGCTACGCCTGCACGTCCGGGTGGGCGGTGCTTTCGCGCTTCGGCCCGCTCTGGAACCAGGCGAAGACGAAGCACGCGAGGCCGACCAGGAGCGATGCGACGCCGTGCTTGACGTGTACGGCCGAGACGCCGCTCTCGTGCCCGAGGAAGTTCGGCAGCGGCAGCGACTTGGGTGCCACGGTGAAGTACATGATGGCGATGGCGATGAAGAAGACCCCTGCGAGGATGCCGCCGAGGGTGAGTGCGCGTTGTTTGCTCATGGCCCGAGTATCCCCTTGCAGATTGGACCCGCGTTGGCGCGCATATGCGGGATGTTTCCGGGCCGTCAGGTAGAATCGCGGTTCCGACCCGCCCTGAGGAATGCTTCTAAGCAAGAACCGTGTCATACGCAGGCGGGCCGTTGTCGGCCTGCTCGTCGCCGCCTCGCTCACGCTCCTGACCGTGTCCTATCGGGAGGGGTCGACCGGCGTCGTCGGCTCCATGCAACGTGGGGTCGTCGAGCTGACCGCCCCGTTCGCATCCGTCGCCCACCGCGTCACCCGGCCCTTCGTGGACGGCTGGCACTGGACGACCGGTCTCATCGACGCCCGCAACCAGACCGCCGAGCTGAAGACCCTGAAGGTGAAGCTGGGCCTGGCGACGGCGCGCAACGAGCAGCTCACCGCCCAGAACGCAACCCTCGCGGCGCTTGCGCACTGGGGGGAGCAGAACCCCTCCTTCAAGTTCGTCTCGGGGTCGGTGATCGTGCAGTACCACCCGCTGTTCTCGAGCACGGTCATGATCGGCATCGGCAGCGACAAGGGCGTGCACACGAACGACGCCGTCGTGGCGCCGTCGTCCGACGGAGGGGGGCTCGTCGGGCTCGTGACCGAGGTCACCGGCAACACGGCCACCGTGCAGCTCCTGCTCGATCGGTCCACCGGCGTCACGGCCGAGGTGCTGGGCGAGCAGGGGGCGCTGGGGACGATCGTCGCGGCCCCGGGCACGCCGGGCGAGCTGAACATGCTCCAGGTACCGAATGCCGTTCGCGTGCGCAAGGACGACACGGTGGTCACCACCGGGAGCGGCGGCCGGCTGAACTCCCTGTATCCGGACGGGCTCGCGATCGGGCGTGTCTCCCAGGCGACCCCGTTCGAGAACGGCCCGGACATGCAGATCCAGGTGACGCCGTTCGTCGATTTCACCAATCTGGACGGCGTCATCGTCCTGGAGACGCACCACTAGTGGCGGCGCTCGACTACCTAAAGGCGCTCGCGTGCGTGTTCGTGCTCGTCGTGGTGCAGGTGTCCGTGACGCCGCAGTTCTATCCGCTCGGCGGCGGGCCCGACCTGGTCGCGATCCTGGTGGTGGCGCTCGCGCTGTGGCGGGGGCTCGAGCTGGCCGCGGTGGCCGGGTTCGCAGGCGGGTTCCTGCTGGATGCTCTGCTCTATCAGCATCTCGGCATGACGTCGCTCGCCTACCTGGCCTGCGCCTGGGCGGTGACCACGTTCTCGGGCCGGGGCGAGGCGGGCGCCGGCATGCTCGAGCCGGCGCCGCCGCGGCCGCTGCCCTGGGTGATCGCCGGCGCGCTGCTGGTCG
>DASXOR010000163.1:0-9131 GCA_036494095.1 Gaiellales bacterium | reverse complement strand
ACGCTCGCCGAGCGCATGCGAGCAGGTCACCCGCCAAAAGGGGTCTGACCCCGCTTGGCGGGTTAGTCGCCGCCGGTGCGGATGCCGCGGCGGGCCGAGAAGTAGACCGCCTGGGGATGGTGGATCACGATCGCGGCGGTCGTCTGCTCGGGGATGAACTGGTAGGCGGCCGAGAGCTCGATCCCCAGGTCGGCGGCGGGGGGCAGAAGCCGCAGCACCAGCTCGTGCTGCTCGAGGTCGGGGCAGGCCGGGTAGCCCCACGAGTAGCGGCGGCCGCGGCCCGGGTCGAGGCCGAGCTCGGCCAGGATGCGGCGATGGACGTACTCGGCCAGCCCCTCGGCCGCCTCGACGGCCAGGCCGTGGGCGAAGTACGCCTCGCTGTACTCGCCGGCCGCCTGCAGCGCGTCGATGTGCTCGGTGGCCTCGGCGCCCGCGGTCACGATCTGGAGGGCGATCACGTCGGGCGGCCCGCCCGCCGGCCGCAGGTAGTCGGCGATGCACAGGCGGTCGTGCCGGTCCTGGCGGGGGAACTCGAACCGGCACCGCTCGCCGCCGTCGGCGTCGAGCACCACCGCGTCGTCGCCGTCGGCGACCGCCTGGAAGAAGCCGTACGCGGCGCGCGGCACGATCCAGCCCTGCTCCAGCGCCTCGGCCTGCATCCGGGCGCGGCGCGGGCGGAAGTCATCGGCGAGCAGCCGCTCCCACTCCTCGCCGCGCACCCCCTTGCCGCCCCACGAGAGCTTGTAGAGCGACCGCTCGTCCATCAGCGCGAACGCCGCCGCGGGCTCGATCGCATCCACGAGCCGCGCGCCCAGGAACGGCGGCTCGGGCACGTCGACATCCGACCGCAGCGTCTCGCGCCCGGTCCGCTCCCGAGGCTGCTCGGGCGCAGGCGCCGGCTTGGGCGTGTCGCGCTCGGCCACCGCCTGCTCGCGCCGCTCCGCGATCAGGCCCCCGCGCAGCTCCCCGTCGCTCAGGCGGTCCATCACCCCCAGCCCCTCGAACGCGTCCTTGCAGTAGAAGACGCCGGGCTCGTACAGGCGGCCGTCGTCGAGGAAGGCGATCCGACGGCCGAACGCACGGTTGATGGCCGCCCCACCCACCAGCACCGGGACGTGCAGCCCGCGATGGTCGAGCTCGTGCAGCGCGAGCGGCATCTGCCGCGACGTCGACACGAGCAGCGCGGACAGGCCGACGGCATCGGCGTGCTCGCTGACGGCGCTGTCCATGATCACGTTCAGCGGCACCTGCCGGCCGAGGTCGACCACCCGGTAGCCGTTGTTCGAGAGGATCGTGCCGACCAGGTTCTTGCCGATGTCGTGCACGTCGCCGAACACGGTCGCCAGCACGACCGTCGCCTTGGCCTGGCCCTCGAGCCGGTCGAGGTAGCGCTCGAGATGGGCAACCGATCGCTTCATCACCTCGGCCGACTGGAGCACGAAGGGCAGGATCAGCTCCCCGGCGCCGAAGCGGTCGCCGACGTCCTTCATCGCCGGCAGGAGCACGCCGTTCAGGACGTCGACCGCCCGGTCGTTGTCACGGCCGCCGCGCTCGTCCAGCGCCAGGTCGATGTCATCCTCGACCCCCTCGCGCGTGCGGTGCAGGATCTTGGCGTGGAGGCGCTCGTCGGTGGTGAGCCCCGCGAACGGGTCCTCCTGCGGCGCCGCCACCGTCTCGGTCTGGTCGAAATGGGCGATGCAGCGCTCGAGCGCGTCCGGACGCCGGTCGAAGATCAGCTCGTCGGCCAGCTCGCGCTCCTGCGCCGAGATCTCGTAGATCGGCCGCACGTGCACCGGGTTCACGATCGCGGCGTCGAGGCCCGCGTCGATCGCGTGATGCAGGAACACCGAGTTGATGACGGCCCGCGCGGCCGGTGACAGGCCGAACGAGACGTTCGAGACGCCGAGCACCGTCCACGTGCCCGGCAGCTCGCGCTTGACGGCGCGGATGCCCTCGATCGTCTCGATCGCGCTTCTGCGGAACTCCTCCTGCCCCGTCGCCAGCGTGAACGTGAGGGTGTCGAAGATGAGGTCGCCGGGATCCATGCCGAACTCGTCCACGCAGATGTCGTGGATCCGCCGGGCGACGGCGAGCTTGCGCTCGGCCGTCTTGGCCATCCCCTCTTCGTCGATCGTGAGCGCGACGCAGGCGGCGCCGTGGCGGACGGCGTGCGGGACCACCGCATCGATCCGCTCGCGGCCGCTCTCCATGTTGATCGAATTGATGAGGGCCCGGCCCGGGTAGGTCTCGAGCGCGCGGGCGATGACCCCTGCATCGGTCGAGTCGAACACGAGCGGCATCTCGACGCTCATCGCCAGGCGCTTCACGAGCGTCGCCATCATCCCGGCCTCGTCGGCGCGCTCGGTGAGGGCCACGCACACGTCGAGCGCGTGCGCGCCGCCCTCGACCTGGTCGCGGGCCACGGCGACCGCCCCGTCGTAGTCGTCGGCGAGCATCACCTGCTTGAACGCGCGGCTGCCCTGGGTGTTCACCCGCTCGCCGATCAGGAGCGGCTTGGGCTGCTGCTCGAGCGCGGAGGCGGTGATCGCGCTCGCGAGCGAGCGCTCGAACACGACCTGGCGAGGAGCGCGGGCCGCCCCCGCGACGGCCTCACGCAGGGCCACGATGTGCTCGGGGGTGCTGCCGCAGCAGCCGCCGACCACGGGGGCGCCGAGCTCGGAGACGAACTGGGCGAGCTCGCGGGCCATGTCGTCCGGCCCGAGCGGATAGGAGGCGACGCCGTCGACGTTGCGCGGCAGGCCGGCGTTGGGGATCACCGACACCGGCCCGGGGGCGTGCTGGCAGAAGAACCGCACCGGCTCGCGCAGGTGCTCGGGACCGACCGAGCAGTTCACCCCGATCACGTCGGCGCGCATCCCGTGCAGGATCGCGAGGACGGCTCCCACGTCGGTGCCGAGCAGCATCCGCCCGGTGACGTCGAGCGCCACCTGCACCTGCAGCGGCACCCACCGGTCGAGCTCCCGGAACGCCGCCCGGGCGCCGTCGATGGCAGCCCGCGTCTCGAGGATGTCCTGCTGCGTCTCGATCACGAGCAGGTCGGCCCCGCCCTCGACCAGCGCCGCGGACTGCTCGCGGAACGTCTCCGAGAGCCCGGCGAACGAGACACCGGAGAGGGCCGGGTCGTCGCTCGACGGCAGCATCCCGCTCGGCCCGATCGAGCCGGCCACGAACCGCGGGTGCGACGGCGTCGAGAACGCGTCGGCTGCCGCCCGGGCGATGCGCGCCGCGCACAGGTTGATCTCGCGCGTGTGCTCGCCCACCCCCCACTCCTGCATGCGGATCCGCGACGCCTGGAAGCTGTTCGTCTCGACGACGTCCGCGCCGGCCTCGAGGTACGCGCAGTGGATGGCCTCGATCACGTCGGGGCGGGTGATCGACAGGTGGTCGTTGTTGCCGACCTGGCGCTCGCCGCCGAAGTCGGCCGGGCCGAGCTCGACCGCCTGGATCTGCGTGCCCATCGCGCCGTCGAAGACGACGGCTCGGCGCTTGATCAGGTCCAGGTACGGGTGGCCGGCCACCCGGAGATGCTAGTTGGTCGTCAGCGGGCGGCGCCCGGCCACGGCGCGGGATCCTCGGCCGTCTCCTCCTGGTACCACGGGTAGGCGTCGGTCAGCAGGAACAGGTAGCCGTTGACACGCGTTTGATAGCGCTGCGCCAGCTCCATGACCTCGAAGAGCCCCGGGCGACCGGCCCAGGACGACGACGACGATCCAGGCGAAGAAAGTACAACACGATCTCCGCCGGAATCGCCATCAGCGAACGGAAGAACGTTGTCAGCCGCGACAGCCTGTCCGGATAATCCACCGACACTGCGCCGGATGCCCATCGCCGGGCGCTCCTCCGCCGAACGGCGGGAACTTGTCGGTGATAGGAGGTAGTGGATCGGGTAGCCCATGACCGTCCGGCGGCCTATCCGCCAACGCGGACGGTCAGCCGGCCGCGGTCTTCACCAGGGCCTCGGCGAAGCCGACCTCGCGCCGGGCGGCGTGCACGTCACCGTCTCCGCCCTGGGCCCGCTCGAGCGCCGTTTGCGCCTCGTCGAGCCGGCGCGCGGCCGCGGCGGCGTCGATCGAGTCGGCGGGCACCGCCTCCCCCACCAGCACCACCGCGTGGTTCCTGCGCACCTGCACGTAGCCGTCGTCGGTCGCATACCGGCGCACGGTGCCGTCGGCATCGGTCAGGCGCGTCTCGCCGGGGCGCAGCAGCGACACGAGCGGGGCGTGGTGGGCGAAGATGCCCAGCTCGCCGGCGGCGCCGGGCACGATCAGCCGCTCGGCGTCGCCGGAGTACGCGATCCCGTCGGGGGTGATCAGCTCGACCGGGTACGGCGTGAACTCGGGCACGTCTACGCCGTCGCCTTGAGCTTCTCGGCGGCCTCGACCGCCTCCTCGATGCCGCCGACGAGCCGGAACGCCTGCTCGGGCAGATCGTCGTGCTTGCCGTCCAGGATCTCCTGGAAGCCGCGGATGGTGTCGTCCAGCCGGACGTACTTGCCGGGGGTGCCGGTGAACACCTCGGCCACGTGGAACGGCTGCCCGAGGAACTGCTGCACCTTGCGCGCCCGGGCCACGATCACCTTGTCCTCGTCGGACAGCTCGTCCATCCCCAGGATCGCGATGATGCTCTCGAGGTCCTTGTAGCGCTGGAGCACCTCCTGCACGCGGGTCGCGGTGCCGTAGTGCTCGTCGCTGACCGTCCCCGGCTGGAGCAGGTTCGACCGCGAGTCGAGCGGGTCGACGGCCGGGTAGATGCCGCGCTCGGCGATCGACCGGGAGAGCGTGGTCGTCGCGTCGAGGTGGGCGAACGACGCCGCCGGGGCGGGGTCGGTGAGGTCGTCGGCGGGCACGTAGATGGCCTGGATCGACGTGATCGACCCCTTGGACGTGGAGGTGATCCGCTCCTGCAGCTGGCCCATCTCGGTGGCGAGCGTGGGCTGGTAGCCCACGGCGCTCGGCATCCGGCCGAGCAGCGCCGACACCTCGGAGCCGGCCTGGACGAACCGGAAGATGTTGTCGATGAAAAGCAGCACGTCCTGTCCGAGCTGGTCGCGGAAGTACTCCGCCATCGTCAGGCCGGAGAGGCCGACGCGCAGGCGCGCTCCGGGCGGCTCGTTCATCTGCCCGAACATGAGCGCGGTCTTCGAGATGACCCCGGACTCCTTCATCTCCAGGTAGAGGCCGTTGCCCTCGCGGGTGCGCTCCCCCACCCCCGCGAACACCGACAGGCCGCCGTGCTCCTGGGCGATGTTGTTGATCAGCTCCATGATCAGCACGGTCTTGCCCACGCCGGCGCCGCCGAACAGGCCGACCTTGCCGCCCTTCACGTAGGGGGCGAGCAGGTCGATCACCTTGATCCCGGTCTCGAAGATCTCGGTGGTCGGCGAGAGCATCTCGAAGTCGGGTGCCGGACGGTGGATCGGCCAGCGCTCCTCGGTGACGACCGGGTCGCCGTTGTCGATCGTCTCGCCGAGCACGTTGAAGATGCGGCCCAGCGTCGCCTCGCCGACCGGGACCGTGATCGGGCCGCCCGTGTCCCTCACCTCGAGCCCGCGCGAGAGCCCGTCGGTCGCATCCATCGCGATCGCGCGGACGCGGCCGTCGCCCAGGTGCTGCTGCACCTCCGCAACGAGCACGCGCGAGGACGTCTCGCCGGCGCTGGCCGGCACGTCGACCTCGAGCGCGTTGTAGATGGCCGGCATCTCCTCGGGGAAGACGGCGTCGATGACGACGCCCTTGATCTCGACGATGCTGCCCAGGTGGGCGGACTGTCCGTTCTGGGACATGTAACTCCTTGAAAGAGGGCCGGATCGGGAGGTTCGCGGCTAGCGGAGCCGGATTCTACCAGCGAAGAGGCCGATCGCCGGGCGACCTTGTGACACGAACCGGGGCATCCGCAGACGCCACCGGCGGCCCTCCTGCGGGCCCAGCTCGGCGTCGACGCGCTGCGCATCGATCGACGCCGCCACCCGGGCGGCGTGGTCGAGGTGTCAGACCCGGGAGCCGGCGGCGGAGAGGAAGGCCATGCCCACACTGTACCGGCGACTGCGCAGGCGTTACGGTCGCGGCGGTTACACGAAGATGCCGCGCCAGTGCGGCGAGCGCACCCGCGGGGCCGGCAGCACCAGGAGCAGCTTGCCCTCGCGGATGCTGCGGAACTGGTGGTCGAGCGGCGCCAGCTCGGCGATCGTCGTCGGGTGTGCCGGGCGCGCAGAGGTGTGCTCGGAGTGCGAGGCGACGAGCGCGCCGGCACCTGCGGCCGCCGCCGTCGCGGCGACCACCGCCGCTGTCGCCACCAGGCGGTGGCCCGACCGCCGGCGGGGGCGGGCTGCGGAGACGACCACAGGCCGGGCCGGTGCCGGCTCGACCATCCGCGCGCCGCGGACGCGATGGGTCACCCGCTCCATCGCCTGCGTGACCTCGACGCACTCCGCACAGTCGCGCAGATGCATGCGCAGGAGCCCGACGTCGAACTCGGTCAGGTCGCCGTCGAGCCGGCGGGAAGCGAGCTCACGGGCGCGGTCACACTCGGCGCGATGGGAGAAGTGGAAGGACATGGTCCTGAACGTTCGACGGCGCGGTCACGACGAATGTTAGGCCAGCGGATGGCGCCCGTCGCATACGAGCCCGCAGAACACGAGCACGAGGCCCAGGATCACGAACACGGCCGAGCTCGAGAGCGAGTCCTCGCGCTCCTCCGCCGTGGCGAAGCGGACGGGCCCGCTGCCGAAGACTCCGAACAGCCCTCCGAGCGCCCCCGCGTCGCCCTCCTGGCGCACCGGCGGCCGGATCCCGAAGAAGACGCCGAGGAGCATGAACAGGCAGGCGGACAGGTAGAAGCCGACCGAGAGCGACCGGTTCACCGAGTCGCCGACGAGCAGGCCGAGGGCGAGCGAGATGACGGCCGTCATGACAATGACGACCGCAGCGACGACGAGAAAGCGGCGGACGCCGTCGAGCAGCTGGCGGCGCGTCGGCATCGCGGATCAGCCCGCGGCTGCCCCGCTCGCGGGCAGGCGCAGGTCGGAGAGCGGCCAGCTCTCGAGGGGGAAGTGGCAGGCCGTCATGTGGCCGTCGCCGCTCGACTTGAGCTGTGGCTCCTCCACGTCGCACGTCCCCGGCTGGAAGCGCGGGCAACGCGGATGGAACCGGCAGGCGCGAGGCGGGTTGATCGGGCTCGGCACGTCGCCCTCGAGCACGACCGGCTTGCGGGCGCGGGCCAGATCCGGGTTGGGGATCGGGATCGCCGAGAGCAGGGCACCCGTGTACGGATGCCGCGGATGGTCGTAGAGGCCGTTGCCGTCGGCCAGCTCCACCATCTTGCCGAGGTACATCACCGCCACCCGGTTGGAGATGTGCCGGACGACGTCGAGATCGTGGGCGATGAACATGTAGGTGAGGTCGAATTCACGCTGCAGCCGCTTCAGCAGGTTCAGGATCTGGGCCTGCACCGACACGTCGAGCGCCGACACGGGCTCGTCGCACACGATCAGCTTCGGCCGGATCGCGAGCGCCCGGGCGACGCCGATGCGCTGGCGCTGCCCGCCCGAGAACTCGTGCGGGAAGCGGTTGTAGTGCTCCGGGTTCAGGCCGACGACGTCGAGCAGCTCCTGCACGCGGCGCTTGTTCTCGGCCGCGGTGCCGATCTTGTGCACCTCGAGGGCCTCGCCGACGATCGCGCCGACCCGCTTGCGCGGGTTCAGCGACGCGTACGGATCCTGGAACACCATCATCATCTCGCGGCGCACGTGCATCAGGGAGGAGCCCTTGAGCTTGGTGATGTCCTGGCCCTCGAACATGATGCTGCCGCCGGAGGTCTCGATCAGGCGCATCACGCAGCGCGCCATCGTCGACTTGCCGCAGCCCGACTCACCCACCACGCCCAGCGTCTCGCCCTTGCGGATCGTGAACGACACACCGTCCACGGCGCGAACGCTGGCGACCTCCTTCTGGAAGATGATGCCGCGCGTGACCGGGAAGTGCTTCTTCAGGTCATCGACCACCAGGAGATCGTCGGCCACCCGCTCCCCCTCAGCCCGCCGACGCCATGGTCTCGGCCACGAGCTTCTCCGCCTCGCGCGTCTTGGTGTCGGCGTCCAGATGGCACGCGGCCCGGTGCACATTCGAGCCCTCGACCGCCTCGAACACGGGCTCGGTCTGCCGGCACACGTCCATCGCGTAGGAGCAGCGCAGGTGGAAGCGGCACCCCGGCGGCGGCCGCAGGAGCGAGGGCGGCGAGCCCGGGATCGGCCGCAGCTCCTGGCCTGCGAGGGCGAGCCGGGGCAGCGATCGCATGAGCCCCCACGTGTAGGGGTGGTGCGCGTGGTAGAAGATGTCCTGGTAGGTGCCCTGCTCCGCCGGCTTGGCCGCGTACATCACGAGCACCTCGTCGGCCGTCTCGGCCACCACGCCGAGGTCGTGCGTGATCAGGATGATCGCGCTTCCGAAGTCGCGCTGCAGGTCGTTCATCAGCTTCAGAATCTGGGCCTGGGTGGTCACGTCGAGGGCCGTGGTGGGCTCGTCGGCGATCAGCAGGTCGGGGTTGTTGATGAGCGCCATCGCGATCATCACGCGCTGGCGCATGCCGCCCGAGAACTGGTGCGGGTAATCCTCCAGGCGCTGCTCGGCGCGCGGAATGCCCACCGCCTTCAGCATCTCGAGAGCCCGCTTGCCGGCGGCCGCCTTGGTGGCGTCCTCGTGCAGCTGCACCGCCTCTCGCAGCTGCCTGCCGATCGAGTGCACCGGGTTCAGCGAGGTCATCGGATCCTGGAAGATCATCGAGATCTCGTTGCCGCGCACCTTGCGCAGCTCCGAGGACGGCAGCTCGAGCAGGTTGCGGCCCTTGAAGACCGCCTCGCCGGTCGAGACCGTCTTCGCGCGCGGGTTGAGCCCGAGGATGGTCAGGCAGGTGACGCTCTTGCCGCAGCCCGACTCGCCCACGATGCCGAGCGTCTGCCCCTTCTCGACCGAGAAGTTGACGCCCTCGACGGCGCGCACGACGCCGTCCTCGGTGTGGAAGTGCGTGCGCAGGTTGCGGACGTCGAGAAGCGCCATGTCAGCCCAGCCGGATCCGTGGGTCGATCCAGGCGTACAGGATGTCCACCAGGAGGTTGA
>DASXOR010000162.1:0-12879 GCA_036494095.1 Gaiellales bacterium | reverse complement strand
ACGTCTGCGAGCTGTTCGCTCCACCGCCCGCGGGTGGCGCCCGATGAGCCTGGCCGGCAAGGTCTGCGTCGTCACCGGCGGCGGCCGCGGCATCGGCCAGGCGGTCGGCCGCCACTTCCACGCGGCCGGAGCGACCGTCGCCGTCTGGGATGTCGACGCGCAGGTCGCGTCCGGCGCGGCCGCGGCGCTCGACGGCAGCGCGCATGCGTGCGACGTGTCCAGCCGGCCCGCGGTCGAGTCGGCCGCGGCGGCGACGCTCGCGCGCCACGGCCGCATCGACGTGCTCGTGAACAACGCCGGGGTCGCGATCGCCGGGCCGTCCGAGACGTACTCGGACGCCGACTGGGACACCTCGATCGGCATCATGCAGACCGGCGTCTTTCTGTGCTCGCAGGCGGTCGGGCGGCACATGCTCCAGCGCGGCACCGGGGTCATCGTCAACATCAGCTCGATCAACGCCTGGGATGCGTTCCCGATGCGGCTCGCCTACTGCGCGGCCAAGGCGGCCGTGGTGGCGATGACCGAGGTGCTCGCGATCGAGTGGGCCGGGCGCGGTGTGCGCGTGAATGCGGTCGCGCCCGGCGTCACCCGCACCGCGCTCGTCCAGAGGGGCATCGACGAGGGCGTGATCGACGTCGAGCGCTACCACACGCGCACGCCGATGCACCGGTTCGGCGAGCCCGACGAGATCGCCCGGGCCGTGGCCTTCCTGGCCGACGACGAGGACTCCTCGTTCGTCACGGGCACGACGCTGCGTGTCGACGGTGGCTGGTCGGCGCAGGGCTGGATCGTCTGAGGCGATGACGGAGCTCGAGCGACTCCGCGACCACAGCCTGTCCGACCGGGTGGCCGAGAGCGTGCGCGCGGCGATCCAGGACGGCGTGTACCGGCCCGGCACGAAGCTTGTGGAGCGCACGATCGCAGGCCAGCTCGGCGTCTCGCACATCCCCGTCCGCGAGGCGCTCGCGCGGCTGGCCGACGAGGGGCTGGTGCAGCGGATCCCGCGCCGCGGTGCGTGGGTGGCGGGGCTCACGCCCGTCGGCCTGGCCGAGATCTCGTCGCTTCGGATCGTGCTCGAGGGGTTCGTCGCGCGGCGCGCCCAGGAACGGATGACGCCCGCGGCCGAGGCGCGGCTGCGGTCGATCGCCGCTCGCATGGCGGACGCGGCCGGCGGTGGCGGCGTCGACGCACTGGTCGAGCTCGACCAGGAGTTCCACGGCTTGCTATGGGAGATCTCCGACCACTCCCTCCTGAACGAGGTGGCCGCCCAGGTGCGCGGCCGGGTGGCCGCGTTCCTGCGAGCGGCGACCCGCAGCCTGCCTGCCGACGAGCTCCGTGCACATGCCGCGAGTCACGTCGACCTCGTCGACGCCATCGCCGGTGGCGACCCCGAGCAGGCGCAGGCCGAGATGGCCCGCCATATCCAGGTCGCCGCGAGCCGCATCGAGCGGTCGCTGGCCGGAGCGCCGGAGGGTTCGGCATGAGCCCGCTCGTCGTCGTCACCGACTCCGACCTGCCGTCGGCCGGCGCCGAGGAGCGACTGCTGGCCGCCGCCGGCCTGGACGCGCGCCGGGCGGGCTGCCGCAGCGAGCAGGACGTGATCGACCGGTGCGCCGGGGCCGACGCCCTGATCGTGCAGTGGGCGCCGGTCTCGGCCCGCGTGCTCGATGCGCTGCCCGGCCTGCGCATGATCAGCCGGCTCGGCATCGGCTACGACATGATCGACGTCGACGCGGCCACCGCACGCGGAGTCGCCGTCGCGAACACGCCCGACTACTGCATCGAGGAGGTCGCCTGCCACACCCTGGCGCTCGTGCTCGACCAGGCTCGGGGTGTGGCGGTGCTCGACCGGGCGGTGCGGTCGGGCCGCTGGGCTGCGCCCGCCTCCTATCCCGACGCCGCCCGGCCGTCCACGACCACCGTCGCCGTCATCGGCTACGGCCGGATCGGTGTGCGCGTGGCGGCGTCGCTGCGGGCGATCGGCTTCCGGGTGCTGGTGCACGACCGCTACGTGAGCGAGCGCCGCATTCGCTCCGCCGGCCTCGTGCCCGCGACGCTGGCAGAGGCGCTTGGAGGTGCCGACATCGTGACGCTGCACGTGCCGCTGACCGTAGACACCCAGCACATGATCGACGCGGCGGCGATCGCCGCCATGCGCCCCGGAGCGCGGCTTGTGAACACCTGCCGGGGAGGGCTCGTCGACGAGTCCGCTCTCGCCCATGCCCTGCAGGCCGGGCACCTGGCCGGTGCCGGCCTGGACGTGTTCGAGGCCGAGCCGCCTCCGGCCGAGAGCCCGCTGCGCGAGCTTGCGATGGTCACCCTCAGCCCGCACGCGGCCTGGTACTCGGCCGCTGCCCTGGCCGACCTGCCGGTGCTCGCGACCCGCCAGGTCATCGACTTCCTGGCGGGGAAGCCGGTCGCCGCGATCGTGAACCCGGGCTACGCCGAGGCCAGCCGGGCGGCGGGGTGACGATGGAGTTCCTCGTCCACATCGACATCACCCTGCCGGAGGGGTTGCCCGAGGAGCGTCGCCGGGAGCTGCTCGCGGCCGAGCACGACCGCGGCCGGGAGCTCATCGACGAGGGCGTGCTCGTGCGCATCTGGCGGCTGCCCGGCCGCTTCGCGAACGTCTCGCTCTACCGCGCCGCCGACGCCACCGAGCTGCACGCGGCCCTCACGTCGCTGCCGCTCTGGCCCTTCATGGTCATCCGCGTCGAGGCCCTCGCCGTGCACCCGCTCGAGGCCGGGCCTTGACATGCTAGATGCTATAGCTTTTCATTTCCGCCACGGTCTTCGGCCCCGGGACCGGCGATCTCCGACACGAAGGGAGCTCTAGTGGCCTCTGTCTCCGGTGAGGGAGGAATTCCCCCCACCCAGCAACTGCAGAAGAACGCCCTCGGGCTGTGGCAGCTGGTGGTGATGGGGGTCGCGTACATGGGCCTCGCGCTCACGGTCTATTTCAACGTCGGCCTGATGGAGGGCATCACGGGCGCGGTCGTGCCGCTCGCGTTCGCCGCCGTCGCCATCGCGATGCTGCCGACCGCCCTGAGCTTCGCCGTGATGAACCAGCGCCGTCCGGCCGCCGGCAGCGTCTTCACATGGCTGTGGGAGGCCACGGCTCCGCCGCTCGGGATCTGGCTCGGCTGGGTGCTGGTCGCGACCTACATCGTCGGCTCGATCCTGCAGCCCGTCATGTTCGGCCTGTTCTTCAACTCGCTGCTCGACTACTTCGGCATCAGCGCCGGCACGTGGACGGCCATGACCGCGGGCCTGGGCTCGGTCGTCGTCGTCGGCGTCCTGACGAAGAAGGACATCCGCCTCTCGGCCAAGATCACCGGCTACTTCATCATGTTCGAGGCCGGATTCGTCCTGCTGCTCGCCCTGTACATCATCATCAAGCAGGCGATCGACGGAAACTTCACGCTCGACCCGTTCATCTACAGCCACAACACCGCCGGCTGGGCCGGGTTCCAGAACGCCATCCTGTTTGCCATCCTCGCGATCGCCGCGTTCGACATCGTCGCGCCGATGGCCGAGGAGACGCGCACGCCGCGCTCGCTCGTCCCCAAGGCGACCATCCTCGTCACGATCGGCGCCGGCCTGTACTGGGTCGTGACATCGTTCGGCTACGTCATCTCGGTGCCGTCCGGGACGATGAGCAACTACGTGAGCTCCGGTGAGTTCACGCCCATCTACCTGGTGGCCGACCACTACATCGGCCTCCTGCGCGTCCTGGTGCCGCTGACCGGCATCACGGCCGTGTTTGCGGCCTTCACCGCGATCTCGATCACGGCCAGCCGCCTGCTCTATGCGCTCTCGCGCGAGGGGCTCGCCCCGAAGCTGTTCGCCGAGGTCGACGAGCACAAGACGCCCTGGAACGCCCAGGCGCTCGTGCTCGGCTGCTGCGCCGTCCTGCCGTTCGTGATCGTGCTCTGGCAGGATTCCAAGCCGCTGAACGCGTTCGGCTGGATCGGCGTCTCCTACGTCTTCTACGTGCTGATCCCGTACACGCTCGTGTGCGTCGCGAACATCTTCTACCACCTGCGCATCGACCGCGCGCACTTCAACTGGCTCACCACCCTGGTCCTGCCCCTGCTCGGGATCGGAATCAACGTCTACGTCTTCTACAAGAACTTCCTGCTGACGTTCCTGATCAACGCCACCGACTTCAAGACCCAGTCGAGCATCTTCTGGTTCGGGGTCATCGTGCTTGTGATCCTGGGGGTCTTCACGATGATCGGCCTCAGCCGCACCGGCGGGGCGAAACAGCCGCACCACTTCTCGGAGATCGCCGAGGCGGCCGGCGAGTGAGCGGTCGGTTCGACGGCCGCAACGTGATCGTGACCGGCGGTGGCCGCGGCATCGGCCGGGCCACCGCCGGGGCCTTCGCGGCCGAGGGCGCCGATGTGCTCGTCCTCGGCCGCACCCAGGCCGACCTCGATGTCACTGTGGCCGGCGTCGAGGCGGCCGGGGGGCGCGCGTGGGCGCGCACGTGCGACGTCCGCGCCGATGCCGAGGTCGACGCGGCCGTGGCCGCGGCGGTCGGGCGGTGGGGCCGGATCCACGTGCTCGTGAACAACGCCGGCGTCGACGACGACACCCCCTTCCTCGAGGTTGACCGGGCCCGCTGGCGAGAGGTGCTCGACACCAACCTGACGGGTGCGTTCGTGATGGCGCAGGCGGTCGCGCGGGAGATGGCGAAGGCCGGCGGCGGCGTCGTCCTGCACACCGCCTCGATCGACGCATCCGGCGGCGACGGCCCCTTCGTCGCCTACAACGCTTCGAAGGCGGGCATGCTGGGCCTGAACCGGACGATGGCGCTCGAGCTGGCCGAGCACGGGATCCGCTCGAACTGCGTGAGCCCGGGCTTCACCCACACCGACATGACCGAGAACGCGGTCGGGCCGAAGCTGATGGAGTACCTGAACGGCGGCTTCGCGCGGGTGCCGATGCGGCGGCTGGTGCGCACCGACGAGGTCGCCCAGGCGTTCGTGTTCCTGGCCTCGGACGCGGCGTCCGGAATCACGGGGATCGATCTGCGCGTCGACTGCGGCCTGACCGCGAACTGGTTCATCCTGGAGACCCTGCCCGAGGGGTGAGCACCGTCGCCGTCACCGAGGGGCAGGTCGGCGGCTGGGCGAGCGTCACGCTTGCGAACGATGTGGTCGCCGTGACGGTGCTCCCGGCGAAGGGCGCCGACATCTACGCGTTCGTGGACGTCGCCACCGGCACCGATGTGCTGTTCAAGGCCCCCTGGGGCCTGCAGCCGCCCGGCTCGCCGGCCCGGGCCGGCAGCGACGGCGCCGCATTCCTCGAAAACTACGAGGGCGGATGGCAGGAGCTCTTCCCCAACACCAACGACGCCTGTGTGCACCGCGGCCGCGCGCTGCCGTTCCACGGCGAGGTGGCGACGGTGGGATGGGACTGGAGCCAGGTCGAGCGCTCCGACGCGGCGGTTGCTGTGCGGTTCGTCGCCGATTGCCCGATCGCGCCGTTCCGGCTGGAGCGGGTGATGCGGCTCGAGGCGGGCCGCAGCACGCTCGCGCTCGCGGAGACGGTCACCAACCTGGGCGGCGAGACCGAGCAGGCGGTCTGGGGCCACCACTGTGTGCTCGGCGCGCCGCTCGTCGCGGCCGGTGCGCGGCTGCGGGCGCCGTGCCGCACGATCGTCACGATCCCCGAGCTCTGGGAGGACACCGCGCGCCTCGAGCCCGGGCAGCGCAGCGCGTGGCCGTACGCGCGCCTGCGCAGCGGCGGCCAGGTCGACCTCACCGCCGTCCCCGGCCCCGAGGAGGGGTCGCACGACGACGTCTACCTGCGCGATCTCGACGGCGGCTGGGCCGAGGTCACGAACGATCGTCTCGGGCTGGGATTCAGGCTCGACTGGGACCCGGCGGTGTTCCGCTGGATCATCTCCTGGCAGGCCTACGGCGGAGCGGACGCGCTGCCGCTGCGCGGGTCGTACGCGCTCGGCATCGAGCCCTGGGTCGGGGGCGGGAACCTGGCGCAGGCCTGCGCGGAAGGCAGCGCGCTCGAGATCCCGCCGGGCGGCAGCTTCGAGACGACGCTCACGGCGACCGTCCTGAGACCGCGGCCGGCGTCGGCCTGATGGCGGCGCCCGCGGGGGGATGCAGCATCGTCACCGGCGCCGCGAGCGGGATCGGCCGGGCCACGGCAATCCATCTCCTACGGGACGGCGCCCGGGTGGTGGCCGTCGACCGCGACGAAGCCGGGCTCGCGAGCGTGGCGGCGATGGGCGCCGAGCCGCTCGTCGCCGATGTGACCACCGCCGCGGGCCGCAGCGCGATCGCGGCGGTCGAGCGGCCCGTGGCGCTTGTGAACGCGGCGGGCATCATCCGCCTCGCCGCCATCGCCGACGTCAGGCCCGGCGACTGGGATGCGATCCTCGCTGTGAACGCGCGCGCGGTGTTCTTCCTGCTCCAGGCCATGCAGGACGTGCTCCCGGCGGGAGGCGCGGTCGTGAACGTCGCCTCGACCGCCGGCAAGACGGGCAGCACGGTCGAGGCCGCCGTCTACTCGGCCAGCAAGGCGGCGCTGCTCTCGCTCACGCGTACGTTCGCCCACGCCTGGGCTGCGCGCGGCGTGCGCGTGAACGCCGTCTGCCCCGGAGTGGTGGAGACGCCGATGAACGCCGCCGTGCTCGCGGGCATCGCCGCGGCTCGCCGCACGTCGGTAGCGGCCGTCGAGGACGCGCGCCGCGCGGCGATCCCGCTCGGCCGCACGGCGGCGGCCGCGGAGGTGGCGGGCGTGATCGCGTTCCTGCTCTCGGACGCCGCTGCCTACATGACGGGCCAGGGCGTGAACGTCTCGGGCGGCCTGGTCACGTACTAGGGGCCTGGCCCCGCACGCGGGGCCAGGCCCCGGTTCGTCAGCGCAGCGCGGCGCCCGTCTCCGGGTCGAAGAAGTGCAGGCTCGCGTTGTGCACCACGAGCTCGATCGGCCCGTCCTGGGCGATCGGCGTGCGGGTGGCGATCCGGGCGGTGAAGAGCGCGCGGTCGTCGTCTGCGAGCAGCGTGCCCACGTCGCCGCCCTCGGCGGCCGACCGCACCGTGTCGCTGTCGACTCGCGGCGCCGCCAGCGGGAAGATCAGGTTGGTCTCGGCCCCGAGCCCCTCGATCACCTCGGGCGCCACCCGGATCCGCGGCAGCGCCGGGTCGGCGGCGCGGTCGGCAAGCTCGAAGTCGGTCGGCCGGATGCCGAGGATCACGTCGCGCCGTTGCCCCCGCACAGCCGCCCCCTCGGCCAGCGGCAGCACGATGTCGGCGAAGCGGATCGTCGCGTCCTCGACGGTCGCCGTGACCAGGTTCATCGCCGGCGAGCCGATGAACGCCGCGACGAACAGGTTGTTCGGCCGGTCGAACAGCTCCTGCGGAGTGTCGCACTGCTGCACCGTGCCGTCGCGGATCACAGCGACCCGCTGCCCGAGCGTCATCGCCTCGGTCTGGTCGTGGGTGACGTAGACCGTGGTCACGGCCAGGCGCTCGTGGAGCCGCGCGAGCTCGGCCCGCATCGTCACCCGCAGCTTGGCGTCGAGGTTCGAGAGCGGCTCGTCCATCAGGAACGCCTTCGGCTCGCGCACCATCGCCCGGCCGATCGCGACCCGCTGGCGCTGCCCGCCCGAAAGCGCCGCCGGCCGCCGCGCCAGGTACTCCTGCAGGCCGAGCGTGGTCGCCACCGCCTGCACACGCTGCTCGATCTCGCGCCGGTTCACCCGCCGCAGCTTGAGCCCGAACCCCAGGTTCTGGCGCACGGTCATGTGCGGGTAGAGGGCGTAGTCCTGGAAGACCATCGCGATGTCGCGCGCCCGCGGGGCGAGCGCGGTCACGTCGCGCTCGTCGATCCGCACGGTGCCGCCGGACACCTCCTCGAGGCCGGCGATCATCCGCAGGAGCGTCGACTTGCCGCAGCCGGACGGGCCCACCAGCACCATGAACTCGCCGTCGCGGATCTCGAGGTCGATCGCGTCGACGGCCCGCACGCCGTTGGCGTACACCTTCGTGAGCTGGTGAAGGTCGATTCCCGCCACGTCACAGACTCCTCTTCGCACATGCGCCCCCGGGCGCTCTTGACGCCGGGAATGCTATAGCGTTTACTTCCATCCCAGCGTCGAGGGGAGGGTTCATCATGACCAGGCTACTCACCACCACGGGGCGGCGCTTCGCCGCCGCCGCACTCATCATGCTCGCGGCCAGCGCCTGCGGTAGCAGCTCGGGCGGCGGCAGCTCCGGCGGCGGCAGCTCGGCCGCGCCGAGCGGCCCGGTCACGCTGACCATGTGGTACTGGGGCAACCAGGAGGCGCACGGCCTGTCCTCGTTCCTGGCCACCTCGGTGAGCAAGTACGAGGCCCTGCATCCCAACATCAAGATCAACACGGTGCTGCAGTCGACCGACAACCTGATGCCCAACTTCGCCGCGGCGGCGAAGGCCAAGAAGGGGCCGGACATCGAGTACCGCTGGGGCGGTATCTGGGCGCTGCAGGACGCGTGGGACGGAAACCTCGCGCCGATCTCCGACTACATCCCGGCGGCCGAGCGGGCGCACTACCTGAACTCGTCCGAGGACACCTGGGACGGCAAGCTCTGGAGCGCTCCCTGGTACGTGCAGCCCTCGTTCCCGATCCTGTACCGCAAGGACGTCCTCGCCCGTGCGGGCATCGCGGCGGCGCCCACCACCTGGAGCCAGCTGCTCTCCGACTGCTCGACGCTGCGCGCGAAGGGCATCACCCCGATCGCCGGCGGCGTCAAGGACGGCTGGTTCGGCGGGTGGCTCTTCTCGATCCTCGGGTCGGAGTCGCTGACCTCGGTCGACGAGCTGAAGCAGGCCGTCGTCGGGACGAAGAAGTTCACCGATCCCGACCTGGCCGAGTGGTGGACGCGGCTCGGGCAGATGATCAGCGCCAAGTGCTGGAACGACGACATCGGCTCGCTCGACCTGTATCAGGCCCAGCAGACGTGGGTCGACGGCAAGAGCGCGATGACCGTCACCGCCGGTACCGACGTGCGCAAGTTCGTCACCCAGGTGGGCGCGAGCAAGGTCGGCGTCATGACGATGCCGAAGTACGCAAGCGGCGTCGGCGCCGGCAAGCTCGGCTCGACGTCGCAGACGCTCGCGATCAGCTCCTGGTCGCCGTACAAGCAGCAGTCGGCCGACTTCATCATGTTCATGCACACGCCGGCCGAGCTGGCGCTCTTCTACAAGGACACGGGCGCGCTGCCGGCGGACAACCGCTTCGACCCGGCGCTGATCGACGTGCCGCAGGTGAAGCAGCTGTACGACTACTCGCAAAACGGCTCTCCCTACCTCGAGAACTTCATCCCCACCGACCTCGACTCGAAGGCCAACTTCGGTGGCGTGCAGCTGATGTTCGCGGGCAAGGCGACCGCCGCCCAGGCGGCCGCGACGATGGAGTCCGACATGGCCCGGATCAGGACGATCGAGCCCGACCTGATCGATAACTTCAAGAAGTGGACGGGACAGCAGTAGCGTCACCGGGGGACCGGGGCACGGGGGCGGCCGTACGCGGCCGCTCCCGCCGCCCTCCGTGGCAGGCGTTCCTGTGGATCGCGCCCGCACTGGCCGCGATCGGCGTCGTGTACGGCTACAGCGTCTACCGCCTGCTGATCGAGGCGACCCACCGCGACGGCAAGTCGGTCGGCCTCGGCAACCTGCGGATCGCGATCGACGACCCGTTCTTCCGCCAGGCGCTCGGCAACAACCTGCGCCTGCTCCTGACGCTCCCCATCATCATCGGGATCGCGCTCGTCGTGGCGGTGCTCCTGTTCGAGGGCATGCGCGGGTGGCGCTTCCACCGCGTGGCGGTGTTCATCCCGTACATGCTGCCGGTGACCGTCGTCGGGGTCCTCTTCGGCGAGCTGCTGACGCTGCACGGCGCGCTCAACACGACCCTGCAGACGCTGCACCTGAACTTCCTCGTCCAGGACTGGCTGGGCAATCCCGACTGGGCGCTGCGCTCGCTCGCGGGCGTCATCATCTGGCGCGAGCTCGGCTTCGGGGTGATCCTCTTCCTGGCCCGGCTCCTGTCACTGCCGCAGAACGTGTTCGACGCCGCCCGCGTCGACGGCGCCGGCTGGTTTCGCACCCACTGGCACGTGACCCTGCCGTTGATGCGCTCGATCATCGGCTTCTACCTGGTGATCGAGGCGATCACGCTCATGTCGTGGGTGTTCAGCTACGTGTTCGTGATGACCGGCGGCGGTCCCGGCCAGGCCACCCAGGTGACCGAGACCTACATCTACCAGAACGCCTTCGCCTCGGACATCCCGTGGCTCGCGGCCGCCGCGGCGACCCTGCTCCTGATCGGCGTCACCGCGGTCGCCGCCCTCTTCCTGGTCGTCCGGTGGGGCTACTCGCGGCGGAGGGCGGCATGATCGTCGAGCGCGCCGGCAGGCTCGTGCGCCAGCTCGTCCTGATCGCGTTCACGCTCTCGGCGCTCCTGCCGGTGTACGTGATGCTCTCCGGGTCTCTCCGCACGCAGAGCGACTTCCTGAACCATCCGCTCGGCCTGCCCACCTCGCCTCGCCTGAACGCGTATCACACGGCGATCAACAACCACTTCCCGCAGTGGCTCCTGAACAGCCTGATCCTGACCATCGCCTCCGTCGTGATCACGCTCGTGTTCGCGTCGCTCGCCGCCTGGGGGCTCTCGCGCTGGCAGTTCGTCGGCCGCGACGTCCTGCTCTCACTGGTCATCTCGCTGATGGTGATCCCGCCCGTGGTGCTGGTCGTGCCGCTCTTCCTGCTCGGCGCCGAGCTCAACCTGATCGACACCCGCCGGATCGTGATCGCGATCTACGTCGGCCTGATGATGCCGTTCTCGGTGTACATGCTCGCGGCCTACTTCCGCACGATCCCGCGGTCGCTGATCGAGGCCGCCGAGATCGACGGCGCCACGTCGCTGCAGGTGTTCCTGCGCGTGGTCGTGCCGCTCTCGGGCGCTCCGCTGATCACGCTCGCGGTCGTGAACGCGCTGTGGGTCTGGAACGAGCTCCTGATCGCCCTCGTCTTCCTGCAGAGCGAGAACTCGCTCACGCTGATGGCGGGCCTGACAGGGTTTCAGAGTCGCTACAACCTGAACATCCCCGTGGTGATGGCCGGCCTCTCGATCGCGACCCTGCCGATCTTCGCGCTCTACATCTTCGGCCAGCGCTTCTTCATGCGCGGCCTGGTGGCCGGCGCGATCAAGGGCGGCTGACGGTGGCGCGGTGAGGCGGCACCGGATCGCCGTGATCGGCGGCGACGGCGTAGGGCCGGAGGTGACCGAGCAGGGCATCCGGGTGCTCGAGGCGGCCTGCGGCGAGGAATGCCGGCTCGAGTGGGAGCACCTGCCCTGGGGCAGCGAGCACCACGCCCGCACCGGTGCGATGATGCCGGCCGACGGCCTGCGCCGGCTGGAGCAGCACGACGCCGTCTACCTGGGCGCGGTCGGCTCGCCCGGCGTGCCCGACCACGTCACGCTGTGGGGGCTCCTGCTGCCGATCCGGCAGCGCTTCGACCTCTACCTGAACATCCGCCCGATCCGGCTCCTGCCCGGCGTGGCCACGCCGCTCGCCGGCCGCTCTGCCGCCGACATCGACATGGTGTGCGTGCGCGAGAACACCGAGGGCGAGTACGCCGGCGCCGGCGGGCGCGTGCACGTCGGGATGGGCCACGAGGTCGGCCTGCAGGTGGACGTCTTCACCCGGGCCGGGGTCGAGCGCGTCGTCCGCCACGCGTTCGCGCTCGCCCGGTCGCGGCGCGGCAAGCTCGCCAGCATTACGAAGTCGAACGCGAGCCCGCACCACTTCGTCATGTGGGACGAGATCGTCGACGTCGTGCACGCGGACTTCGGCGACGTCGAGCTCGACCGCGTCCTGGTCGACGCCGCCTGTGCCTACATGGTCAGTCGGCCGCAGCGGTTCGACGTCATGGTCGCGTCCAACCTGTTCGGCGATGTCATCACCGACATCGGCGCCGCCATCCAGGGCGGCATGGGGCTCGCCGCGAGCGCCAACGTCTCGCCCGACGGCACGGGCCCGGGCCTGTTCGAGCCGGTGCACGGGTCGGCCCCCGACATCGCCGGCCGCTCGCTCGCAAACCCGGTCGGCGCCGTCTGGGCCGGTGCGATGATGCTCGACCACCTCGGCGAGAGCGCGGCGGCGGGTCGGGTGATGGCGGCGCTCGAACGCGTGCTCGGCGCGGGTGCCGTGCGCACTCCCGACCTGGGCGGGACGGCCGGCACTGCAGAGGTCGGTGACGAGCTCGTGCGGGCCGCCAAAACCCACCCGAACGGGTAGGCCCGCGCGCAGTACGATCCGCGGCGTGGGCAGACGGGTGCCGATCGTTGCAACCTTGGCCGCGGCGGTGTGCGCGTCGGCGGCCGTGCTGGGTGCCGGGCAGGCGGCGGGGGCGCCCGTGCCCGGCTGGGGTCAGTACGGCGGGTCGGCGGCGCATGCCGGCGCGGCTTTGGCTTCGGCTGCGCCTGCCCGATCGGCGGTCGGCCATCTGCACGCCGTCTGGTCGGTGCCTGTCAGCCTCGGGTCGGACGGCGCGGGACCCGAGCCGTCGCCCGTGGCTTCCGGCGGCACCGTGTTCGCCGGCTCACCCGGAGGCGTGCTCTACGCCCTCGCGGCCGCCACCGGCGCCCACCGGTGGACGGTCACGCTGCACGCCGGTGCGCCGCTCTCGACGCCGGCCGTCGCCGGCGGCGTCGTCTACATCGGCGTGGGGGCGCCGGTCGACGACCTCGTCGCGCTCTCGGCGGCGACCGGCCGGCGGCTGTGGAGCAGGCACACCGACGCTTCGGGGTGGGTCGATGCGCCCACCGTCGCCGGCGGCCGGGTGTTCGTGGCCACTGGCGCT
>DASXOR010000161.1:0-25852 GCA_036494095.1 Gaiellales bacterium | reverse complement strand
GAAGCGGTCGATGTGGCGCAGCTGGGGGAATCGCCAGGCCCACACGAGCGCAACGGCGATGGATGCCGCCCCGCCCAGGACGACGGCCGGCACGGCTCCGATGAGCGCCGCCGCCGCGCCCGACTCGAACGCGCCCAGCTCGTTCGACGCGCCGATGAAGACCCGCTCCACCGCGCTCACCCGGCCGCGCAGCGCCGGCGGGGTGAGCAGCGGCGAGAGCGTGCTGCGCACCACCATGCTGATCATGTCGGCGCCGGCCAGGGCGGCCAGCGCGAACAGGGAGAGCACGAAGTTGCGCGAGAGGCCGAACACGATGGTGAACGCGCCGAACAGCGCGACCACCGTGAACAGGGTGCCGCCGACATGCCGCCGCAGCGGCCGCGCCGAGATGAAGGCGCCGACGACGACCGCTCCGACGCCGGGGGCGGCTCGCAGGATGCCGTTGCCGGTGGCGCCGACGTGCAGGATGTCGCGGGCGAACACGGGCAGGAGCGCCGTCGCGCCGCCGAAGAGGACCGCCATCAGGTCGAGCGAGATCGCGCCCAGGAGCGGCCGGCTGCGAAAGATCAGGCGCACGCCCTCGAGCACGTCGGCCAGCCGCGGCTCGTGCTCGCCGACGTGCGCCACCGCGATCCGGTGCGGCACCAGTGGCAGGAGCGCCGCCGCCGCGGCGGCGAATGCGGCTGCGAACAGGTACGGCGCCGGCGCGCCGATCGCCTGGGTGACGCCGCCCAGGGCCGGCCCGACCACCATCGCGGCCTGGCCCGCCGAGGTGACGAGCGCGAACGTCTGCGCCAGGTCGGGAGCCTCGATGCCGGCGGCGAGCAGGGGGCCGAGTGCCGGGCCGGTGAACGCATTTCCCGCGCCCCAGCCGAAGGCGAGCACGTACAGCGGCCACACCGCGGTGTCGCCTGCGGCGGCGTCGAGCGCGAGCGCGACGGCGATCGCCGTCGCCGCCACGAGCCCGCCGCCGGCCACCACCCGCCGGTCGTGGCGGTCGATCATGTGGCCGGCGGGGAGCGCCAGGAGCACGGCCGGGATGAACTCGGCCAGCCCGAGCAGGCCGAGCACGAGCGGGTCGTGCTGGCGGCCGTAGGCCTGCCAGCCGAGGGCGGTCGCGGTCGCCCCGAGCGCGAGGCTCGAGAGCACCTCGACGAGCACCATGACGGTGACGATGCGGTGTTCCTGCCGGAGCATCGGCCGCACTCTATGGTGGTGCGCAGATGCAGCTTCACGCAGACCACGCCGGCGACGGCCACCGCGCTCTCAGCCTGTACGACCGCGACCTCGCGGCCGTACCCGGCTGGGTGTGGGAACGCACGGCGCTCGAGTCGCTCAACCTGTCGCAAAACCGGATCACGGCCGTGCCGGAGCGAGTTGGCGACCTTACCCGGCTGCGCATGCTCGACCTCGGCCACAACCGCCTGCGCGAGCTTCCGGCCGCGCTCGGCCGGCTGGGGCGGCTCGAGTACCTGTACGTCGGCCGAAACCCGCTGCGGGGTCTGCCCGTCGGCGTCCTCGCCGGCCTGCCCGGCCTCCGCCACCTGAGCCTCGCCGGCGCCGGCCTCGATGCGCTGCCCACCGCGATCGGCGGGCTGACCGGGCTGCTCGAGCTGTCGCTGCGCGGCAACGCGCTGACCTCGCTGCCCGAGTCGATGCGCGATCTCGCCGCCCTGCGGAGCCTCGACCTGCGGTCGAACGGCCTCGTGGCGCTGCCCGGCTGGCTGGCGCAGCTGCCGGCGCTCGAACGCCTCGATCTGCGCTGGAACCGGCTCGAGGCCGCCGACCCGGTTGCGGCGGCGCTCGCCGGCCGCGGCTGCCGTGTCTTGCTCTAGGGCACGACGCGCGGCGCGAGCACCGCGGCGATCTCGTCGAGCACAGCCGGGTCCTCGATCGTCGAGGGCACCGCGACCTCGCGGCCCTCGGCGAGGGCGCGCATCGTCGCGCGCAGGATCTTGCCCGAGCGGGTCTTCGGCAGGCGCTGCACGATGCGCGAGTCGCGGAAGCACGCCACCGCGCCAACCTGGTCGCGCACCATCGCCACGAGCTCGGCGCGAAGCTCGTCCGGGTCGCGCACCGCGCCCGCCTTCAGCACGACGAGCCCGAGGGGGACATGCCCGCGCAGCTCGTCGGGGATCGCGAACACGGCGCATTCCGCCACGTCGGGGTGCGCCGCCACCGCCTCCTCGATCGCGCCGGTCGAGAGCCGGTGGCCGGCGACGTTGATCACGTCGTCGATCCGCCCCATCACGAACAGGTAGCCGTCGGCGTCGATCATGCCGCCGTCGCCGGTCGTGTAGTGGCCGGGGAACGCGGACAGGTAGCTCGCCCGGAAGCGGTCGTCGTCGCCCCAGAGCGTCGGCAGCGTCCCCGGCGGCAGCGGCAGCCGGATCGCGATCGCGCCCTCCTCGCCCGGGCCGGCGGCCGAGCCGTCCCCGCGCATGATGCGCACGTCGTAGCCGGGCACGGCCCGCGTCGGCGATCCGGGCTTGACGGGCAGGCGTTCGATCCCCAGGCAGTTGGCAGCGATCGGCCAGCCGGTCTCGGTCTGCCACCAATGGTCGATCACCGGCCGGTCTCCCAGCATCCGCGTCGCCCACAGGTAGGTGTCGGGGTCGAGCCGCTCGCCGGCGAGGAAGAGCGACTCGAACCGCCCGAGGTCGTGACGGCCGAGGTGCTCGCCCTCGGGGTCCTCCTTGCGGATGGCGCGGATCGCCGTCGGCGCGGTGAACATGGTGCGCACGCCGTGCTCGGCGATCACGCGCCAGAACGCCCCCGGGTCGGGCGTGCCGACCGGCTTGCCCTCGTACATGACGGTCGTGCACCCCGCGAGCAGCGGCGCGTACACGATGTAGGAGTGGCCGACGACCCAGCCGACATCCGAGGCGGCCCAGAAGACGTCGCCGGGGTGAGCGTCGTACACATTGGCCATGCTCCAGTGCAGCGCGACGGCGTGGCCGCCGTTGTCGCGGACGACGCCTTTCGGGCGGCCGGTCGTGCCCGACGTGTAGAGGATGTAGAGCGGGTCGGTCGCGGCCACCGGCACCGGGTCGACCGGCGCGGCGGCGGCCACCTGCACGACCCAGTCGAGGTCGCGGCCGGCGACCATGACCGCCTCGGCCTGGGGGCGCGCCAGCACGACCACGTGGTGCGGCCGGTGCTCGGCCAGCTCGAGCGCGCGGTCGAGCAGTGGCTTGTAGGCGATCACGCGCGCGCCCTCGATCCCGCACGACGCCGACAGCACGAGCACCGGGCGGGCGTCGTCGATGCGCACCGCCAGCTCGTGTGCCGCGAAGCCGCCGAACACGACCGAGTGGATCGCGCCGATACGCGCGCAGGCCAGCATCGCGATCGCCGCCTCGGGCACCATCGGCATGTAGATGACCACCCGGTCGCCACGGCCGGCGCCAAGCGCGGCCAGCATCCCCGCCGTGCGCGCGACCTCGTCGCGCAGCTCCGCATACGAGAATCGGCGCACCGTGCCGGTGACAGGGCTGTCGTGGATCAGCGCGAGCCGGTCGCCATGGCCCGCGGCGACGTGCCGGTCAAGCGCGTTCTCGCACGTGTTCAGGACGCCGCCTGGAAACCACCGGGAGAACGGCGCCGCGGTGCGGTCGAGCACCTGCTCCGGACGGCTGCGCCACGTGATCGCCTCGGCCGCCTCGCCCCAGAAGGCGTCCGGCTCCTCGAGGCTGCGAAGGTGGAGAGCTGCCGTTCGGTCACTCACCGGGGGGCGAGTGTATCAGCGCCCCGGTGGCCGTTTCGGCATGGTCCCGATCCCTGCAATTTGCTGGAAAACCCCCAAGTGGGCGGAGGGCGCGTACGCCGATTCGGGGAGGGTCCGCGTCCGTGGCCCGATCTAGCATCCGGACACGGTGAGCCGCACGACGACAGACGACGTCACCGCGCCCGAGGCCCACGAGCCGGTGGTGTCCGTGCGCCGGCTGGCGGCCACGGCCGCCGCCCTCCCCGCCGACGGCGGGCCGATCCGCCTGCTCTTGATCGAGGCGGACGAGGTCGCGTCCCGCCAGCTGCGGCGCCAGCTCCGGGGGAGCGGCTCGGCGTTCGAGGTGGCGACGGTCGAGCGGCTCGACACGGCCCTCGCCCACCTTGCCACGACCCCGACCGATGCCGTCCTCGTCGACCTCGCACTGCCCGAGAGCGGCGGGCTCGACACGCTCTCGGCGCTGCGGGCCGCCGCCGCCGACCTGCCGATCCTCGTCCTGGCCGGCGGTGACGACGAGGAGCTCGCGCTGCGCGCCCTCGGCGTGGGTGCGAGCGACTATCTGCTGAAGGGCCGCGTCACCGGCGATCTGGTTTCGCGCGCGGTGCAGTACGCGATCGAGCGCGAGCGTCTGCTCGTGGCCGAGCGCGAGAGCCGGCGCGACGCCGAGGCCGCCCGCGACGACGCGCTCCAGACCCAGCGGGCGCTCGAGACGAGCGAGAAGCGCCGGCGGGCGCTGCTCGGGTCGATGCTGCGGGCTGAGGAGGCCGAGCGCCAGCGGATCGCGGTGGAGCTGCACGACGACACGATCCAGGTGATGGTGGCGGCGCTCGTCGGCATGGACGCCTGCCAGGCGACCATCGACCGGGACGACCCCGGCGGCGCGATCGAGAGCATGGCCCGGGCGCGGGCGACGCTCGCCGAGGCCGTCGACCGCGTGCGCCGGATGAGCTTCGAGCTGCGCCCGCCCCTGCTTGACGCGCAGGGCCTCGGCTCCGCTGCGTCCGACCTCGTCGACGAGGTCGCCGCCGAGTGCGCGCTCGAGACGCAGGTCGACATCGAGCTGCGGCGCTACGCGCCCGAGATCGAGATCCTGGCCTACCGCACGCTGCGCGAGCTGATCGCGAACGTGCGCAAGCACGCTCGGGCAACGCGCCTGGAGCTGCGCATGCGCGAGCAGGCGACGGCGATCGTCTGTGTCCTGACGGACGACGGCGTCGGGTTCGATTCGCGCCGGTTCGAGCTGCCCGCCGGCCGGCGGGGGATGCGGCTGCACCTCGGCCTCGACGCGACCATCGAGCGCGTCCGCATCGCCGGCGGCACCTTCGCGATCGACTCGGGCACCGCCGGCGGCACCAGCGTGCGGTTCACGGTGCCCATCCACCGCCAGGGAGACGTCCGCCCCTGCTGAACGTGGCGCGAGCGATTGTTGGAGTCAGGTTGGCGCCCGGTTGCGGCGCGCTTCCGGGCACTTAGGCTTGGGGCAGCCCGAGGCAGGGCGCTGTTCGCCGTTCGACATGTGGGAGAGGCCATGCGGAGACCGTCCGTGCGCGTGATCGTGTGTGCGTTAAGCCTGGCGGCGCTGGCCGGGCCGGCGAGCGCGCTGGCCGCGCCCGTGGCCGCCCCGGCGAGCGCGCCCCTCGCCACCTGGCAGGCCGAGGGCCGCGTGAGCGCACTCGCGATCGCAAACGGCGTGGTCTACCTCGGCGGGTCGTTCACAACGCTCACGTCACACGGATCGCCGCGCAAGACGGTCACACGCAACCACCTGGCCGCGATCAACGAGGCGACCGGCGTCCCGACCGCCTGGAACCCGAACGTGAACGGCCCCGTGCACTCGATCAAGGTGATCGGCAAGCGCGTCTATGTCGGCGGCAGCTTCACCAGGATCGGCGGCACCCCCGTACGCAATCTGGCGGCCGTCGGCCGGGGTGGTGGCAGGGTGGTCGCGGGCTTCCACGCGTCCACCAACGGCGAGGTCGACGCGCTGGCCGCCTCGGCGACGAAGCTCTACGTCGGCGGCACGTTCTCGCGGGTCGACGGCCTCGCACACGGCAACCTCGGCGCCGTCGCCCTCGGCACCGGGGCCATCGCCGGCGCCTGGGCGGCGCGCGCGAACGGCGCGGTCCACACGCTGCTCGTGGGCACCGGTTCGGGTCGGGTCTACGTCGGCGGCCACTTCTCGGCGGTCGACGGGGCGGCGCGGCCGTTTCTGGCCGCGGTCGGCGCAAAGCGCGGCTCGGCGTTCGGGTGGGCGAGCGCGCCGCTGGGCCAGGTGTGGTCGCTCGCGCTCAGCCCCGCCGGGTCGCTGTACGCCGGCGTCGGTGGTCACCAGGGCGGCCAGCTCGACTCCTATCAGCCGTCGACCGGGAGCCTGCGCTGGCATCGGTTCGCCGACGGCGACGTGCAGACGGTCAGCGTCGCAGGCTCGGAGATCCTCGCGGGCGGCCACTTCCTGAACGTCTGCTCGACGAACGCCGGCGGCGGCACCCCGTGGGTGTGCACGGTGCCGATGCAGCGGGATCGCTTCTTCGCGACCGACGCGAGTGGTGCCGTCCAGTCGTGGGATCCCGGCGGCAACAGCCTGTACGGCGTCTGGGCGCTGCGCAGCGATGCCGGGCACATCGTGGCCGGCGGCGACTTCACGATCGTCGACGGCTCCCATCAGGCCCGCTACGCCGAGTTCCTGCGCTAGATCCGCCGTCAGTCCTCGCGGACGACCTCTACGAGCAAGCGCTCGAAGCCGGGGCCGTCGAACTCGGCCACAGCGCGGTCGTACTTCTCCATGCCCCACTCCCAGAAGTCGAAGTCGATGTCGGACACGCCGTCCTGGATCGAGGCCCAGAGCGTCCAGCCGTACTTCGACATCAGGCCCCACAGGCGCGCCCGCGCGATCCGGTTGCGCAGCCTCCGGCCGTAGTAGTGGGTGACGAGCTCGTCCAGCTGCTCGAGCGAGAGGTTCGACTCGCTCCACACGTTGCCGAGCTCGAAGCAGGCGTCGTTCTGGCCTGAGTACTCGTAGTCGATCAGGCGGAACTCGCCGTCGCCCGTGTCGATGAAGTTCTCGGCCAGGAGGTCGTTGTTGCACGGCACGGGCGGCTCGGCCCGCACCGCCATCGCCTGCTCCATCCGCCGCACCTGCGGCTCGAAGTCGAGGTAGCGGCCGGGCAGGCGAAAGCCGCGCTCCTGCACGAGCTCGAGGTAGCGGCGCTGGATCCGGAACATGTTGAAGTCGTCCCGGAACGGGGCGGCGGAGTGGAGCCGCCTGCAGGCGCGCGCCACCATCGCGAGCTTGTCCCCGCGGCGCAGGTCCTCTGCGCTCTGGGTGGTGCCCTCGATGAACTCGAGCACGAGCAGGGAATGGTCGGGGACGTAGTCGATGACCCGCGCGCCGACGCCCGCCGCGGCCGCCGAGACGCTGTTTCGGTACTCGTTCTCGCGGTCGATCGCGAGCATCCCGGAGTCCTTCGCCGAGACGCGCATCACGAAGGCCCCGGCGGGGGTGACCACCTTGTAGTTCGTGTTCGTCAGCCCGCCGGCGAGCTCGGCCACCGCCCGTTCACCGCGCAGCGCCGGAACCAGATCGAGCAGCTCCGCCAGGGCCGGGTCTTCTGCCACGTGTCCTCCTGCTGCCGGGGTCGGGCCGCCCACTATAAGCGATCGGCCCGGGTGCACGGCCTCTCAGGACGCGATGGTGAGGGCCCCGACGGGGCACGTGTCGCACAGGTCACGCGCACGCGTCTCCTCCATCGGGTCAACGAGCACGTGGGCGCATCCCTGGTCGATCTCGACGGCCTCGGGGTCAGAGCCGACGCACTCGCCGGAGCCGATGCAGATGTCCGTGTCGACGACGACGTGAACGGGCATGGTGGTTCTCCTTTCGTCTGGTTCAGGCGGCTGTGGCCACCAGTTTGCGCGCTTCTCCGAGCCGTGTCGGCGCGTCCATCAGCAGCACGCACGCCGGGATGCCGTGGTCGTCGCGCCCGACGATCAACGCGTCCTCCTCGGTCCACTCGACGGCCGCGGCGGCCAGTCCGACCTGCTGGATCCGCAGCGGGCCGATGTCGCTGAAGAAGTACGGATCGCGCACGTACGGGTCGCGGGAGCCGGCGATCGCCCCCCCCACGTGCCGCCCGCTCCAAAGCGCATGGTCCCAGTGCGGGATCGCCAGCCGGCCGAAGCGCGGATGCGGGAACGACACGCAGTCGCCGCATGCCCACAGGTCGTCGTGGCCCGCGACTCGCAGCGTCTCGTCGGCCGCCAGCGCGAGCGGCGGCGGGGTCGCGCCCGCGAGCTCCGGCGGCAGGCTGGAACGGAAGCCGGCGGCGGAGACGACGACGTCGGCGCGCAGGTCTCCGTGCGTCGCGGTGCGTACGAGCCAGCCACCGGCGTCGTGCTCGGCCGCCTCGATCCGGCATTCGCCGGCGAAGTCCACCCCCAGCGCCGCAAGCGTGGCGGTGGCGGCGTCAGAGACGACCGGCAGGAACCGGGCGAGGGGTCGCGCGACCATATCGAGCAGCGTCACCCGGTGGGTCGCCGCCAGCGTCGCAGCGGTCTCGGTGCCGATCAGGCCGGCGCCGATCACGATCACGCGCCGCCCCGGTTCGCGCAGGCGCTCCACCAATGTCACGAGCCCGGCGCCCGTCGCGTTCTCGTCGCAGCCGGCGAGCCCCGGCACCGGCGGCCGCGGATATCGCAGCCCCGTCGCCCAAACCAGCCGCGGCGCCTCGACGACGATGGGCTCGCCGCCGCCGGCCGGCGCCACCGTCACTCGCCGCGCCGCCAGGTCGAGCCCCGTCACCAGGCCGTCGATATGGGCGATCCTGCGCTGGGCCAGCAGATCGGCACTGGCGAGCAACGGCAGCCGCCCCGTCGCGAGCGCTCGCTTGGAGAGCGGCGGACGGTCATGGGGCAGGCCGGGGCCGATCATCGTCACCGGCGCACCCGCGCCCGCGAGCTGCGCGGCACACGCATAACCGGAGACGCCGTTGCCGACGATGACGACCGGATCGGTCACGGCGCACTCCGAGGGCGAGGCCGGGCCATGGCTCCATTGGACCGCCCCCGCACACCCGGCGCATCGGTGGATCCGCCGAACTCGGGCCACGAGGAGTGCGTACAAGCCCGAACAGAGGATCCGGGCTCTCTCCGATGCGGCGGGCCTCTCGCCACGGCATGATCGGGGTGCGGGTGGGGTGAAGGGAGTCTGCGATGGCGGTAGCCAATGGACACGGCCCTTCGGCCGAGCCGAGCCGAAGGCAGCTGCTCGCGCTTGCGCTCGCGCTCACCGCGACCGTCCTGACCGGCGGCGCGGCCGTCGCCGGGCTGACGCGGCCGCCGACGCCCGCCCCCGCAGGCCCCGCCGTGCAGCAGGTGCAACCCACGACCACCGCTCCGGCGAGGACGCAGCAGGTGGAGCCGGGAGGCTGAGATGCGAACCGTTTGGGTAACCGTGCTGTCGGTGTGGGCGTTGTTTGCGGTCGTCGCCGTCCTCGCGTGGACGCGCCAGCAGACCGTCCCGGCGTCGGCTCCGCAGGTCGTCGTCGTCAAGGCCAAGAACGGCACCAGCCACCTCGTCGTCCAGAACACCGCGCCCCAGGCGACGACCCGCACATCGCCCGTCGGTGCCGGATGAGCATCCTGGCCACCGGGGTGCCGGTCGCATGGCTGGTGGCGCGGGCCGCCGGCCTGGTCGCGTTCGGTCTGCTCACGATCGCGGTCACGCTCGGCCTGCTCCTGAGCACGCGCGTGCTCGGTCCCAAGCGGGGCAAGGCACTGCTCGAGTGGCACCGCACCATCCTCTGGGCGAGCCTGTGCATGGTTGCGCTGCACGGCGTGGCCCTGCTCTTCGATCCCACCCTGCACTTCGGCTTCCTCGCCGTGCTCGTGCCGGGCACCGCTCCGTGGCGGCCGGTGTCGGTCGCGGCGGGAGTCGTCACCGCCTGGCTGATGCTCATGCTCGCGACCTCGTTCAAGGCCCGCCGCCGCATCGGCCAGCGGCGCTGGCGGCAGCTGCACTACGCGAGCTTCGCGGCCTTCTCGCTGGCGCTCTGGCACGGGCTCACGACGGGCAGCGACCTCGTCGGCACGCGCGGCCTCATCTTCGCGGCGGTCGCGCTCCTGCCGGTTCTGTGGCTGACGTTCCTGCGCATCCTGACGCCGCGACCGGCGCCGAAGCAGCGGCGCCAGCCCCCGCCTCCCGCAGCCCCCTCGCGGGACGAGCCGTCGCGTCCGACTGCGGTGGCCGTGTGATGGCGGCCCGGCTCGACACGCTCCCGTTCCGCGCCATGGGCACCGCATGCGCGGTCTCGGTGACCATGAGCAGCGAGGAACGCCTACATGCACGCCGCGCGATGGACGCGGGCCGCGCCGAGGTCGTGGCCTGCGAGCTGGTGCTCTCGAGGTTCGACCCGCAGAGCGATCTGAGCCGGCTGAACAGCCTGAACGGCGAGTGGGTTCCCGTCGACGGGCGCCTCCTCGCCGCGCTCGACGCGGCCCTGCGAGCGCGTGAGGTGACCGGCGGCCGATTCGACCCGACCATCCTGCCGGCGCTCGTCGCGGCCGGCTACGACCGCTCGTTCGAGCAGGTCACGCCGCGCGCCCCGCGGGTCGTGCGCGGATGGCGTGCCGGGGCCGGCATCGAGGTCGACAACTCCCGCCGGCGCGCCCGCATCCAGGCGGGAGCAGCCATCGACCTGGGCGGGATCGGCAAGGGCTTCTCGGCCGACCGGGCCCTGCAGGCGATGCGGGCGGCATGGCCCGGGCTCCGCGGTGGCCTGGTGGATCTCGGCGGCGACATCGCGGTGTGGGGCGCCTCGCCCGACGGCGCCCGCTGGCGGGTGGGAGTCGCCGATCCGCGGGAGCCGGGCGCGAGCCTCGGGGTGCTGCGTATCGCCGCCGGCGGTGTCGCCACGTCGGGCCGCGACCAGCGCCGGTTCGGCCTCCAAAACGAGCTTCACCACCTGATCGACCCGAGCACCGGAGCACCCGCCCGGGGCGGGCCGCTGGCCGTCACGGTGGTCGCCGCCGACGCGGCCGCGGCGGAGGCGCACGCAACGGCCCTCGCGGTGACCGCGGCGCGGGCGGCGCGCGCCTACATCGCCGAGCGGCCCGGGCTGGGCGCGCTGGTGGTTCCGGAGACGGGCGGGCCGGTCATGGCGGGCGAGCTCGAGTTCGCCGCGCACCGCACACGGGTGCGCCTCACGCTTCCGACGACATGAGGAGGGATCTGATGGGCGCGACCAATGCAGATGCGCGAGGGGGTCGCCGCCGGCGTCGCGGCGGAGGTGTCGCCCTGATCGGGGCCACGGCCATCGTGGCGCTGCTTTCGGCAGCCGGGTGTGGCGGCGGCAGCGGGGGCGCCGGATCCGGCGGAAAAGAGTCGGCGCCGGCGTTCGTCCAGCGGATCACGACTGAGTTCTCGCGCGGCCAGGCCGGGCGGCTGTGGGATGAGCTCGCCCCGGCCGATCAGGCGATCGTCACCCGGGCGCGCTACGCGGCGTGCCAGGGGAACGAGGGCTTCACCCTGAAGTCGGTCAAGGTGCTCGACTCCTACTCGGAACCCGTCGACGTGGACGGATCGTCGGAGCGCTCGGACGCGGTGACGCTGCGGGTGACGTCGGACACCGGCGTGACGACGGCCACCATTCATGCCGTTCCCAGCAGCGGCGGCTGGCACTGGATCCTGTCCTCCGCCGACAGGGCCGCGTTCGCCGCCGGCAAGTGCGCGTGAGCCGCCGCTGACGCGGCCTCTATAGTCAGCGCCCAATGCGGCAGCAACGGGCACACGCGGTCGTGATCGGCGGCGGCATCACGGGCTGCAGCGTCGCCTACCACCTGGCCTCGGCGGGGCTGCGCGACGTGCTCCTGGTCGAGAAGGACCATCTCACGAGCGGCTCGACCTGCCACGCCGCCGGCCTCGTCACACAGTTCAACCCGTCGCCGACCATGATGGGCTTTCGCCGCTACAGCGTGGAGCTCTACAACCGGCTGGGCGTGTTCGAGGCCATCGGCAGCCTGCGTATCGCCTCGACGCCCGAGAGCCTCGTGGAGCTGCGACGGGGCGCGAGCCGCGCACGCGGCATCGGCCTCGACGTCGAGGTGATCGGCCCGGCCGAGGCGCTTGCGCTCATGCCGGCCGCATCGCCGGAGTCGCTGCACGGGGCCGTCTGGATCGCCGGCGACGGCTGCGTCGACCCGCACACGGCGACCTATGCGCTCGCAGGCGCCGCGCGCGATCTCGGCGCCGGCATCGTCACCCACACCCGCGTGACCGGGATCGAGCTCGGGCCCGGCCGGCGGGTGCAGGCGGTCGTCACCGAGGGCGGGCGGATCGAGACGGAGCTCGTCGTGAACGCGTGCGGGATGTGGGCGCCGCAGGTGGCGGCGATGGTGGGCGCGTTTGCCCCCTCGGTCCCCGTCGACCACCAGCACATCGCCCTGCACGCAGTCCCGGGCCACGAGCTCGACCGCGAGATGCCCTGCTTCCGCGACACCGACAACCTCGTCTACGGCAGGTCCGAGGCGGGCGGCGTGCTCTTCGGCGGTTACGAGCCGAATCCCGTCGCCCGCTGGGTCGACGGCGTTCCCTGGGACCACGCCGGGCGCACTCTGCCCGCCGACCACGAGCGCTTCGCCCAGCTGATGGAGGGGGCGGCGCGGCGGTTCCCGTTCCTCGACGACGCGGGCGTGGTCACGCTCGTGTGCCATCCCGACGCCATGACGCCGGACGGCAACCCGCTGCTCGGGCCGATGCCGGGCGTGCCCGGCTTCTGGATGGCGGCGGGCCTCTCGCTGAACGGCTTCGGCGGCGCCGGCGGCATCGGCAGGACGATCGCCGAGTGGATCACCGCGGGCGAGACCGAGCTCGACGTGCACGGCTACCGGGCCTGGCGCTTCGGCGCCGCCCATCGCCACCCGGACGCTCTGGAGGCGGCCGGCCGCGAGACGTACAGGTACTACTACCGCCTGCGCTATCCGCTCGACACGGCCGAGTGGGGCCGGCCCGGGCGCGTCTCGCCGCTGCACGGCCGCACGCAGGACCTGGGGGCGGTGTTCGGCTGCAAGAACGGCTGGGAGCGGCCCGACTTCTACCGGCCCGGGTCGCCGTGGCGACGGGCGGGCGCCGACCAGCGCGAGTACGGCTGGACGCGGCCGCCCGAGTTCGAGCGCCTGGCCGCCGAGCACACCGCCTTCCGGGAGCGGGTCGGGATCATCGACATGACGTCGTTCGGCAAGATCGAGGTCGAGGGGGCCGATGCCGTTGCCCTGCTCGACCGCGTCTGCGTGAACCGGGTCGACCGGTCGCCCGGAAGCGTCGTCTACACGCAGTGGTGCGACCGCCGCGGCGGCATCGTCGCCGACGTCACCGTCACCCGCCTGGACGACGACCGCTTCCGGGTCGTGACCGGCGCGGGCGTCGTCGATTCCGACCTCGGCTGGCTGCGCCTGCACCGCGGCGACGGCGAGGCCGTCTCGCTGCGCGAGGCCAGCGACGAGCTGGCCGTGATCGGGATGTGGGGGCCGCGCGCCCGCGACGTGCTGGCGGCCGTCACGGCCGACGACGTGGGCGGCGCGGCGCTGCCCTTCCGGGCGGCCCGGACGATCGCGGTGGGCGCCGCGCCCGTGCTGGCCCAGCGGATCACCTACGTCGGCGAGCTGGGCTACGAGCTCTACGTTGCGTCCGAGTGGGCCGTGCAGGTGTGGGACGCGCTGCTTCACGCCGGCGCCGCGCACGGCATCGAGCCCGGCGGATACCGCGTGCTCGAGTCGCTGCGGATGGAGAAGGGCTACCGCTACATGGGCACCGACATCTCTGCGGGCGACACCCCGTACGAGGCCGGGCTGGGCTTCTGCGTCGCGCTCGACAAGGGCGACTTCATCGGCCGCGACGCGCTCGCGGCCGCCGCCGGGCGGGGTGCCGACCGAGCGCTGCGGACGCTCGTCGTCGGCGGCGAGGAGTATCTGCCGCTGTACGGCGGCGAGGCGGTGCGGCTCGGCGGGCGCACCGCCGGGCGCGTGCGCAGCTGCGCCTACGGCCACACGGTGCGCCGAAACATCGCCTACGCCTACCTCCCGGCGGACGCCGGCGTGGGCACGCCGCTCGTGGTCGAGGTGCTGGGGGAGCCGGTCGCGGCCGAGGTGGCCGCCGACGTGCTCCACGACCCCGCCCACGAGCGGGTGCGCGCGTAGCCGGTGAGCTGATCGCGGTCAGGCGGCGGTGAGGTTGCGCTGATACCAGGTGCCCGGCTTGCCGCCGATGTCCGCCGGGTCGGCGGGGCCGACCGGGACGAACCCCGCCTTGCACAGCACCTTCCGGGACGCGGCATTCTCGTGGGCTGCGGCCGCCCTGAGCGTGCGCAGCCCGGATCCTGCCGCCAGCCGGCACAGCTCCCGGACGCCCGCGGTCGCCACGCCGCGGCCGGCGACCTGCTGCGCGACCCGGTACCCGAGGTTCGCCGTGCCGTCGCCGGCGAGGACCAGATTGAACCCCCCGTTGTCAGGCTGGGGCGAGCTCGGCCGCGGGCGCCCGCGACTCGCGCACGAGCGCATAGGTCACCCCGACGATCACGAGCGCGTTCAGTACGTGCAGCCCGCCGAGCACCGGCGCGTCGTCGGCGCCGAACCCGGCCAGGAGCATCTGCACGATCATGAGGCCGAACAGCAGGCCGCTCGTCTGTGTCGCTCGCCGCGACCAGCGCCCGCCGAGGGCGACGAGCATGATGAGCAGGGCGACGAGCACGAGCAGGCTGCCGAGCGCCGCATGTGCGTCGAAGTTCGAGTCCTTGAACTGCTTGTTGTGGATCGTCGTGAAGGCCCCGAGCCCGGCCAGGAAGAACTGGACGACCAGGAGTCCCGCGAACAGATGCGTGAGGCCCATGTGGATTTTCCGGGGCATGCGTCGGCTCTCCTCGTGAGTGTGTGAGCGACCTCCACTCTCACGCACCGCCGTCCCGAAAACGTTACGGTCCTGCGCGTGCAGCCCGGACGCGTCATCCTCGCCGTCGACCAGGGCAGCTCGAGCACGCGCTGCATCGCCTACGACTCGCGCCTGGAACCGGTGGCCGCCGCCGTGCGGCCGGTCGCGACCGCTCGCCCCGCGCAGGGCATGGTCGAGCACGACCCCGAGCAGCTCCTGGCCGGCGCGAGGACGGCCGTCAAGGAGGCCGCGCAGGCCGCCGGCGGCGGCGTGGCGGGCATCGGCGTCGCCAATCAGACCGAGACGTTCGTCCTGTGGGAGCGCGCGAGCGGCGCCGCCGTCTCGCCGGTCATCAGCTGGCAGGATCAGCGCGCCGAGGAGCTGTGCCAGGCGCTCGGCGCCGACCCGGCCGCGGCCCGCGTCGCGGCTGTCACCGGCCTTGCGCTTGACCCGACGTTCTCGGCGCCGAAGCTGGCCTGGCTCTTCGGGCGCGACCCGGCCCTGCTCGCGCGGGCGCAATCGGGCGAGCTCGCCTTCGGCGACGTCGCCTGCTGGCTCGCCTGGCACCTCTCGGGCGGCGCCGGCCATGTCAGCGAGCCGTCCAACGCCTGCCGCAGCCTGCTCCTTGACGTCGAGTCGATGGAGTGGGACACGGGCCTGCTCGACCTGTTCGGCGTGCCGGCGGCGATCCTGCCCGTGGTGCGCGACTCCGACGCGCCCGGCCTGCGGACATCCGTGGAGGGGATGGGCTTCGAGGCGCCGATCGCCGCCATGCTGGGCGACCAGCCCGCGGCGCTCTATGGCCAGGGCTGCACGTCGCCGCGGATGGCGGCGCTCACGCTCGGCACCGGCGCATTCGTGTGGCTGAACGCCGGCGCCGACCGGCCCGACCCGCCGGAGGGAGTGCTCGCCACGGTCGCCTGGCAGACCGCCCGCGAGGGCCGCACGTATGCGCTCGAGGCCTTCTGCGCCAATGCGGGCAACGCGCTCGGGGTGTTGCGCGGCAGCGGCCTGGTCGCGGCCGACTGGCCGTCGCAGGCGCCCGAGTGGGGGCGGCCGCATCCGGTGGTCGTCCCGGCGCCGGCCGGCCTGGGTACGCCGCACTGGCACGGCGCCGACCGGGTCACCGTGGTCGGCGCGTCGAGCGCCACGACGGCCACCGACCTGGCGGCGGCCTGGCTGGCGGGCGTCGCCCACCAGATCACCGACGCCCTGGAGGCGCAGGCGGCAGCGGGCGGGATCGATGTGCTGCGCGTGGGCGGCGGCCTCGCGGCCGATCGCGTGCTCGTGCAGGCCGTGGCCGACCTCTCCGGGCTCGCGCTCGAGGTCGCGCGCGATCTCGAGGCGACCGCGCGCGGGATCGCCGCGCTTGCCGCCGCGGCCGTGGACGCGCTCGATCCGGACGCCGTCGGCCACGCGGTCGCCAACCGGGTAGAGCCCCGGCTCGACTCCGCCGGCCGGGCCCGCGAGCGCGCCCGCTGGCGCGACGCCCTCGAGGTGCACGTGCGGCCCCGGTGAATCAGGGCGTGCTTGACCCCGCCGCGCGGGCGGGGGCGCTCGAGCGGATGCGGCGGGAGCGGTTCGACCTGCTGGTGGTCGGGGGCGGGATCACCGGCACCGGCATCGCCCTCGACGCCGCGACGCGCGGCCTGTCGGTGGCGCTCGTCGAGGCGAGCGACATCGCCGCCGGCACCTCCAGCCGCTCCAGCAAGCTGATCCACGGCGGCCTGCGCTATCTGGAGATGCTCGACCTCGGCCTCGTGCGCGAGGCGCTGCGCGAGCGGCGGCTGCTGCTGACGCGGGTCGCGCCGCAGCTCGTGCGGCCCGTGCCGTTCCTGTTCCCGCTGCGTCACCGTTTCTGGGAGCGACCGTACATCGGCGCGGGCCTGCTGCTCTACGACAGCATGGGCGGGGCCCGCCACGTGCCCCGGGCGCGACACCTGTCCAAGCGGGCGGCGCTGCGCTCGGCGCCGGCGCTTCGGCCCGACGCGCTCGTCGGTGCGGTGCGCTTCCACGACGCGCAGGAGGACGACGCGCTGTACGCCGTCTGCGTGTCCCGCACCGCGGCCGCGCACGGCGCGGCGATCGCCACCAGGGCGGCGGTCACGGCGTTCGTGCGTGACGAGGGCGGGCGCGTCGGCGGGGCCGAGGTGCGCGACGGTCTGGCCGGCGCGACGTTCGCCGTGCAAGCCCGCCACACGGTGGCGGCGGTGGGGGTGGGCACCGACCGCGTGCTCGAGCTCGCCACCGGGCGGGCGCACCACGAGCTGCACCCGTCGAAGGGCGTGCACGTGCTCGTGCCGCGCGCCGCGATCCCGATGCGCATCGGCCTCTTCATGCGCACCGAGAGGAGCATCTTCCACGCCATTCCCTGGGGCGCGGATCACTGGCTGCTCGGCGACACCGACACCGAGTGGGACGGCGGCCCGGACGCACCCGTCGCCAACCGGGCCGACGTCGACTATCTGCTCGCGAAGGTGTCGAGCGTGCTCGTGCGGCCGGTCGGGCGCGCCGAGGTGTGCGGGGTGTACGCGGGTCTGCGGCCGCTCGTGGCGGCCGCGGGGTCGGCGGCGACCACGAAGCTCTCGCGCCAGCATCGGCTGTTTCATCCGCTCCCGGGCCTGACCGCGATCGCCGGCGGCAAGTACACCACCTACCGGGTCATGGCCCGCGACGCCGTGGATGCGGCCGCCCGCGACCTGGGCGGCACCGTGGCGGCCTCGCGCACGGCCGATGTGCCGCTGCTCGCGGAGGGCGACCACGAGGTGCGGGCGCTCGCCGAGTCCGACCCGGCGCTGGCCGGGCGGATCCCGGGAGCCGCGCACCACGTCATGGCGGCGGCGGTGCATGCGTGCACCCACCAGGGCGCGCTCGACCTGGACGACATCCTCGCCCGGCGGATGCGGGTCGCGATCGAGGTGCCCGACCGCGGCCGGGCGGCCGCTGCGGCGGTCGCGCCGGTGGTCGCACCCGTCCTGGGCTGGTCGGACGCCCGGGCTGCCGAGGAGGTGGCCCGCTACGTGCGCCTGCGCGACGCGGAGGCCGCCGCCGAGGCGGCGCCCGACGACATCTCCGCGCAGGCGGCCTATCGGGAGATGATGCGCCGATGAGGAGATTCTTCAGCTACATCCAGCGCAACCCGATCGTCGTCTCGGGCCCGTGTTTCCTGATCGTGATGGTGAACCTGACCCAGGGGGTGCACAACTGGTTCGGGATCGCGTTCGTCTCGGTGTGGTTCGGCGCGTCGCTCGTCATGCACGTGCGCCGGCGGCGGCGCGGGCTGCCCTGGATCGTGTGACGCCGGTCGGCCCTCGTCACCGATCCGACACCGCTTCGTGACACGACCGCAACGAGCGGCTCCTATGCTGGCGGGTGACGGGTACACCACAATGGAGGCGGTCATGCGCGCGGTCACAGGTCGAAGGGCAACGAGGGTCGGGATCGTGCTGGCGGTTGCGGTCGCGGGGATCTGCGCGGTGAGCGCCGCGGTGGCCCACGCGTCGGCCGGCGCCGCGGCCACGACTCCCCGCTGCCGGCTGCACCAGCTGTCGCTCGCGCAGCCCAGGTCAGACGGCGCTCTGGGCAGCATCCGCCTGCGCTTCGTCTTCACGAACACGGGCGGCTCGACGTGCAAGCTCTTCGGCTTCCCGGGCCTGCAGATGCTGAACTCCCACCACGCCAACCTGCACACGACGGTCATCCGCGGGACGAGCAACGTGGTGCCGCCCGAGCCGGAGCTGAATGTCGTGATGACGCCGGGCCAGCACGGCTCGTTCTACGCCGGGTACTCCGACGTGCCGACGGGCAGCCAGACCTGCCCCGCGGCGTCGTTCCTCGAGGTGACGCCGCCGAACGACTTCAACCACTTCACCCAGACGTCGCACATCACGCCCTGCGGAGGCAGGATCACGGTCTCGCCGGTCGTGCACGGGAGGCTTCCGGTCTGACGCCAAGGCCGTCTACGCCCGCGCGCCGGGTCCGTAGGCCAGCCGCAGCAGCCGCCCCTCGGCGAACCGCTCTGGACGCAGGGGGGACACGTCGATGGGCGGCGTGCGGCCGGTCACCTCGGCCGCGACCACCTCGCCGACCGCGGGTGAGAGCTTGAAGCCGTGCCCGCTCCAGCCGACGGCCAGGTAGAGGCCCTCGATCCCCGGGCACGGGCCAATGATCGGGTTCCAGTCGGGCGTGATGTCGTAGGGACCGGCGAACGCCCGCTCGACGGCGAACTCGCCCAGGCGCGGGTAGCGCTCGCCGACCGACCGCCGCACGACGTCGGCGTAGCCCGGCGAGGCGGTGTGGTCGCAGTCGTCGGCGCGGTCGAGCACGTCCTCGCCGGCGTAGGCCACGGCGCAGAAGCGGCGGCCGCGATCGGGGCGCACGACGACGTTCGAGACGGCGTCGGAGCACACGGCCGAGGGCAGCGGCCGGCCGGGCTCACGGCGGGCCACGATCACCTGCAGCCGCCGCAGCTCGATCGGCTGCTCGGCGCCGAGGGGGCGCAGCAGGTCGTTCGTCCAGGCGCCCGTCGCGAGCACGACCGTGCCCGTGGCCGTGAACCCCCGGTCGGTCTCGATGCCGACGACGCGGCCGTCCTCGACCCGCAGGCCGCGCACGGTGCAGCCGAGCCGGTGTTGCAGGCCGCGCGCGGCGGCCGCGGCGAACCAGCCCAGGCACATCTTCTGGGCGTCGGCGAAGCCGCCCTCGGGCTCGTACGCCGCACCCGCGACGCCCTCGAGCGAGAGCTCCGGCTCGACCTCGCCGATCTCAGCCGGCGCCAGGAACCGCGTCTGCAGCCCGAGCTCGGCCAGCCGCCCCACGTTGTCGCGGCAGGCCGCCTCGAGCCGCTCGGGGACGGTCAGCAGGTAGCCGCAGCGCACGTAGCCGGCGTCGGCCACGCCCACCTCGTCCTCCCAGTTTGCGATCGTGCGCGTGCCCGCCATCGCCAGGCGCGCGGTGACGGCGTTCGAGTAGTGCCGGCGCACCATCGAGAACGACCGGCCCGAGTCGCCGGCGGCAGGCGCCTCGCGGTCGAACAGGGCCACGCCCGCGTGGCCGTCGCGGGTGAGCGCGTGGGCGGTGGCGAGGCCGGTGATGCCCGCGCCGATGATGGCGATCTCGGCGGTGTCGATCACGCGCGCAGGCTACACGCCCTGGGGTGTCGCGGCAGGGGGCCTGGCCCCGCATGCGGGGCCAGGCCCCGATTCTCACCGGACCAATACCCGATATTTGATTTTTGGTCTGGTATTCGGTACGGTGCGGCCGGAATCGGCGCATGTACGACTACGGCTTCTTCTCCTACGAGTCCAAGGACGACTTCCTCGACCGGTCGCGGGAGTTCTGGAACCCTGACAAGACCGACTTCTGGCAGGACGCCGGCGTCGACCTCGTCATCGACCGGCGCGAGGGCTACTTCTTCTGGGACATGGCCGGGCGGCGGCTCGTCGACCTGCACCTGAACGGCGGGACGTACAACCTCGGCCACCGCAACCCGGAGCTGATCGCCACCCTCGAGCAGGCGATGCAGCGCTTCGACATCGGCAACCACCACGTCCCGGCGCTCGCCCGCACGGCGCTCGCCGAGGCGCTCGTGAAGACGTGCCCGCCGAACATGCGCCGCGTTGTCTACGGCGCCGGCGGCGGCGAGGCGACCGACATCGCCATCAAGACGGCCCGCCACACCCGCCAGCGGCGCAAGATCGTCTCGATCCTGAAGGGCTACCACGGGCACACCGGCCTCGCGGTCGCAAGCGGCGACGACCGCTTCTCGCGCCTGTTCCTGTCGGACCGGCCGGATGAGTTCGTCCAGGTGCCGTTCAACGACCTCGACGCGATGGAGGTCGCGCTGCGGGAGGGCGACGTGGCCGCAGTGCTGCTCGAGACGATCCCGGCGACCTACGGCTTCCCGCTGCCCCTGCCCGGCTACCTGCAGTCCGTCAAGCGGCTCTGCGAGCGCTTTGGCGCCCTCTACATCGCCGACGAGGTGCAGACGGGGCTCATGCGCACGGGCGAGATGTGGGGCATCCAAAAGGCGGGCGTCGAGCCCGACATCATGGTCATCGGCAAGGGCATCACGGGCGGTATGTACCCGATCTCGTGCGTGGTGGTCTCGGAGGAGTGCTCGGCGTGGCTCAAGGAGGACGGCTTCGGCCACATCTCCACGGGCGGCGGCGCCGAGCTCGGCTGTGTGGTCGCGCTCAAGGTGCTCGAGATCTGCGGCCGACCCGAGGTGCGCTCGATGGTGCACTACATCTCCGACCGCTTCGGCCGCGGCCTGCGCGCCATCCAGGAGCTCTATCCCGACTGGTTCGTCGGCATCCGCCAGGACGGCGTCGTCATGGGCCTCGAGTTCGACCATCCCCAGGGCGCGAAGATCGTGATGAAGCACCTGTACGAAAACGGCGTCTGGGCGATCTTCTCGACGCTCGACCCGCGCGTGCTCCAGTTCAAGCCCGGCATCCTGCTCGGTCCCGAGTTGGTTGACGAGGTGCTCGACCGCACCGAGGTCTCGATCGGCCAGGCGCTGCATGAGCTGCGCGGGCCGAGGGCCGCGGTGGGGGCGCGATGAGCGCCGTCGCCGCCGAGCCGGCCGGCGTCCCCCGGGCGCGGATGATGCTCCAGCGCGCCCACTGGGCGGCGACGGCGTTTGCCGGCTACGACTTCGAGCGCACGCACCGGATCGTGCAGGCCGTGGCCGCGGAGGCATACCGAAACGCGCAAAGGTATGCCGAATGGGCCGTGAAGGAGACCGGCATGGGCGTCGTCGAGCACAAGCGCCTGAAGAACGAGGCCTGCTCGCGGGGCCTGCTCGAGTGGTACGGCGGCGGCGACTACGTGAGCGCCCGCATCGACCCCGAGGGCAAGATCGTCGAGCTGCCGCGGCCGGCCGGCGTCGTGCTCGCCCTGACGCCGTCGACGAACCCGATCGCCACGGTCTACTTCAAGGTGCTGCTCGCGCTGATGACGCGAAACGCCGTGGTCGTCAGCCCGCACCCGCTCGCCCGCGAGGTGTCGGCCGACGCCGCCCACCATCTGGCCAACGCCGCCGTCCAGGCCGGCGCGCCGGACGGGTGCGTGCAGGTGGTCGAGGAGCCGACCATCCCGCTGATCGAGGCACTCATGAGCGATCCGACCACCGACGTCATCCTGGCCACGGGCGGGGTGGCGGTCGTGCGCGCCGCCTACCGCTCCGGCAACCCGGCCATCGGCGTCGGGCCGGGCAACGTCCCGGCCCTGGTCGACCACACCGCCGACCTCGCGGCGGCCGCCGAGCGCCTGATGGACTCGAAGAGCTTCGACAACTCGATCCTGTGCACGAACGAGTCGTGCGCCATCGTCGAGGAGCGCTGCGCCGACGGCTTCGAGCGCGAGCTCGGCCGCCACGGTGGGCACGTCCTTTCGGCCGACGAGGTGGCGGCGGTGCGGGACAAGATCTTCCCCGACGGGCGCCTGCGGATCGAGCTGATCGGCCGCGACGCTGCGGCGCTGGCCGCCGAGGCCGGCATCCGGGTGCCGCCCAAGACGCGTGTGCTGGTGGCCCCGTTCGAGCTGATCGTGCCGGAGGAGCCGCTCGCCCGCGAGAAGATGTTCCCGCTGCTCGGCCTCGTGCGCGTGCCCGATGCCCGCCGTGGCATCGCTGCGGCCTGCGCGCTGCTGCGCATCGGCGGCGCGGGCCACTCGGCCGTGATCCACTCGCGCGACCCGCGCACGATCATGGCCTACGGGGCGGCCGTCAAGGTGCTGCGGGTGGCCGTGAACGTCGGCGGCAGCACCGGCTCGGCCGGCATCGACACGAACCTCGCCCCCACGATGACGATCGGCACGGGCTTCTACGGCCGCTCCTCGCTGGGCGAGAACCTCGAGCCGCGCCACCTGATCAACCTGACCCGGGTGGCCTACGCGAGCGACCCGGCCGAGGCGTTCGGCGACTTCACCGGGCTCGAGCCGTGGAGCGCTGAGCCCGAGGCGGCTCCGGTGGCCGCCCAGGCGCAGGCCGGAGAGGCGGCCGATGCACGCGAGGAGATCCGCCGGATCGTGCTCGAGGAGCTGCGTGAGCTGGTGAGGCGGTAGATGGTCGACTCCAGATCCCCGTGGCGTCCTGGGCGACGGTTCGCAGCCGCAGCCCCGCCACAATCCGACCTCCGATCGCAGCCTGACGTCCAGGCGCGCGAGGATCTGGAGTCGACCATCTAAATGGCAGAGCTCCGGTCGTTCATCTTCATCGACCAGCTGCAGCCGCAGACGATGTGCTACCTGGGCACCTGGATCCGCGGGCGCCTGCCGCGCACGAATATGGCCGCGCAGATCATCGAGATCGCCCCCGGCCTCGACATCGAGCCGCTCACCGACGTGGCCCTCAAGTCGACGCAGGTGCAGGCCGGCATCCTGGTCGTCGAGCGCCAGTTCGGCTACCTCGAGATCCACTCGCGCTCGACCGCCGAGGTGCACGCGGCGTCGAGCGCCGTGCTCGCCGCGCTGGGCGCCCGCGCCGAGGACGCCACCCGGCCGCAGATCCTGGCGTCGGAGCTGATCACACGGCTCGACCATCAGCACGCCTTCCTGATCAACCGCAACAAGCTCGGGTCGATGGCCCTGCCCGGCGAGTCGCTCTTCGTGCTCGAGATGCAGCCCGCGTCCTACGCCATCCTGGCCACGAACGAGGCCGAGAAGGCTGCCCGGGTGAAGGTGGTCGACTACCGCATGATCGGCGCCACCGGCAGGGTGTATCTGGCCGGCCTGGAGGCCGACGTGCGCACCGCGGGCGACGCGGCGGTCGCGGCGCTGGGAGGTGCCGTGTGAGCACGCCCGAAGACGCCGACCTGCTGCGCAGCGTCACTCGCGAGGTGCTGGCCGATCTGCTGCCGGGGTTGCTCTCCGAGGCGCTGACGACGAACGGGAACGGCCACGGTGATGGGGCCAGGCCCCAACCGGGGCCTGGCCCCGCTTCGGAGAGGCCGGGGCCTGGCCCCGCTTCCCCCGCCGATGCCGTGCCGCAAGTTCCGGGGCCGCCGATCGCGGCGGTGCACCGGCCGTCGGGGTGGCGGCCGCCGGCCGAGTCCGACACGACCACCGCTCCGGCGGCGTCCGCGCCCGCCGTGTCGCAGGACGCCGGCGGGGCCACCGTCGAGCGCGTCGACCTGCGCAGCGATGCCGACCTGGACGCGTTCGTGCGCTCGCTCGTGCACCGGCTGGAGAACCCGCGCGACCGGATGGCGATCCGCTCGGGCCGGCTGCGCTTCCGGCTCGGTGCGACGGCCGTCGCCGGCGGCGGAGGGGCTCCGGCCGGGGCCGTGATCAGGGTCGAGCGGGGCGCGGTCACCGAGCGGGCGGTGCTGACGCCGATGGCGCGCGACCGCGCGCGCAGCCTGGGAGTCGAGATCGAGAAGGAGCGGCCATGCTGAGAGCGACCGTAACCGGGTCCGTGTGGGCGTCCAAGCGGATCGAGAGGATCCCGGGCGGGGCGTTCCTCGAGGTCGAGGTGGAGGGCGGCGGACAACTGGTCGCCTTCGACGTGCTCGGCAGCGGCATCGGCGAGCGCGTGCTCGTCGCCACCGGGTCGGTCGCCTCGGGCTGGTTCGGTGACGACCATCCGCCCATCGACGCGCTCATCATCGGATCCATCGACGAGCCCGCCGCGGCCGCTCCGGCCCCGGCGCAAGCGCTCCCGCCCGCCGGCGGGGGCACGAACTAGGAGGACACCATGTCGAACCACGCAATCGGGATGATCGAGACCAAGGGCTACGTCGCGGCGCTGTCGGCCGCAGACGCCATGGTCAAGGCCGCCAACGTGACCATCGTCGGGCGCGAGGAGGTCGGAGACGGCCTCGTGTCGGTCGTGATCCAGGGCGACGTCGGCGCCGTCAAGGCCGCCACCGAGGCCGGCGCCGAGACCGCGTCGAGCGTCGGCGAGCTCGTGTCGGTGCACGTGATCCCGCGCCCGCATGCGGAGCTCGACAAGCACTTCGTGCACTCGAGCTAGTGACCGAAACCGCAGTGCAGCTGCGGGTGTACCTGCCGATCCCGAGCCTGGGCCGGCAGTTCGCCGCGTACCTGGGCACGCCCACCCGCGCCCGCGGCTATCCGCCGATCGAGGGGGACAACGCCCTCATCGTCGAGGTGTCGCCGGCGCTTGCGATCGAGCGGGTGACCGACCTGGCGCTGCGGTCGGTGCCCGAGATCGAGCCGGGCATCCTCTACGTCGAGCGCCAGTTCGGCGTGCTCGAGGTGCATCATCGCGACCAGGCGCTCGTCGACCGGGCCGGTGCGGCCATCCTCGAAGGCATCGGGGCGAAGCCCGCAGACGCCCTGCGGCCGCGTATCCTCTACGCCGACGTGATCCCCGACATCACCGACCAGCACGCCGTGATCATCAACCGCAACCGCGAGGCGTCGATGGTGCTCCCCGGCGAGACGCTGCTCGTGTACGAGGTGGTGCCGGCGCTGCACGCGGCCATGGCCGCCAACGCGGCCGAGCGGGCCGCCCCGGATGCGACGCTCGTGACGGTGTCGATGATCGGCGCCGCCGGCCGCATCTACATGAGCGGCCCCACCGAGAGCGTCGTGCGGGCCCGCGACGAGATCACCCGGGTGCTCGAGTCGGTGGAGGGCCGTGAGCACTGATCAGGCGGCGATCGACCGCCTGGCGGGGGCGGCGCTTGCCTGCTACGACCTCGACCCGGCGGCATCGGTGCGGCTGATCAACGTGTCCGAGAACTGGACGTACCGCGTCGAGGAGCCCGGCGGCCGTGCGTTCGCGCTGCGCGTGCATCGGCCGACATACCACACCGCCGAGGAGATCGACTCCGAGCTCGTATGGATCGACGCGCTGCGCGACGACGGCGTCGTCGAGACCGCGCATGCCGTCGCCGGCGTCGGCGGCGGCCGCGTGTGCCAGGTGGCGACCGCCGACCTGGGCGAGCGCAACGTCGTGCTCTTCGACTGGCTCGCCGGCGACATGCCCGACGCCGACGCCCACGACCTCATGCCCGGCTTCCGCACCCTCGGGGCGGTGTCGGCGCGGATGCACGGCCACGCGCGCGGCTGGACGCCGCCGGCCGGGTTCGGCCGCTTCCGCTGGGACTACGACACCACGCTTGGCCGCAGCGGCCACTGGGGCCGGTGGCAGGACGGGCTCGGCATGGGCGTGGAGGAGCTCCGGCTCCTCGGGCGGCTCGACACCACGGTGCGGCGGCGCCTGGAGGTGTACGGCCAGG